>JADGER010000030.1 GCA_016744315.1 Sulfurovaceae bacterium
TGTGATTTTTGCACTGTATCGTTTACCATACTCTATAGGTAAATCATTTGTATCATTAATCAAAATCTCTCCATCTATCTCTACAGCCCACAAAAGAGGTCTAGCAGTAAGCAGATATTCATGCTCATCACTCTCTCCATCTATAACTATAGTTAGCTCTTTACCTACCATATTTTCAAGTGAATTCAAAGTAGAACTTTCGGCAATTTCACCCAAAATATCTGCTCTTTGATTAATAATATCTTCGTCTATTTGTTCCATATTATATGCTGAGGTAGTCTCTTCATTAGAGAAATTAAAAGTATTAAATCTATCAAAATCAAACTCTTTCATAAATTCACATAATTTTTCAAAACTCTGATTATCCTCACCAGGATGTCCAGCAATTACAGAAGTTCTTACAAAAGAGTTTGGTTTGCTTTTCATATAGTTTAGCAGTTCCATAGTTTTTATTTCGCCAAAGCCTCGTTTCATCACTTTAAGAACATTATCATCAATATGCTGAATAGGCATATCATAATAGCTCTCAAAAGTGGAAGAATCAGAAATAGCGTCAATAAGAGCAAAAGAAGTGGTACTAGGATAAAGATACAGTATTCTAGCACTTCCCACTCCCTCGATAGCTTCTATAGTTTTGATAAGCTCTACCAAACCATCTGCTAGTTGCATATCTCGACCGAAACTAGAACTATCCTGAGAGATAAAAGAGAAATCATAATAGCCCTTAGCCACAAGACTTTTTACCTCTTTTTCAATAGACATAAGACTTCGTGAGTGGAGTTTCCCCTTGAAGCTAGGAATAGCACAAAAAGAACAGCTTTGATTACATCCTTCTGCTATTTTGATATATGCATGATAGGAAGAGCCTGTAATAACTCTCTCAGCTGTATCACTTGCCAAATAGACTTCAGGACTAAAAGTACTTTGTCTTGTAGCAATAAGCTCATCTATCTTTTCATAATCGCCTACACCTGTAAAAATATCAATCTCACTCATCTGCTCTTGCAGTTCTTCTTTGTATCGCTCACTCAAACATCCACTCATCACCAAGATAGAGCTTGCTTTTCGTTCTTCGTGTAGGTTAAGAACAGTATTAATACTCTCTTCTTTGGCAGCTTCTATAAAACCACAAGTATTGACTATAATAACATCAGCAATAGTTGCATCATCAATCACCTCATAATCACGCAGGCGACCAAGCATCACTTCACTATCAACAAGATTTTTTGTACAGCCAAGGCTTACAAGATGGAGTTTTTTTGACATAAGAGTATTCACTTTATTTTTTTGGAGATTATAGCATATTATCTAGCAAAGATTATTTATTCTTCTTCTCTTTTTTTGCTAGTTTTCTTGCTTCTCTTTTTCGTTCTATTTTTGCTTTTCTTTTTTTATCTTCATACTCTTCTTTGAGTTTTTCTTTGGCTTTTTCTTCTTGTCTTAATTCTGATTTTGTTACTTTTTTAAGATAATCATAAAGGTCGCTGTATTCTCGTCTTGTGTAATAACGCGTTTTATTTGTGGGGAGATTATTGAGTTCTATCTCTCCAAAGGCTATTCTTTTAAGGTCAAGAATTGTAGCACCAAAGTGGGCAAAAAATCGTCTTAGCTCTCGGTTTTTCCCTTCGCTGATGGTTACACGGATTTTGGTATAAGTAGAACCTTCTGCACGCAATTCAAAATTATCAAAAGGAGCAAATTCCATAGAAGTGATTTTGCTAGAAGCATGCGCACCTGCACGAGCATCATTAAGCACAAGACCATCCTTCATAGCACTCATCATCTCTGGACTCAAAGGTTTATCAATTTTGAGGTTATAAGTTCTGGAGAGATTACTTGTCATAAGTCTATCTGCAACTGATGGAGAATCTGTTAGGATAATTAGACCTTCAGAGGCATAATCTAGTCTTCCTACAGGGATAAAGTGTCTAAATTTCCCAGGGAGTTTATGATAAATTGTTGTTCTATCTCTATCATCTTTTTTTGTAACTAAAACACCTTTTGGTTTGTTATAAGCAATCACTGTTAGCTCTGCTCGTTTTTTGACTGCTCTGCCTTTTACTGCTACAAAATCTTCTTCGTGTACCATAAAACCAAAGTCTTGGACAACTTTACGGTTGATTGTTACCTCGCCCTCTTCTATAAGGGTATCTGCTTCTCGTCGTGAATATTTACTGTTATGTGATATAAATTTATTAAGTCTCATTTTTACTTCTTAATTGTGATTTGATAGTAGTGTACCATAGCTTTACTATAGTGTAGCTCTTTTTGTATTGCTAGGCATAAAGAAAAATTAAATTAGATTAATGAAGCTTTAGATATAATTTATTAAAATCAATACTTACAAGGATAATCCAATGAACTCTCTTAAACCTCTTGTTATTGCTACAGTTATAAGCCTCTCTAGCATTACAGCCCAAGCTTTTGTAAGTCAAGAGCAAGTGAGTAATATCTATACAGCTACCTTTGATAGAGTACCTGATAGTGCAGGATTGGAGTACTGGATAGAGAGTGGATTGAGTATTGAAGAGATTGCTAGTAGCTTCTTTGATCAAGAGGAGACAAAAGAAAAGTATCCTCAGGGAACAAGTACAACAGAGTTTATTAATGCTATCTACCAAAATCTCTTTAGTAGATCATCACAAGAGAGTGGCTTAATCTATTGGAGTAGTGAGTTAGAGACTGGAAATATTGCCAAATCTAACTTTATCTTAGCCATAATGAATGGTGCAAAAGATAGTGACGCGGTTATCCTTGCAAAAAAACAAGAGATTTCTATAGAATTTTTATCAGGTGAACTTATAGAAGAAGAGGCACAAACAGCACTCCAAACAATAAACTATCAAGCCCAAGAAACCCAGACTCAACAGTATGTAGATTTATTGGATTTGAGTTATGGGTATGCTATAGAGGGGTATAGCTCTTATGGTGAATTTGTGGCTTTGGATTATTGTGGATATGGGTATGATTTATATCGTAGTAGTGAACACTTTTATGGGGACTTTAATACTGATGGCTATACTATAAATATGTATGATAGTGATGGTGGAAGCTATATACTTGATACAGCTGATGGATATATAGATGTAGGGATGAACTACTATATCTATGATATTAACACAGATATTACTGTAGAGAGTATTACAGCTATTACTTGTTAAATTTTTATCTCTTTATTCCTGCTGTTACCAAATCATGAATATGAAGTATTCCAACTATATTTTCTTTGGTATCAGTAATAATCAATAATTGAATACGATTATCTTCTATAATCTCTAATGCTTCACTCGCTAGAAGTTCAGAGTTTTGATAGCTTTTTGGATTTTTGCTAGCATAGATAAGTGCTTTTTGGTCAAGATCAAAATCATCTCGCATCAAAGCACGACGCAAATCACCATCACTCAGTAATGCTACAAGCTTCTTGCTATCATCTACGATAAGAACTGTACCAAGCTTTCCCTCACTCATTATTACTATAGCTTCATTAAGCGTTGTTTGTGTATTGATAATAGGCAAGTTATCCACTCGCATCAAATCTTTTATCTTAACAAAAAGCTTTTTACCCAAAGATCCCCCTGGATGAAAAGAGGCAAAATCTTCTTCTCTAAAACCTCTTTTTCGCATAAGTGCCACTGCCAAAGCATCACCCATTGCCATAGTAAGTGTAGTAGATGTAGTCGGAGCAATACCAAGAGGACAGGCTTCTTTTTGCACTGCTATAGAGAGAATAACATCTGAATAGGCTCCTAGCGTAGAATTACTATCAGCTGTAAGCCCAATAAGTGGTATATCAAAGCGTTTGATATGTGGTAATATTTTTGTAAGCTCTTCACTCTCACCACTATAGCTAATTGCTAGTAGTGTATCCCCAGAGCTTATCATTCCTAAATCACCATGCAGAGCTTCTGTTGGATGTAAAAAAAAGCTACTCGTTCCAGTGCTTGCGAGAGTCGCTGCTATTTTGGCACCTACAAGTCCTGATTTACCTACACCTGTAACTATAAGCTTGCCAGATGTTTTTTCTATAAGCTCTATGGCATCAATAAAACTCTTATCAATATTATCTATAGCGTCAAGTAAGGATTGTGCTTCTATCTGAAATGTTTCTTGGGCGATTTGTATAAGGTTCATGGGCTTCTTCTTGTATTGGTTGAAGATGATTATAGCATAGATTGAGCTAATAAAAGTTGGGCAAAGCCCAACTTACTATACATAAAAAATAGTAGGGAGAATAATAGGATAAAGCTTTTTAGTACGAATAACATGTTTTCGTACCATCAATCTTACTTCATTCTCTACAGTTTTTGCAGATATAACCTGATCTGGTTTTGCATTGAGTAAGAAGTTTTCTATCATTACAGTAATCTCATCTGTAAACTTTTTGGTCTGATTTTCAGGAATAACACCATGCGTAGTTACTACAGGTTTTCCTATCATTGTATGTGTTTGATTAGAAATTTGTAGCATTACATTTACAATACCATCAGAAGCTAGCTTTTGTCTATCTATGATAACATCATCATGGATTTCTCTATTATTTTGGTTATCTATAAATGTTTTACCAGTTTTTACTGCTTTGACTTTTTTGAGATATTTTGGCGTAATCTCTACTTGGTCTCCATCACTCATAAGAAGAATATTTCTCTCATCTACACCACACTTTACCCCTGTTTTTGCATGCTGGGCTATATGATTATACTCACCATGTACTGGCAAGAAGAATTTTGGTTGTACGAGTCTTAATATAAGCTTTTGTTCTTCTTGTGCTGCGTGACCTGAAACATGAATATCTGCAAAATCTTGATAACGAACAGTTGCCCCTGTTTTTACTATATGGTTCATCATTCTTGATACAGAACCTTCATTTCCAGGAATTGCTTTGGCAGAGATGATAATAGTATCTGTTGGTTTGAGCTTAATATGTCTATGTTCATTGGTTGCCATTCTAAAGAGTGCAGCCATATCTTCACCTTGAGAACCTGTAGTTACAATAAGTATTTCATTATCTGAATATTTATTAATCTCATGAGGCTCAATAAAGTGTTTATCTGGAATATCTACATATCCCAATGCTCTTGTTACTTCTACATTTCGTTCCATAGAACGACCAATAACACAAATTTTTCTTCCATGTTTAATACCTCTATCCATAGCTTGATAGATACGGTGAACATTAGAAGAGAATGTAGACATAATCATACGACCTTTTGCCAACATATAGAGTGTATCAAAGGTATTTCCCACAACTGCTTCACTTTTGGTAAAGCCTGCTTTATAAGAGTTTGTACTATCACTAAAAAGACAAAGAACTCCTTTTGCACCATAATGAGCAAATCTCTGCAAGTCTGCCGTATAACCATCAATAGGTGTATGATCTATCTTAAAGTCACCAGTGTGAATAACTGTACCAGCTGGCGTTTCTATAGCTAATGAACAGGCATCTATAATAGAGTGTGTCATATGCATCCACTCTACTTTGAGATCACCTATTTCATACTGTTCTCTTTTTGAAACAAATCTAAAATAACTTGTATCTTTTTGAAGACCATGTTCATTAAATTTATTTTCTATCATAGCCAAAGCTAGTGGTGTTCCATAGATAGGAAATTTTAACTCTTTGAAAAGATAAGGAACTGCACCAATATGATCTTCGTGAGCATGTGTAATAATTATAGCTTTAATTTTGTCTTTGATAACTTGAAGATAGCTAAAGTCAGGTACAAGAATATCTACCCCATGCATACTCTCATCAGGGAAACTCATACCAACATCTATAATAATAGCTGTTGTTTCTGTCTCAAGAACAGCAATATTTCCACCAATCTCACCAAGTCCACCAAGAGGAGTAAAACGCACTTTGCCTTTTGAGCTTATATCCATTTGTCTCCAAGGATGCATTCTTGCTTCTTGAATCTCTTTATTTTTAACAATAGAAGCTCTCATCTCATCACTTACAGTAGTAGGAGCATTCTTTTTGCGACCTTTTCCGCCACCTTTATTTTGATTATTTGGTTTTTTATGATTTGGGTTTGGCTTTTTATGATTTGGATTTGGCTTTTTTTGGTTTGGATTTGGTCTACGATTATTTTGATTTTGTTGCGTATCTTTTTTATCGTTTTTATTATTGTTATTAGTATTAGTATTATTGTTGTTATTTCTATTTTGTTGTGGTTTACGAGTAGTATCTTGTGTAGTATTTGATTGTGCAGTATTTGCACCCTGTTCTACAGAATTATTACTTCTATGTGGGTTAGGTCTACGATTTGGATTCCCTTGTCTATTAGGATTATTCGGGCGTTGATTTTGCCCTTCGTTTGCTTTGTCGCTTGCTGCTTGGTTGTTTGGATTGTTGTCCATCTATTATATCCTTTTTAAATGCGTTATATAAGTGATGATAGATAGATGTCTCAGCTTCATGAGGTCGTGTATCAGGATTAATTCCCAAGCTAGAAAATAGTTCTGCAATAGTATCTTTAGAAAAAGCAACACTCAGGTTTTTGGATAATTTTTTTCGTGGTTGAGTAAATGCAATTCGCAAAAACACTTCAAAATTTTTATCATCTTCTGTCTTCTCTTTTTCTATCAAAAGCACTGCGGAAGTTACTTTGGGTGGAGGTATAAACGCCTCAGGAGGCACATCAAAACATATATGTGCTTTACCCACAGTTTGAGCCAACACAGAGAGAGCAGAAAACTCTTTTTGTCTAGGCTCTGCAGAAAATTTAACTGCAACCTCTTTTTGAACCATTACTAGTATTGACTGGCAATAAGGATCTTTAAATGCTTTTAAAATAATATTGGTGGCTATATAGTAGGGAAGATTAGCTACGAGATGATAGGGTTCATCTACTAGGCTCTTCTCCTCCCAATGCTTAAGTACATCTCCACAATTAAGTGTTAAGTTCCCTGTCTCTAGGGCTTCACTAAATTCTGCTTGTAGATGCTCACATAATCTCTTATCAACCTCAAATGCTGTGACATTTCTCACTCTCACGAGTTCTTTTGTTAAATCACCTAAGCCAGGCCCGATCTCTACCACTCTATTGTGGTTCTTGGGCATCGATTGGATGATCTGATGGATGTAATAATCACTTTTTAAAAAATTTTGACCAAATCGCTTGTTTGCAAACTGGGATAAGTTATCTTTTATCATACTCTAATACGCCTTAAATCCAGCAAAATCACCATTTTTATAGGTTTATTATTTATTTTGGATATTTTTTGTATAATCTTAGCATATTTATAGAAAGAGATGGATGATAATGGATTATTTTGCAAAACGAATTATACCGTGCCTAGATGTCAATGATGGACGCGTAGTAAAAGGTGTCAACTTTGTGGGACTGCGTGATGCAGGGGATCCTGTAGAAGTTGCCAAGAGATATAATATAGAAGGTGCTGATGAAATCACCTTTCTTGATATTGGTGCAAGTCACGAAGGACGAGATACTATTGTAGATGTTGTACGAGAAGTTGCAAAAGAGGTTTTTATTCCTTTGACTGTAGGTGGTGGTATCAGAGAACTTTCTGATATTTATAACCTTCTCAATGTAGGCTGTGATAAAGTAAGTATCAACTCCTCAGCAATTAAACGCCCAGACTTTATCAACGAAGGAGCCAAACGATTTGGTTCTCAATGTATAGTTGTAGCTATAGATGCCAAAAGAGTATCAAATGATAAGTGGCATATATTTACCCATGGTGGACGCAATGACACTGGGTTAGATGCTATAGAGTGGGCAAAAGAGGTTTATAATAGAGGTGCAGGTGAATTACTCATTACTTCTATGGATGCAGACGGCACTAAAGCAGGATTTGATAATGATCTTAACAGACGCATCAATGAAGTAGTAAATATTCCTATCATTGCAAGTGGTGGTGCAGGAACTATGAAACATATAGAAGAAGCTTTCACTCTAGGGTATGCTGATGCTGCTCTAGCTGCGTCAATATTTCACTTCAAAGAAATAGACATTATGGATCTTAAGCACTATCTCCATGAGCAAAATATTCCAGTGAGACGCTAGATGATAGTATGTGCAGGAGATATAGAACAGTTTGATTTTGCGATCCCTATAGGTATAGGAATGGTAAACACAGCAATTAACCTAACTAGACTCTGTCTACTGAACCCTCCAGAGTTTTTACTCTTTGTTGGGACAGCAGGAAGTTATGGTAATCACAAGATATTTGATATAGTAGAATCAAGAACAGCAGGTAATATAGAAAACAGCTTTTTCACCCATGGAGCATACACTCCTTTAGACAATATTGTCTCTACGGCTGATGATGTTTCACGTGAAACAGTAATTAATTCAAGCAATTATATTACCACAGATCCTAGCCTATCAGCTCACTATCTTAAACAACATATAGAGCTAGAAAACATGGAGTTCTTCGCAGTCCTCAAAGTAGCCCAAGAGTTACAAATACCAGCAGGTGGTGTATTTATTGTAACAAATTATTGTGATAAAGAAGCTCATAAAACTTTCCTAAGTAATCACAAAGAGGCGATGGAGAAGATGAGTGTTTATATGAAAGAGCGATTAAAGTCAATGTAGAGCTTAAAAGAAAATAAGATATAATATTTTCAACAAATAAATAAGGATTTACATATGATTTCGTTTATAAAGTATTTATTAGCATTTTTTATTGGTGGTATTTCTATGTATTTTTATACTCAGACTCTTCACTATCAAAGTCTAAATCCTATAAAAAAACAAGTTGCTCAACAACATTGTATTAAACAAAATAAAGTACCTATAGAAAAAAAGCAAGAAGAAGACCCTAACAAAGATTTTTATAAATTTTTAGATTCCTATGAAAGTGAATCAAAGGTAAAACCAATTTCTGTTACTACTGTATACAGTAACGAGAAAAAATCTAATAGTAACTCATCTAAATATACATGTGATGGAAGAACATATTGTAGCCAGATGACCTCTTGTGAAGAGGCTACATACTTTATAAATCATTGTCCAAATACAAAAATGGATGGTGATGGTGATGGAGTACCATGCTGGCGACAATGGTGTGGACATTAATAATATGAAAGAAAACTAAATGAAAAAAATCCTACAAGATTATACAAAACAAGAACTATCAACAATGATTAAACCTGCATTTCGTGCGAAGCAGATATGGGGTTGGACTTATCATAAATATGCAAGTTCATTTGATGAGATGCAAAACCTTCCTAAAGCACTAAGAGAAGAGTTAGAGGCAGAGTTTACACTTACACCTCTTAAAATATTGACTGTGCAAAATAGCAAAGATGGCAGTCGTAAATATCTCTTTGAACTCCATGATGGACATACTGTCGAAGTTGTGCTACTGCTAATGCGTGGCAAAGAGTATCATGAAGATGGTTCTGTGAAACATCAAGAACGCTATACAGTTTGTATCTCCTCTCAGGTAGGTTGTAAGGTGGGCTGTGCTTTTTGTTTGACTGCAAAGGGTGGATTTATGCGTAACTTAACTACTGGTGAGATAGTCTCTCAACTCTTGATGGTCAAAAAAGATAATGATATAGAAGCAAACCGCCGACTTAATATAGTCTATATGGGAATGGGTGAACCACTAGATAACTTAGATAATGTTGTAAAAGCTGTAGAGATTTTTGCAGACCCTGATGGTATGGCTATTGCTACTCATAGACAAACTATTTCTACAAGTGGACTCAGTGCCAAGATTACCAAACTAGGAGCAATGGATTTGGGTATTAATCTTGCTATCTCTTTACATGCTGTAGATGATGACTTGCGTCAAACACTCATGCCTATTAACAAAGCATACAATATCCAATCTATAATAGACGCAGTCAAAGCATTCCCTATCAATGCACGAAAAAGAGTAATGTTTGAATACCTCGTAATCAAAGATGTTAATGATCAAATGTCAGCAGCCAAAAAGTTACTCTCTTTGCTAGATGGTATCAAAGCCAAGGTTAACCTTATCTATTTTAACCCTTATGGAGGCACTGAGTTCAAACGCCCTAGCGATAGTGATATGCTTAAATTTCAAGAGTATCTTACTTCTAGGGGACTACATTGTACGATTAGAGAATCCAAAGGATTAGATATATCAGCAGCCTGCGGACAGCTTAGAGAACAAGAAAAAGAAGGAGCTTAATATGCCAATGATTGATATGTTTTTATTAGCATTTGTAGTAATAGTTGTAGTAATCGGTGGCGGTTGGTTTATTATGGAAGCTCGTAGCGAGGATGAGAAATAAAAGCTAGTAATCAAAGTGAGGTTGATTAGACCTCACTTTGATTAAATACTCTCTCATTTTTTCCACATATCTCACATTTCATTGCGTCAAAATCTATCTTACTTTCAATATAAAAATCAGATTTATAATGAAATCGTAAACTCTGTGCATGGAGCATAAGTCTACTTGCACCTGTAAAAATATACCTCTCTTCTTTGGATAATTCACCTTCTAAATAATTATTACTTGCGTCAAAGTTTGTGCCATAAATTGGGTCACCTAGTATTGGATGTTTCACGTGAAACAAATGTACGCGTATTTGATGTGTTCGCCCTGTATGCGGGTAACAAGCTATAAGTGTAGCATCTAAATCTTTATTATATTTAAGCGGTTTAAAGTGTGTAAGCGAAGCTTTTCCCTTTGGATTGACTTCTACTTTGTGTTTAGATTGGCTATAATCATTGCGTACTTTTAGAGGCTCGTCTACTTCAAACTCTTTAGTTACCTTACCATCTACCCATGCTAAATATGATTTTTTGATAACCCTTTTTTCAAAGAGCATTTTTAGCGATGACTCTGCACCTTTGTGTTTGCTTGCCATCAATAGCCCTGATGTCTCCATATCTATACGATGCACAGCATTAGCATGTCTGCCTGATATATGACGGATTTCATCAAGCATAGAGTACTCTGTTGCCATAGTATTAGGATGCACTAGTATTCCACTCTCTTTTTCAAAAAGCATAAAATCTTTGCTTTTAAATAACGGTGAAACTCCCCTACTTTTGGGTTCAAAGTAGACTAATTCTATCTCTCCACATATAACTCTTGAACTATCTCTCATAGACTCACCATCTATAAGCATGCGTCCTCTAGCCATAAGACTTTGTGCTTCCCCTTGAGATAGTTTGTGTTCTCGGATGAGATAGAGAAACGCTTTAATATTCTCTGCAACTACAAAGCTCTTTTTGACAAATGGCATCTTTTACCTTTTCATAACTTCTATTTTGATAGAATCATAGCATATTAAAATCAAGGCAAAACAATGGTAGAGAGATACGCAAGAAAAGAGATGAGTGACAACTGGACACAACACGCAAGATATGCAGCTTGGTTAGAAGTAGAAAAAGCAGCTGTGAAAGCTTGGAATAAACTTGGACTTATTCCTGATGATGATTGTAAAAAGATTGTTAAAAACGCCACATTCTCAGTAGAGCGAATCGAAGAGATAGAGGCTGTGACTAAACATGATTTAATTGCATTTAATACATCTGTATCAGAGTCACTTGGCAAAGAGTCAAGATGGTTTCATTATGGTATGACATCTTCAGACGCAGTTGATACAGGTGTAGCTATTCAGATGAGAGATTCTCTTGATATTGTTATCAAAGATGTAAAAATGCTTATGAAATCTATCAAAAAAAGAGCTAAAGAACATAAGATGACTCTTATGGTAGGAAGATCTCACGGTATCCACGGAGAGCCTATCACTTTTGGTTTGACACTAGCTGTTTGGTATGATGAAATGGCTAGACACCTCAAAAACTTGAAACAGACAAGAAAAGTAATTGCAGTTGGTCAAATCTCTGGTGCTATGGGGAACTTTGCTCATGCTCCACTAGAACTAGAAGAATATGCTATGAAAGAACTTGGACTCAAACCTGAGCCATGTTCTAATCAAGTAGTTCATAGAGATAGATATGCACGCCTTGCAACGGCTCTAGCTTTGATGGCATCTACTATAGAAAAGTTTGCCGTGCAAATACGACATCTGCAAAGAACAGAAGTATATGAATGTGAAGAGTATTTTGCCAAAGGTCAAAAAGGTAGCTCTGCTATGCCACACAAAAGAAATCCTATCCTCACAGAAAATATCACTGGACTAGCCAGAACTATACGAGCCTACGCTGTACCTGCTATGGAAAATGTAGCCCTATGGCATGAGAGAGATATTTCTCATAGTTCAAATGAAAGATTTTGGTTGCCAGATGCTTTTATCACCACTGATTTTATGCTTCATAGAATGAATAGTGTAATTGCAAATCTTACAGTTATGCCAAAAAATATGATGAGAAACCTTAACCTTACTGGTGGACTTGTATTTTCACAAAGAGTTCTTTTGGAGTTACCACTCAAAGGTGTAAGTCGTGAAGATGCCTATAGAATCGTCCAAAGAAATGCAATGAAAGTATGGGAAGAGATCCAACAAGGCAAACCAAGCACCAACAAAAAAGGCGAATCTTTATATCTAGGTCATCTTCTAGCAGACAAAGAATTAAGAGAATCTCTAAGTGAAGAACAAATTAGAGAATGTTTCGATTTTGATTATTATACTAAGAATGTGGATGGGATATTTAAGAGAGTGTTTGGGAAGAAGTAAAGGATAACCTATGAATTTTATGGAAACTTTAAAAAGTTGTTTAATTGAAATGTCACCTTTTATATCGGCGATTATGCCACTTATTATAGTTCTTATAAGTGGGTTATGGTTAAATAAAAAACTTGAGAATATTAAAAGTCGATTACAATTAGATCATTCAATAATTCAAAAAAGAGCTGAAATATATTCTGAAATACAAGATGACCTAAATAATATATATTCTTATATTAGGCGTGTGGGTAAATGGAAGGAGTTTACTCCTGAAAAAATTTTACAATCTAAGCGTTTAGTAGATCAAAAATTTTATACTACACAGCCATATTGGTCAAAAAATACAATAAATAAATATAAAGAATTGATGTATATATGTTTTAAAACTCATCGAGGTCATACCCAAGATGCAGGTATTAGGGCTAATGTGGAGAAATATAAAAGCTTATCTAATTGGAAGGATTCATTTGAAAATTCATTTATTAGTGATTATGATGAATCACATCTAAATAAAATACATGGAGAGTTTATGGAAATACTTTCTAAAGATTTTGGTATTGCATAGTTCTCTAGCTCCCATTGCTCCTGCGTGGGAGTGTATATAATATATGATGGTGGATTTTATCCACCCTACGAAATTGATGAATCCTCATGCATGGTTTTTATAATGCGATGAAGGATATAAAAATCTCTTCTCTATCAAATGCCATGATAATAAGGCTGTAGAGAATAAGACAAAAATTAAAAGTATTAAGCCTAACGCTAGATTGTCAAATAGATGGTAGTGAATAAAAACTTGGACTATGGGGAAGTGCCATATATAGAGACCAAATGACAAATCTCCAAATCTTCCAAAATCTCCTAGATATTTTAACTGTGTGGCAAAGTATATTACGACTATAGCTAATGCTAGTGGGTAGAGAAAATAGATATTTATTATAAAGTGGTCTATGAGTAATATTGTACTTGCGACTATAAAGATATAAAAAGCGTTCTTCATGAAAAAGTCATAGTAATAATATAACAATGCACCAGAAACAAAAAATGCTAATTGTCCAAATATCTGTTTTTCTAGCTTGAGATATATTTGTAGGTTTGTAGATTCAAAAAATCCCATTAACACCATAGAATAAATAATAGAGAGTATATAAATACTCAACAAAGTTCCTATTTTATTAAACTTTGTAAAGAGCAATGCTATAAGAGGCACAAGAATATAAAATGCTACTTCTATCTTGATTGTCCATAATGCACCATTGAGTGCTTGGAGTGGATTTGTCTCGAAGACACCTGCTAGTGTTGGTTGTATAAAATTTAGCGTCAAAAGATTAGAAATAATATAACGAATAAACTCTAGACTAAAGTAGTCTGCAAAGCTTTTTGTAGAGAGAAAAAAGAGCAAAAATGCACAAAGTATTATCACAGTAGAATAGGCTGGGAATATTCTGCGGACTCTTTTGCTTGTATACCTTATCAAAGAAGAACTATTATCATAACTCATAAATATCAAAAATCCACTCACTATAAAAAAAGAATCCACAGCCAAAACTGAAGAGAAAAATTTGCTAAAGTGATGCAATGTAACTAATTGTGAAAGTTCTGCTGTATGTACTATCACAACAATTACAGCAAGTAACAATCGTAATAAGTCAAAATTATTATGTTCTCTATTCATTCAAAATTTCCTATATGTTTACCCTATTGTAGTATAATATTTTATTAATAATGATGAGGATTTATATATGACTATTACACTTATACACCATACACCTTTAGAGGTTTGTTCCCATGCTATTCGTACCTGCTGGCAAAGCTTTGACAAAAGTGATGATGGAGGAGAAAAAGATCAAGCACTCATTGATAGAGTAGTCAATAAATATAAACATGCATCAACCATAGAACATTTAGTTTATTCATTCTATATTCAAGGGGTAAGCCGTGCATTACTGCAAGAGTTGGCTCGTCATCGCATAGCAAGCCCAAGTGTCAAGAGTACTCGTTATACTCTTAAAGAGTTAAAAGATACACAAGCATTTGCAGAAGATGATTATGATGGTGCAAGTAAATTTATAGTTTTGACAGGAAATACCTTAGTTGATACTGCTTCTATAAAAGCTCTTAATAACCTACAAGCTATACTCAAACAAGGCGTAAGTAATGATATTGCTAAGTTTTGTCTACCAGAAAGTTACAAAACAGAATTAACTTGGACTATAAATGCTAGATCTTTGCAAAATTTTATAGCGCTTAGAAGCAATAAAAGTGCATTATGGGAGATTAGAGATATGGCGTATAAACTTTATGAAACACTTCCACAAACGCATCAATATCTCTTTGAAAAGTCACTCTATCCTAAATAAACAAGGTTTTCTCTATGATTTGTTAATGATTTGTTAATATCTCGTTAATATTTTGACCAAAATACTTGACATTTGCAAATATTATATGTTATACTTCAAAATATAGTTTTAGAAAATAAAAAATAAAAACAAACAAAAGGAAATATTATGAAAAATATCGTATTATCAGCAGTAGCTGTATTTGCTATGAGTTCATTTGCACTAGCAGGAGGAGATATCGCTCCAACAGAAGAGCCTATCGTAGATGTACCAGAAATGATAGAAGCACCAGTTGATGCTGGTCTTTATCTTGGTCTTGGTTATGGTTCATTAAGTATTGAAAGAACTGTAACTGCAGAAAACCATGTTATGAATTCAAAGTATTCTTATAATCCAGATCTTGATATGGATTATGACACAATTATGTTCCAAGCTGGTTATAAATTTAACCAATTTGTAGCTGTTGAATATAGATACTGGAAAGGTTTAGGAGACGAAGATATTCTTGGTCTTGATGTTAAACTTGGTGGAAATGGTTCTGCTGACATTAGTGCTTATGGTATCTATGTAAAACCAATGTACCCAGTATCAGATCTATTTAATGTATATGCACTTCTTGGTTATGGTACAGCTACTTATGAAGTAAACTATGGTGATCTTACTGGTGAAACTGATAAAGATGGTTTCTCTTGGGGTCTAGGTGCAGCGTATGCATTCACAAACAATATCTCAGTATCTCTTGATTATGTAATGATTGCTGATGATGAGTATGATGATCTAGTAGGATTTGATGGTGTAGAATATGCTGTAACTAATGATACATCTGTTAACACTGTAAATGTTGCAGTAACTTACAAATTTTAGAAATTTCTAACTACTAAGCAATTTTGCTTGGTAGTTATTTCTTTATATTATATTGAAATTTTTCATACTACTTATACTACTTTTTACTACCCAAACCATAGCATCCACACTCTCTACCAAAAATATTAGCACACTTATAGCTACTAATATCAAAAGTAAAATTGGACAAAGAAACAAAGCACTTGTACAAGCAATTTATAACAAAAATAATTATACGCCACTTTGGGTAGGTGATCAAAATAAAAAAAGTTTTGGACAACTTATTACTGCACTCAATAGCTCTCTTTTTAACTATAAAAACAAACAAATGGGAAGAAAAAACATTAAACAACTTCTTTTTATGCTTGAAGATACACATATCTCTCCCCAAAAAAAAGAAGCTATGTATGCGAGGCTTGATATAATGATGAGTAATAGTTTTGTTACTTTGGTTCGTTTTATTACACAAGGGGATGTAGATTGGAAGCTTTTAGAACAAAAAATGGCTACACTCAAACAAAGTAATGATATAGAATCAAAATGGGAAGTTACACCCAAACAATTTCCTAATATAAATCCACTCTACAAAGCTATTGTTACAGGTACTATACAAAACTATCTCACAACACTCTTACCACTAGAAAAACGGTATAAAAAATTAGTACAGATGCTCCAAGATTATCGTACAATGGCAAAATTCCCAAAAGTAATATATACAAATGAAATCTTTAAATTGGGTGATAGTAGTAATAAAATTATTGATATAAAAAAACGCCTAAAAATCTCGGGTGACCTCCCTGCTAGTAGCCCTATAACAAAGCTTTTTGACTCCAAACTCCAAGAGGCTGTACTTACCTATCAAAAGAGATATAACCTTAAGGTAGACGGGAAGATAGACAAAGTAATGACCTATTACCTTAATCTTCCAGCCAAAAAAAATATTCAACAAATTATAGTGAATCTTGATAAGTGCAAACTCTATCCTAAAGACTTTGAATCTGAGTATATAGAAGTGAATATTCCTGATTTTAATCTTAGATATTATCGCAATAATAAACAGATATTCAAAACAGGTGTCGTGGTAGGACGCATAGATAGACCCACACCTATTTTTAGTGATAAAATCACTTATATGGTACTCAATCCTACTTGGACTATCCCTGATAACCTGATAAAAAGAGATCTTATACATACACTTAGAGAGAATTCAAATTATCTTATAGAAAATAATATCCATGTTTTTAGTGGAAACAAAAAAATAGAAATAACAAGCCAAGAGTTAGATAAATATGAAAATAATAGCTCAAAAGTCCCTTATCGTTTTGTCCAATATCCTGGAGACACAAATGCCCTAGGTCGCATTAAATTTATGTTTCCAAATAAATATGCTGTGTATATCCATGATACTGATAATAAATCCCTTTTGGAAAGAAGATATAAAATCTATAGCTCAGGATGTATCCGTGTAGATAAGCCTTTTGATCTACTAAACCTTATGCTTCCTTATCTCAAACAGAGTTATTCACAAAGTAAAATCCAAGAGATACTAGCTACCCTTGAACCCACAACACTCAAACTCACAAACGCTATACCAGTGCATCTAGTCTATTTTACCGTATACAAAGAAAATGGCTTAAGCTATTTCAAAAATGATATATACCTCTATGACCAAATGATATGGGAATCAAGTCACGAGCAGAGAAAAGAAACTTTTACTATACCCAACAAAAGATTTATAGATGTAAAAAGAAATGGTAAAAAATCTACAAAACCAAATCCAATTGCTAATAAAGCCCTCTCAAATGAAGATATAGCACACTTTTGATAGCATCAAAGCTAATTTTTCTGCAACCCTAAAATCATTTTTTCACACAATTCCAAAGGATAAAACTTTTTATTTTTATCTCTTGCATCCATTAATCTAATAATTTGTTTATCTTTTTTTACCTCAATAGCTACGCCCTCTTTGGCTGATACAAAGTTATAAACTTCTGCTTCTTTTCCATTAATTTCTATCTGAACCCCAATATATTTTCTTTTGAGTTCTGCTATATCAAGAGGTTTTGATAAATCTATACAATTTCCTATTCGGTCTTGATTTTCAAAGAGCCACAGCCAAAAACTATATATTTTAGACGCATCTTTTATCTGTTTTTCTTCTTCATTATTTTGTTTCATAGAGAGTTTATTGTAGGAATTTATATAAAAAATAGCCGTCTCTGCCCACTTTGGCACACAATTACAAATAGCTTCACCTGTGATAGAAAAATCTTTTGTAGTTTCTTTGATAAAAGTACTGAGGTCTTGATTTGTTTTGTATTTTTTAGGCTCTTTTTGCGTTTTTTCTTCTTCTGAAAAACTAACATTTGCCAAAACTTCTTCTAGTTTTTTTTCTAATGCTTCTTTTTCACTTTTTAGTTTTTTATTCTCTTTTTTAAGTTGTGCAAATTCTTCGTTTTTTGTAGGCAAGATAAGATGCTCATTATAGAGTTTTCCTGCTTTTGTAAGCCTAATACTCCGTACTTGATGGCTTCCTTTCCACTCTTCTACCTTGACAAGTTTTCTCTCTATGAGCTTCTTATCTTCGAGAGCTTTAAATAAAAATTCTAGTGTTTTAGTGGTGAAATAGGGAATATCAGAGATGATTTTATTGCTCGTAATCACATAAAAATCATCACCCACAGCCAATGCCCAAAAAGGAATATTAACAAGATAAGTACCTACCTAAAATTAATTTCATAAGTTTTATCAACACCATAAGATTTAAGAACCCGATGAACATAATTTTCTAAAGCATCTGTAGAAGCAT
>JADGER010000205.1 GCA_016744315.1 Sulfurovaceae bacterium
AATTATATCTATAAGTGGAATCATTTCATTTTTTATGATGCTATCTGTGATACCTGACATTCCTGAAAATGCAGGTGTTGGATAGGCTATCCATATTTGTGGGTTACTCTCTAGGGCTTGATAGCTTTTGATAAATGCGGTATAGTCTGCAATAAAATCTTCTTTGTATTTCCAGTTAATAGGTTTTGAATCATTACTCCCTAGGAGTATTACTACTATTTGTGGTGCAAATGTATGAGATTCTACAAAAGATGTAGTTTGAGAATAAGGGTCATCACCTTTTTGGAGTAGAGTAGTATTTGTTAATCCATAGTTTTGTACAGACCATCCATCACCAAGCATTGTAGCAAGTTGAGAGGGATAGCTCTGTGTTTTTGGATCATCTAACCTATAGCCATTGGTAAGACTGTCACCCACACAGGCTACACGCACTACTTCTACAATATTCTCTACTTGTAGGGGTATAGAAGTTGTGTTATCCTCTGAAGTGGTTGTTGTGTTTGCTGTGGATGAGCTACTTCCACAAGCAGTCAAAAATATTACTATAGTTGTAAATATATATATTCTAATATAACGCATAAAATCCCTTTTTTATTAAAATGCAATAGCACCATCAAGTTGTAATCTAAACATTAGCTCTTTGGCTTTTTGGTGTCCATTATGTGCTGATTTTCTGCAATATTCTATGGCTTTTTCTTGGCTTACTTCACAGCCTAAACCTTGGTCATACATAGCACCAATATTAAATTGTGCTTGGGCATTGCCTGAATCAGCTGATTTTTTAAAGAGTATAAATGCTTTTTTATAATCTTGGTCTACACCTAAACCTTCTTTAAATAAGACTGCTAAATTGTTGTAAGCATCCATATTTCCTCGTTTTGCAGCCTCTTCATACCAAAATGCAGATTCTGAGTGATTTTGTGTACAGCCATCGCCATTTTCTAGCATCATAGCTATTTCAAATTGAGCTACAGGTACTTCTCTTGTGGCTGATTCTAGGTAGAGTGCATGGGCTTTTTGGGTGTCTCGTTCTACTCCAAATCCATTAAAATATAAAAATCCCAGATAATAAAATGATACAGGCTCTTTTGTTTCTACTAATTGTGTATAGAGTTCAAAAGCTTTGCTGTAATCTCTTGCTAGTAGTGCTTGATATGCTTCTTGTGTCATGGATTTTATCCTTTTATAATTTTTTTAGGTTTTCTCTTGCTGTAGAGGCTGTGGATGTATCAGGATAGGTTTGGATAAGTGTTTGATAGAAAAGCTTGGCCTGTTCTTTATCACCTATTTTTTCTAATGATATGGCTGTATGTAGTAGAAGCATATCATTATAGCTAGCCTCGTCATAGAGCTGGATACTTTTCTTAAAATAAGAGATAGCATCTTCATATTTTTTGGTACTATATGCTATTTCTCCTAGATAGTAGTTACTTGCAGCAGGTTTGTAGTTTTTGGTCTTGGTTATACTAAATCGTTCTTTTGCCTCATTATATTTATGTTTCAAAAAGAGACGAACCCCTTGTGAATAGAGTTTGGATGTTGGGAGAGTAGAGAGTTTGGATACTGGTTCTTTTTTTGGTTCTATTTTGGGTTCTTCTTCTTTCTTTTTAGTTTGATTTACTTCATTATCGCTATCGGGTAATTCAGAAAGATTTCCTTTACTCAAAAGTGCTACTTTTGCTTCTAGCACATTAAACCGCAGTTGTGTTTCTTCTGACAATATTGTCTCTTTGGGTTGCTTTAGCTCTTGTATAACACCATTAAATCCCTCTATTAGCGTAGTTACTCCATCTAATCGTTCTGTAAGCCCAGCAACTTGCTGTTTGAGCAAAGAGATTTCATCTCTATTTTTTTGTGAACTCGGCTCATTGTCTCCTTGCTCCAAGAGTTCTGCTTGTGCAAAACTTATTGAGAGAAGAAGAATTAAAAAAGAGATAGGTATTTTCATAGTTTTATTTTTTGAGTCCAAGATCAACTCTTCTATTTCTTGCATAACAATCATCTGTAGCTTCTCGACACTGAGGATTACTTTCACCAAAACTTACAAAGTCAATTTGATTTTGAGGAATACCCAAAGAGATAAGACTATCCATAACCGCTTTTGTTCTTTTGAGTCCTAGAGCATAGTTATATTCATCTGTTCCAAATTCATCACAGTTTCCTTCAAGTTTTAGCTTTCTATTGCCAAGCTTTTGAGAGAGTATATCTTTGTTGAAAGAGATAACCCCTTGCATTTGTGAAGTAATACTATAGCCTCCAAAATCAAAATAGACACTTTTCATACCATCAGTACTACTATTAAATCCATTAGGGTTTGAAGCATCATCAAAATTACTATTAGTGCTACTTTCATCAATAGTGACTACATCTGTAGCTATATCATTATTATTATTAAAATTATTTCCAAGTGATGGATTTGGATCTTTTTTTGCACATCCACTCAAAAGAAGTAGAGCCAAAACACTCAGTATTGCTATTTTTTTTATCATGTATATATCCTTTAAATATCTCTTTTGTTACCAGTCGATTGATTGAACTTTTTCACCCAAAGGAAAAAGAAGATTTTGATTACTTCTAAGATTAATATAACCTATAGAACTTCTATTTTGATACTGCTTTATATAAAGTATAGTACTTCCATCTATAGAAAACCTAGGGAATTGATTGACTCCCCTAGAAGTAAGAGGGCGTGTGCTAGAATCATTGGTATGTGTAAGATAGAGGTTAAAACTATTTTGACCATATCGCTTGTGACTCTCTCTGCTTGCATAGACTATTTTATTTTTATGAGTATCTACAGCATTATTATTTCTACCACGAAATACTACCTGAGATATAGCCGAACTATTAATAGACTTTTTGTACACATTAGGGTATCCCATTCTATTAGAAATAAAAGCTATAGCTCCTGCACCAATATATTTACCACTTACATCAATTCCAGAAAAATTTGTAACGCGTTTTTGTGAGCCTCCATTTGCACTCATTTCATAAATATCAGGCTGTGCATTAGGTGCCATTGTCACCAAAATCTTACTACCACTAGGATTAACATCAGAACAAATAAGCATTCCTTGAGAGGAGACTATTCTGGATTTTGAACCATTATAGATATTGAGCTTGTAGAGAGTTGGTCTATCTCCAGAAAATGCAGTATAGTAAAAACTTCTTTGATTTTTGTCTGCCCATTTAGGAAAGAGGTTTAATCCACCTCTAATAACTATCTTTTTAAAATTCATAGTATAATCAGCTAATACAATTTCACTTCTTTTAGCTGTTGTGTATCGTGAAAAGACAACATACCGATTGATCCAACTAATATCAGGATATTGTAATGTATCATTGATAGAGTTAATTACTTTATGGGCTAAAAATGGATATTTAGATGCAGATGAGATACGATAATCTTTTGTAGCAAGTGTTCGACCATCTTTTGCACTGATAAGAGCTATATCTATCTTAATCCCTGATCCTTGCGAGAGTCTATACTTTAGAATATACTCTTTTGACTTAAACTGAGGTGCTATAGTTGCATTATAACTACTCTCTTTATAATGGTTTTTATCTGCTATAAAATGTCCACTAATTTTTAAATCTGAAAGCAAAATAGAAAAAAACTTTTTACTTAACGATGCTGATATACCTTGAGAACTATCAACAAGAGAAATCTTTGCTCTTTGTTCTACATCTTTTTTTATTTTTAGTGTTGCATCAACAGCAAAAATATTTATGGTTACTAGTAGTGCCATCAAAATATACTTCATATCTACTCCTGGGCTATAAATTCTACTGTGGCTTCAAGAGGTCTT
>JADGER010000206.1 GCA_016744315.1 Sulfurovaceae bacterium
CTCTCTCCCTCACCCTTAAATCCATAGGAAGCATGTTCAAAAGAGATACGAGGAAAAAATATAAATAGTATAACAACCCAAGGGAGAGAAAATGCAAACATACTCCCAGTCATTCGTAAAGTCTCTTTGAAACTTCCTTGCATTCTAAAACTCAAAATAACCCAAAGGAGTACAAAAATTTCAAATATTACATAAGCCAACATTACAACAGAGTGAAAGAAAAAGAGTGAAAGAGCAAGAAGTAAAAGAGGTGATGCCAAGAGATAAAAGTTAATTTCTCTAGTAAGCCGTTGCAAGGAGACCGCAAAAATCAATATATATATAAGTAGTTCCAAGAATAGCTTTAGGCGTGAGAGACCTGCAAAATTAAATGAGCCAAATGAAGAGAGAAAAATAGCAAATATCCCTGCAAGTGTTGCTGTGGTCATAATAAGTATCGAAGACTCTTTTTTGACCAATAATAATATTAATACCAAAAGCATAAAAAGGAGCATAGGGGCTTTTATAATCAGTAGAAGTGGGAGTAGTACAGCAATATAGGCTATATCTAAGTGTTGTAACTTAGAAAACCTAGTATCTTGCAAGGTATTCAAGTATGGCATCGATACTCTCCTTTTTTGACTTAATAAGTTTATTTGGCATTTGGATACTAAAAGATTGATGACTTTTTTCACACTCCAAAACCCATAAACAAAGTTGAGAGAGTCGCTGTTCATCATTTTTTCCAGCATCTACAAAAGTAAAGGCTAATTCTTGTGTGCTTTGTTCATGTGCAAAAGTTTTAACAGAGGTTTCTCCTTTGGCTACAGAGGGCCAATGAATACGAGAAAGAGGTTCTGCTCCGCTATAAGGAGCTAATCCATCAAAATCTTTTTCTTCTCCAAAATACATAGCCTGTTTTTGTAAAAAACTCCGTAGAGGTATACCTAGAGGTTCAGGATAAACAAGCGTATCATAGCCTCCTTTTATAGGGAGAACAAATCGTACAGTAGAGAGAGGGAAAAAACTTTGCAGATAGCACTCATCTTCTTTTGCCTCGCCTCTTTTTGGGAGTGTAATACTAAGAGAAGCTTCTTTGGTATCTTTGCCATCTATGCGTCCTACTAGGCTAGAGAGTGTATTTACATGCAACGAAATAGCCCATGCAGGAGTTTTTGAGTTATTTGTAATAGCAAAATATAGCTCTCCTACAGTATTGGCAAAGAGTCGTCCTCTAGGTGAAAATTTTGCGTCAAGCTCACCAATATTATATAAACCCAAAGGTCCAGCACTATAGGCTATAGCAAAGACGAAAAAGAGAGTAATATAAACAAGGTTAAAGTTGTGCATATACGCTTCTAAGAAAAATCCAAAAAGCATAACCACAACTAAAACACTATATCGCGTACCTCCTTGACGAACACGCCTATGTATCTGAATTAATTTGAGTAAAAATTTCATGTTCTATTCTTGACGCTGTTGTACGCCCTTCTGTAAATTTGAGACGATGAGCACATACTACACCTGTAATAGCTTGTAAATCATCGGCTGTTGCATAAGTGCGTCCTTGGAGCATTGCCCAAGATTTTAGCATAGCCGTCAAAGCTAATGCTCCACGCGTAGATAATCCATACTCAAATCTTCCACCCTCACGAGTAAAAGCGATAATCTCTTGAAGATAGTCAAGCATAGGATCACTTAGCTTTATATTTTTGGCTCTCTCTCGTAACTCCAATATTTTTTCATGGCTTAAAAATGTTTCTTTAGAGAGAGGTTGGCTCGTTGTTCCTTGGAGGATAGAGCGTTCAGAGGCTTTATCAGGATACCCAATACCAAAGGAACAGATAAATCTATCAAGTTGTGAATGAGGCAGAGGGAATGTTCCTACTTCTTCATGAGGGTTTTGTGTCCCAATTACAAAAAATGGTTCAGGCAGAGGACGAGAAGTTCCATCAATAGTAATATGACTCTCTTCCATAGCTTCAAGCAGAGCAGATTGTGTTTTTGGCATGGCTCTATTAATTTCATCAGCTAAGAGAAATTGTGTAAAGATAGGACCTTTTTTCAAAACAAATCCACCCTCTTTTTGAGAATAGTAGCTTACTCCCAAAATATCAGAAGGGAGCATATCTGAAGTAAATTGTATTCGTCCAAAGTCAAGACCAAGTATGGCACAAAATTGTTTGGCTAGGGTAGTTTTCCCAACTCCTGGAATATCTTCTAACAATACATGACCACCAGCAAAATAGGCTGCAAGTGTTAAAGAGATGGCATGTCTCTTTCCGATAAGATGGCTCTCTATAGCATCAACAATGGGGATAAATTCTAAATCTAATGTTTCATCTGTATTTTTCATGCTCAAATCATAGCATAAACCAAATACAATTAACTTTTTGTTAGAATTACTATAAATATATCAAAGGTTATTTTTATGAAAGAACTTCTCTCTAAGACCATCTTTATTATACTCGATGCTCTGATGATACTTCTTTCTATTATCTTAGCTATCTGGGTTCGTAATGAGTTAGACCATCTTTTTACACTCCATCATGCACTGCCTCTTTCTACTTATCTGGAGTTTTATCCTCTCTTTATTATGCCTATTTTACTTTTTGCCTATGAGGGAGTCTATAGCTACCGTTATGATTTTTGGCATGAGAGTCGTTTGATACTTAAAGCTATTATTTTTAGTGCATTAATTATTTTTGCATATCTAGCTATGACCAAATCTATAGGAGATTACTCTCGGATGGTTATTGGAGTTACGCTTTTGTTTATGATGCTTCTTGTACCATTTTCCAAAAATATAAGTAAAAAACTCCTCTATAGATGGGGCTTATGGCAAAAGAGAGCAAGTATATATGGAGATGATCCTTTTTTGATGAATGAAGTGTATGGAAATCCTTATTTGGGTTATGTAAAACCAAAAGAGAATGAAGAACCTAGTACGGTTTTTATTAATTCTCAAAAGAGTGATGTTTCTACACTCAAAGGCATTATCAGATCAGAGATCAAAAAACGGAGTGAAGTTATTTTTATTCCTTTGATGGATGATTATGATTTGACACACTCTCATATCTATGAACTTTCTAATACAAGAACAAATCTTATTGTTTTCAAAAATAGACTTAGAAGTAATTATAGATTAACACTCAAAAAAATTACTGATATGCTTTTGTCTTTGACTATTTTTCCTTTTTTACTGCTTCCGATGCTCTATATTGGCTATAAAATTCGCAAAGAAGAGCCAGAGCATAGTGTCTTTTTTACTCAAGAGCGATTAGGGGAAGATAAAAAAATATTTGTTTGTTATAAATTTAGAACTATGTATGAAGATGGAGATAGCATACTCCAAGAGTATTTACGCAAGAATCCTGATGAGGTTGCGTATTATAAAGAGTATCATAAGTATCAAAATGACCCTCGTATTACTCCTATTGGAGCATTGTTGCGTCGAACTTCACTTGATGAACTCCCACAAATTTTTAATGTATTCAAACAAGAGATGAGCTTTATAGGTCCCCGTCCATATATGCCAATCGAAGAGAAAGATATAAAAAAAGATTTTAATGTTATCGCTTCTGTTCGTCCTGGGATTACAGGATTATGGCAAGTAAGTGGACGCAGTGATGTTGATTTTGATTCTCGTGTTAATTTAGATATATGGTATATTCAAAACTGGAACTTATGGATGGATTTTGTAATATTTATCAAAACAATTCGTACAGTTTTGCTTAATAAAGGGGCAAGGTAGTTAATCTAACCACCAAACCCTAAATTTTTTCCCTTTTATTTTGCCTTTTCT
>JADGER010000031.1 GCA_016744315.1 Sulfurovaceae bacterium
GATCATCCCCAAATTTACTAGGTTTATGCATTCGCAACAAAACTCTATTATCAGGAAATACAAACTGATACTGCAACACTCCTTTTAGTTTTGCTCTTTTATATTTTGGGGCAAGAATATTTTTGAGTTCTTCTCTTAGAATATTTTTTTGATTTTCATCCGCTTTTTGTGCTTGTGCTAATATTTCAAGAACCCTTTGAGATTCAATAGTAGATTGATAGAGTGTTAACGCAGTAATTTTTTGTGTTTGTAATAAAATTTCATAATGAGTTTCTAAAGTATTAAGTGTTGCATCTATTACAAGCTTTATTCTATCTTGCGAATTTTCTTTTGTAACAATATAAACAAATCCATTAATAAAAATATAAAGTAGTGACAAAATAATAATTGTTTTGATTTTAATAAAAACTCCTTAAATCAATAGATAGTAAAATTTTATCTTAAGAGTGTCACATAATAATTGAAAATAGAGAGAAGTATAAAGAAGTGGTGATAAGGGTAGAAGAAACTACCCTTATGATACTAGAAAAACTTAGTTTCTAATACCAAGTGCTGTTTTAATAACATTAAATCTTGCAAGATCTGTGTTTTTGAGGTATCTCATGAGTCTTCTTCTTTGACCAACTAATTTAAGTAGACCTAATCTTGATGAATGATCTTTTTTGTTGATCTTTAGGTGTTCAGTTAAATAAATAATTCTCTCTGTTAAGAGTGCTACTTGAACTTCTGTAGAACCTGTATCATTATCGCCTCTACCATATTTTGCTACGATTTCTTCTTTTTTCGCCTTATCCAAAGCCATTGTGACCTCCTGATTGGTATTTTATTTTCGGTTAAATATTAATTTAACTGGAATTGGAACGAGAATAATAGCTAAATAATCTAAAAATAGAGTAATAACTTGCAATTTTGCATAATTAAGAGTAAAATACTCCTAATTATTAAAGGATTTCCTATGTTATTAACGCGTGCTAGTGAATATGCTCTACTCTCTATTGACAAAATTAGACAATCAGATAAACCCATAGGAGCTGAGCAACTTGCCCAAGAGTTAAATATACCAAAAAGCTTTCTTGCCAAAATACTTCAAGGGCTTGCAAGAGAAAATATTTTGGAATCAAAAAAAGGGGCGTATGGTGGGTTTATTCTCTCTAAGAGCCTTGATGAAGTAAGTATATATAATATCATCTCAGCAGCTGAAGGAAAAGCTCCAACTGTTTTTGACTGTACACAATATATTAACTCTTGTCCCAACGGAGCAATAGGAACTTGTGCTATATCACCATTTTTAAACAGATTTCAACACAAAATTGATAACTTCTTAATAAACCTAACACTGAAGGATATTTTATAACATGCAAAGAATCTACCACCTCTCACATATTGACCTTGATGGCTATGGCTGTCAATACCTTACTACACAATGTTTTGATACTATTGAGTGTTACAATGCCAATTATGGTCCAGAAGTCAAAGCAAGACTAGAAGAGATTATCAAAAAAATTGGACAAGATAAGTTTGTTTATGGTGAGAAAGATGAGTATTTAGTAATGATTACTGATCTTAACCTTACTACAAAAGAGGCAAACTGGATAGAAAAAGAAGTTATAAATATAGGTGCCAAAATCCAACTTTTAGATCACCATGCCACAGGTGCAAATGCAGCTGAAAGATTTGCATGGTATACACTTGATACTACTAAGTGTGCTACACTTATTACTTATAACTGGCTTCAAAGAGTTTATAATTTTGATGCTCAAAATAGCTTTGTAGATATAGTCAAAGCTATTAATGCTATTGATATTTGGGTAAGTGATGATACATTATTTGAATATGGTAAAGTATGTCTTGGAATGATCTCAGGAGCTAGAGAAATTAATAGAACCCTTTTCCCTGCTCAAGATAGAGCTTTGAAATTATCTTTGATAGAAAAAGCAAAAGAACTTATACATGAAGATGAAGCTAATATCAAATTAGATGATGCTCTGCACCCAAGTAAAAAAGAGTTTTTTCGTAAAGATAAAAATGATACAAAAGATAATTTAGTTGCTGACTATATGAGCGACCTACTCTCAACAGACAAAGCAAGACTTACTATAGACTATCAAGGCTACAAAGGTCTACTAGGCTACAATGTAGGTAGTAGTTCTCTTATAGGAAATGCTTTTTTGATTGCTAATCCTGATTATGATTTTTATATGGATGTAAACTTTAGAGGGAACTTTTCTTTGCGAGGTCATGATAAATTAGATGTATCTCAAATGGCATCTCATATTGGCAATGGTGGAGGACACCCTAACGCAAGTGGTGGCAAAATAGAAAACTACAAAGACTCTTTTGTATATGCTCAGGTAAAGAAATTTATAGAAGAGTATATTGCAAAAAAATGCGTAGAGTGATATAATCACTCTCGCTAATAATTATTTTGTAAAAACTGCTGAAAGTTCTTTGGCTGTTATAAATTTTATAGTTTTTATTTTTCCTTTTTGGAGTGAAAAAACTGTAATCTTAGCATCTTGACGGTTAAAATTTTTTCCAAATTCATCTTCAATAAGCAAAACAGAGAATGAATATTTTTTCATTTTTGGCAAAGCAAACAGTGAAGTAATCATCGAAGGCATTCCACTAATATCAGAGATATATTTACTATGATTGTCTGCCAAAAAAGTACTTGGTTTGCTTTTGAGATAATCCGCTATTGAAATAGCTACATCTTTTTCAAATGCCATTAGTATAGTTGTATCTGAAGCCTCTACTTTGAACTTTTTCTCAAATTGATCTGCCAACTCTATGGAAGGGAGTTTTTCTCCTACTTTAAAATCTGCTAAAAGCAGAGAACTTAGCAAAAAACTAGCGAGTAGTATTTTATTCATATTTTTCCTTTTGTAACTCAAATTTGGGTATTATATACTTAAAATCTAATAGTAGGTAGAAAGTATCTTAAATTTTTCATTTGCATCACCACTATTTTTATTATTGGCTCTTCTGCTCCCCTGCTTTATATGGTGTAAACTCCATCATAAAATATTTTATATCTCCCCTTTGGAATGGATCAAAAAAGAAGGCAGTATTAGACAAATTGAGTTATGGCTAAAAATGAGTATATTTTCTCTTCTTGTTCTTGCTTTAGCCAATCCTTATTTTTATAGTAGTAGCTCCAATAATCATAAAAAAGGTCGAGACCTCATCTTGGCTATTGATGCAAGTGGATCTATGGCTGAGAGAGGATTTGACAAGAAGAAGCTCTTTAAAAGAAAATTTGATACTACCCTAGAGTTAAGCAAAGACTTTATTAGACAAAGAGGTGATGATAATATTGGAGCTGTTATTTTTGGTACTTTTGCCTATAGTGCGTCTCCTTTGACTTATGACCTTCAGTCACTGCAAATACTCTTGATGCTTACAGATGTAGGTGTAGCAGGAGAGAGTACAGCCATAGGTGATGCTTTGATGCAATCAATCAGAAGCCTTGGCTATGGAAAAGCAAAAAGTAAAGTCATTATCCTACTCTCTGATGGATACCATAACGCAGGGACTGTCTCACCTAAAAAAGCTTTAGAAAAAGCAAAAGATTTAGGCATCAAAGTTTATACAATCGGTATAGGAAATAGTCAAAATTATGATAAATCTCTTCTTGATACAATTGCCAAACAGAGTAATGCCAAAAGCTACTCAGCATCTTCAGCAGATGAACTCAAAGATATTTACAAAGATATAGCCAAACTAGAACCAAGTCCTATACGGAGTGAGAATTTTTTGAATCGTTCACTTTTATTTATGTATCCTTTAGGTTTGGCTTTTGGGCTTCTCTTTTTTTGGGTAGTAGCCAAGGAGAGAGAATGATACTTCTACACTCTTATCTTTTTTGGTTTTTTATACCTTTGGCTATACTCTTTTATTATCGTAAAAAAACTCTTGTAGAGACTACACATATTCTTATCCTAGCACTTATGCTTCTAGCTCTTATGCGTCCTGTATGGCATCAAAAACCCCAAGAAACACAAATACAAGCACAAGATATTATTATAGCTCTTGACATCTCTTATTCTATGAGAGCCAAAGATATTAAACCTTCTCGCTATGAATATGCCAAAGAGACCATTGATATACTGCTCAAAAATAATACTACAGATAATATTATGCTTATTGCCTTTACGAGTAATCCTCTTCTGCTTTCTCCTCCCACTACAGACCATGAGCTTATCTCTATAGCTCTCAAAAGCATTAATATGGAGTATATTCTCACTCATGGGACTTCCCTCCATAAGCTTTTTAATAAACTAAGTACACTCAAAATAGAGAATAAACATCTTCTTCTTATCACTGATGGAGGAGAAGAAACAAATACTCAACAGCTCAATAAAATTATTCAAAATTCTAATATCTCTTTGACTCTCCTAGCCCTTGGGACAAAACAAGGGACAACAATTAAACAAAATAATGGCTCAGTTTTGAAAAATAAAGAGGGAGACCTTATTATATCTAGGCTTAACCCAATGCTTAAAACCCTTGCAAATGAAAATAATGCTCTGTATATTACAGCCAAAGACTCTCCATCACTCACTGCACAAACTATAATGAAAAGTATCAAAAAGCATCAAGATAATAAACAAACTATTACTAAAATGCAACAAAATTTTACAGAACTCTATGCTATACCTCTTCTTCTAGCACTTTTACTTTTTATTACTATTCATACACGAGCAATTAGATACTTAATTATATTTATTAGCCTTTTTGGGATAGAAGCACAGGCATCTTTTTTGGATGATATACGATTAGTTAATGCCTACAAAGCGTATAAAATAGGTGATTTTAATAGTTCGCAAAAATACATACAAAGCATTAGTGAAATATCCCTACAAAGCCATATAGCTCTTGGAAATATTTATTATAAACAAAAAAAGTATACACAAGCACTCATTACTTATCAATCTATCCGCTCAACCTCTATAATTATCAAACAAAAACTCTATTATAATAGTGCTAACTGCTATATGAAATTACAAAAGTATCATAAAGCCATAGATACCTATAGCAAAGCTCTTCAATTAGGTTTTGATATAGATGCACAGTATAATCTATCACTTGCCCTGCAACAGCAAAAAAACAAAAAAAAGAACAAAGGACTAAGTAATCCAAATGCACAAAGTAGTAATGCTTCTAGCCCAAATCAAGAAACACAAAGCAGTGAGACAAAAAAGAATAAAGAGAATAGTTCAGGCAGTGGTGGGGGAACACAAAAAAGTAATAAAACCAAAGAAGAGACAGATAAAAAACTTTTGGAATCAGCCCCCTCCCCCAAACAACCAATGAGTTCCAAAGTCTATGAGCTTATTAATAAAGGATATATTTATGAAAAACAGCCTTGGTAGAGTTTTGCTATTTTTACTGCTTATAAGTTCTGTATATGCTCAAAATGATTTTACTCATAAGTTTACTCTCTCTAATACAAACCCTTATATTAAAGAAGCAATTACACTCAAACTTGACCTTGCCCAAACAGATAATAGTAAAGTAATGCTTTTTAAGTTTGATTTGAAGAAAAGTGATACATATAAATTTTGGCGAATAAATACCAAAAGTAAAGATGAATACCATGCACTCAAAGTAAGCTATACCTATCTTATATATCCTTTGCAAGAAGGAGCAATAGAGCTAAAATTTGATCTTCTACAAATGCTTACCACAGATGACAAAGTAGCCTTTAGTTTTTCTGGAGATAGAGATAATACAAGAGGTCTTAATAAAACAGATATACCTATTATACTTCCTCCACTACGCCTTACCGTCAAAGCCATACCAAAAGATACTGATATTGTAGGAGATTTTTCACTCTCGTGGGACATCAAAAAACATTCAGCCCAAGCCTACGAACCACTTCCTATAAAAGTAACTATCAAAGGTGAAGGCTATCCACCAAATATAGCTACTCTTATCAAGCCATCAAAGGTATACACCCTATTCTCTGAAGCACCCATAGCTAAGTCTCGTAACGATAGTAATAGTACAAAAAATAATTTTATATACCCTTTGGCATTAAGTGCTAAAAAGAGTTTTCTATTAGACCCCATTATCATCAAAGCTTTTAATCCAAAGACCCAAAAAGCCTATCAACTCACACTAGAAAAACAAAACTTTAGTATCTCAAAGCCTAATATAAAAGAGCTTATAGATACAGAGGATAACCCAAAACCTCTGCAAACTAATTGGGATTGGATTGGCTCATTTTTGGGATATATGAGTATATTTATAGCTGGATTTTTGAGTGCAAAAAGTATTGAATGGAAAAGAAACCAACACAAAGAAAAAGCACAAGAAGAAGATTTAGATCAAGAAATCAAAGAAACCAAAGACCCTAAAAAGCTTTTGGCTCTTCTCCTAGCTACAAATAAAGAAGCCTATAAAGAGCGTATAGAACAACTAGAGAAGAGTTTATATAGGAAATAAGTGCTAAACTAATTATTCTCCTATAGGCAGACAACGCACAGAGTAAGGATAGTTTCTATCATCAAAATTCGCATAGCCAAAGGCAAAATCGACAAACCATGCATGTGTATCATTATCTGCATAAGTCGAAGAAGACCAGAAATTGTGGATGTAAGCAAACCCTTCTTTTTTGTAACAGGCTTGATACGGTTTATTAGCAATATTTTTATAAGAAGTACTAAATCCTACATCACTATATTCTATATTTATACCACCACACAATTTAATAACTTCTTTTAGTTCATCTATTGTTGCTAATCTTCCATTATTAGCAGAACATATCTTTTGAGCCTTATCCCAATTAGATTTACAGATACCCTCTTCTATCTCTCCACCATTAGCTTTACAGCTCTTATCCGTTGGAATTATCCATTTACTCACTATATAAAGAGAGCTATTTTGTTCCCTCTTAGTATCTTCTCTAGGCTTAGTCTCTTCACTTAGTAGTAAATATCCCAAAACAACTAGCAAAAGCATAATAATAAAGAGATAGATAGTATTACCTGAGCTATCTTTATCATTAGGTATTTCTAGCAGTGATACATCTTCTTCATGTAGCAAACCACGCTGAAACTCTGCAATAGTTTGAATCCTATCTTTTTGTTTTAATGACAATCCCTTTTGTATAGTTTCTAAAAATGATTTATCAAATTTATCTTGATATTGAAGTACAATATTTTCTATAGGATCATCATTATCATTAAATAGATCACTTTGCCTATGAGTAGATTCTACTACTCTTACTCCTGTAATCATTTTATATATCACAGCCGATATAGCATAGACATCAGTACTAGAGTCTTGCTGAAGATTTGAGAAGTATTGTTCTGGTGCTGAGTATCCATGTTTTATTATGGCTGATATATTTTCAGACTCTACACCCAAAGCATTTTTTGATGCTCCAAAGTTTATAAGTATAGGCGGTCTAATAATTCTTAAAAAGATATTATCAGGAACTATATCTTTATGCAAAAATCCTTCTGCATGGACTGCTTTGAGTCCTTCTATAATGGGTATCATCACAGAGAGTACCTCATCTTGTGCAAATTTCTTATGTCGATGATTATCTAAATAATCCCCTAGAGTCTCTCCCTCATAAAAATCCATTACAAAATAGGCAGTACCATTAGCTTTAAAAAGCTTAAGAACCTTAACAATAGCAGTATGATCAAACTTCCTCAATACTTCAGCTTCATCAAGAAATTTCTGCATTCCCCATTCAAATGTCTCTGTATGCAAAGCAAATTGATTTGGCATATACTCTTTAATAACCACGATAACATCAAGATGGGTATCTCGTGCCTTATAAGTAATCTCAAAACTTCCTTGCCCAAGTACTTCAAGTATCTCAAACTCTTCTAGCATCAAACCTATAGCTAGAGTATTTGTTTCCACTTTATTACTTATCTCTTTTTTTGGCATTTTTTCCCTTTTTACTATAAACTTCTTTATTCAAAATCATATTTTAATTGTATACTATCTCCAGAATAAGGTAAATTATTACTCTTTATATAGCTTTTTATTTCTGTGACTCTTTTAGCAAAATTTGGATGTGTGGATATAAAATCACTCCACTTATCACCTTTACTCATTCTTTGAAATAACGAAGCAGAACCTTGGGTATCTTTGTATCTACATAGCATCATCTCTATACCAAAAATATCAGCACTACTTTCTTGTGATTTAGAATAGCTTAAAGAGTTGAGAGAAATAACATCTTGAACAAAGGAGTTTGGGACAAATTGAGAAATCATAGCAAGTACAATAGTATTTCCCAAGCCTTTTAGATGGTCTCTGTGCTTAAAATGTCCCATTTCATGACCCAAAACAAAGGTAAGTTCATTCTCATTTTTAATCTCTTTTAGCATACCTTTGGTAATTACTATTGCACCACCCATCATAGCAAAAGCATTAGGAGTTTCTTCATTGGCTATAGATATATTAATATCATACGGTAATTTTGCACAGCTATTGAGATTATCAACAATAGATTGAAGATAAATTATATCTTTATCACTACTATTTGTATCTATATTCATATCATAAGAAAAAAGAGATTGTAGTTTTTTTTCTGTATCAAGTGATATATGCTCTACAATTAAAGATGTACTAAGGGTGAGAAAGGAAAAGGCTATAGTGATAAAGAGGAGAAGAGCTACTACTAATTTAATAGTCTCTTCGATAAAGTTACTATTTGTAACATTGACCTCATCATCTGGTAATTTAGGAATATAAGCCATCTATTTTCTATAAATTGCCGTGCCATAAGCAAATATTTCAATAGAGCCTATAGTTCCTTTTGCACTTTTGTTAATGGAACTTGTTTCTAATTTGAGATTAATAATCTCACTTGCACCTTTTGCATCCTCTTTTAGTCTCAAAATAGCTTCTCGTCTAGCCCTATCTACAAGAGTTTCATACGATGTCATATTGCCACCAAAAATATTTTTAAGACCTGCTAAAACTCTTTTGAAATAGTCTACAGAGATAACTACATTTCCGACTACTAATCTACTTTTTGTAATATTATCAGGGTTTAAAGGCGTTTTAAGTGAGATAGTAGGCAAACGCATAAACTTCTTTTCTCTCTCTCTGATTGATTTATAATGATTTTTCTCTGCAATTGAACCAAAGATATAACCCAAAAGGATAAGTGTTAGTATAATTATAATATCAATCATTATACTATCTTTACAGCTGTTCCATATACATACAATTCTGCTGCACCGGCTGCTACTGAAGAGGTAGAAAACCTTACATTCACGATTGCATTAGCACCCAAATATTTAGCCTGTGTAGTCATTCTATCCATAGCCTCTTCTCTTGATTCAGTTAAAAGCTCAGTATACCCCTTAAGCTCTCCTCCAAATATATTTTTAATCCCAGCCATCATATCTCTACCTACATGTTTAGCTCTCACTGTTGAACCAGAAACAACCCCAAAATGATCAACTATCTCACGGTTTGGTATACTCTCTATATTTGTAATAATCATGTAAAATCCTTGTTTTATTGATTATAGCATAGAGTAACTATTTAGTGTATAAATTAGGGTGGAAGTTTAAGATGAAAGAAGATAGTAAATTTTGTAGGGTGGGAAAATCCCACCAAAATATATTTTTAGTTTTATAAGAACTCTAGTAAGCCTCTCCTAATCCTCCGTCATCATAGTATACGGTCGTTGGAGTTTTTGGGTGAGTTGGTGTAAGCTTACGCTTCTTCCTTCTCTAGCGAACTCTCTTCCATCCATAAAAATAATCATAGTTGGTACAGAAAATACTTGATAGTGTGCAGAGATTTCTATGTTTTCTTTGGCATCTAAGTAGATTTGTTTGAGTTGGGGGAAGTTGCTATCGAATACTTCTTTGAATTTGGGTCGTAGAGCGTGACATACATTGCAGTTTTCACCAGAGAAGTAGAGTAATACTCCTACTTCTTCTCTGATGGTATTTTGAAGCTCTTCTAGGTTCATTTAATTTTCTCCATATCTTCTTTTGAGAGTGTATTTACCATTTTGATACTCTCTAAAGCATTGGTTAATATTTTTTTTGTGGAGCTTAATGGTTTCATTCTAAGGTTTGTATTTTGTTTATCCAAACTCTCATCCATAAGAACTTCCATAACCTCTTTTTCTAACTCTGCAATAATACTATTTATTTTTGATTCTATAAGTTCTATATTCATAGAAAACTCTTATTTTTGCTTTGGTCTAAATATTTCAACCACATTTTTATCAGCTTCCATATAGCCTCCACCAATCAAATCAATACAATATGGTACAGCAGGGAACACTGCATCTAAACATTCTTTGATAGATTTTGGTTTACCAGGGAGATTGATAATAAGAGAGCCATTACAAATACCTGCTGTTTGACGAGAAAGTATTGCTGTTGGGACATATTGTAAGCTTACTGCTCTCATTTGCTCTCCAAAACCAGGAAGAAGCTTTTGACATACATTCTCTGTAGCCTCTGTAGTTACATCACGCATAGAAGGACCTGTGCCACCTGTGGTCACAATTAAATCACATTTTTCATCTCGTGAAAGTTTTACAAGAGCTGTTTCTATCAAAGGTTGCTCATCAGGAATACATATATACTCATATTCACACTCATTTAACAAATACGCATTCATAGTATCCATAATAGCTTTTCCAGAAATATCTTCGTATATACCAGCACTTGCTCTGTCACTAGTGGTGATAACACCTATTTTAATTTTATCCATTTATCTATCCTCGTTAATTTAAGATAACTATAGCCTAGAAGAGCTTAGACTCCAATACCAGAAGAGTTTTTTAGCTTAAAAATATATTAAACACCTACCTTAAGTAGTATGACAACTCTACTCAAAGACAAAAGATAATAAAATAGCCATCTTTAAGATTTGGACAAGGATGTGATAAATATGGTTAAAATTTTATTCTCCATAAAGATGGCAGTATTATTAATGTTTCTTTTTGGGATTACTATAGGTGTAGCAACATTTATAGAAAATGATTATGGGACACAAACGGCTAGAGCTTTGGTATATAACGCACAATGGTTTGAATTCTTTTTATTATACTTCATTAGCATATTAGTATATAATATGCTCAAATATAAATCATATAAAAACCGTTTACCTGTTTTTATATTTCACTTTTCCTTTTTAATTATTGCTATTGGTGCCGCAATGACTCGTTTTATTGGGTTTGAGGGAATAATGCACATTAGAGAAGGGCAAATGAGTAGTACAATGGTATCTGATGTACAAATTTTGCAACTTTCTATAGAAAATAATAGCTCTGTACACAATTACGAAAAACAACTCTATCTCTCATCTATGGAGATGTTTCCAAGTTCACTTACTGAGTCTTTATCTGTGGGAGATAAAGAGGTTAATTTGGAACTTATCAAATATCTTCCTAATGCCAAGCAAAGTATTATTGATGACCCACAAGGTAAAAAGATATTAGAATTCAAAGTAGTAGGCTCTCAGGCACAAGGGAATATTATTACTTTATCTAGTGGTGAATATTATGATGCAGGAAGCTTTATACTCTCTTATAATCTTGACTTTACTACTAAAAAACCACAATTTTTAGTCTCAGATAGTAATGCTTCTCTTACGGTATCAAACAACTATGCTATGACTTATCTTAAAATGGATGATAAAAGTAGTGGTGATATACCTCAAGGAATTAATACACTCCAAAAAAGACACCTTTATCAGTTTGATGATAATGCCGTGGTTTTGAAATCTATACATGAAAAAGCTATTATAGATTATACTTCTACAGGATATAAATCAAAATCTGGTCAAGCAGAACTTTTGCGTTTAGAACTTAGCGTTGGAGAAAACTCCAAGACAGTAGATTTAATGGGAAGAAAAGGTACTGTTGGAGAGATACAAAAAATTACCTTAGATGGTGTAAAGATTATGATCTCCTATGGTGCAAAGGTTATAGATATTCCCTTTGCTATAAAACTTGTGAAGTTTGACCTAGAGCGATACCCTGGATCTATGACTCCTTCTTCGTATGCTAGTGATGTTATACTTATTGATAAAGAACAGGCAATAGAAAAACCTTATCGAATATTTATGAATAATGTATTAGACCATAGAAACTACCGATTTTTCCAATCTTCGTATGATATGGATGAAAAAGGAACTATATTATCAGTAAACCATGACCCTGGAACTCTTCCTACTTATCTAGGATACCTCTTGCTAACTCTTGGTATGTTTTGGGCGCTTTTTATATCTAAAGGACGATTTCAAATGTTATTAAAGGGAGCCAAAAAATTACAAAGCCAAGCCCTAGCAATAGTGGCTATAGTGGTCTCACTCTACTCTACTACTCCTCTTCAAGCCCAAGAGATAGATACAAAGACTTTAGAGTTTATTCAAAAGTATAATAGTGAGCATGCCAATAAATTTGGTCATTTAGCAGTACAAGATCATCAAGGGCGTATGAAACCTATAGATACTCTCTCTCATGATGTGGTTGCAAAAATTTCTGGTAAATCGTCTCTATTTGGTATTTCATCCAATCAAATGATTTTGGGAATGATGACAAAACCTGCATTCTATCAGGGTATTGCTATGATCAAAATTGGACATCCCAAAATAGCTCTTGCTTTGGGACTTCCTGAATCTACAAAACATGCTAAATTCACCGATTTTTTTACAGCCAAAGATGAGTATAAGATATATGAAGATATAGGAAAAGCTGTTCGTAAAAAACCTTTGGAAAAAACGCAATATGATAAAGAACTTATTAAAGCTGATGAGAGAGTTAATGTCTCTTATATGGTTTATATGGGTTCTTTATTGGCTATCTATCCTAAACCTAAAGACAAGAATAACAAATGGCTCTCACCTGTAGAAGCTATCAAAAGCTTCCCTGGAAAAGAGAGTCAAATGGTACAGCTTATTACTATGAGTTATTTTCAAAGTATAGAAGAAGGAATCAAAAGTGGTAATTGGGACAAAGCAGATAAAGCTCTTGATGTAATTGCTAAATATCAAAAGTTTTATGGTGAAGCTGTAATTCCAAGTAAAGATAGAATTTCTATGGAGATAAAATATAACTCTTTAGGGCTTTTTAGCAAACTTGTACCATTGTATCTTCTTTTGGGAATCCTTTTGCTTCTTTTTGCATTTACTAATGTATTAAAACCTCAATTTAATATCAAACTGATTATGCGTATAGCTTGGGCTGTACTTATTTTTGGATTTATTATTCATATTGTTGGTATGGGAATTCGTTGGTATATAGCAGACCATGCCCCTTGGAGTAATGCCTACGAGTCCATAGTCTTTATTGCTGCATCTACAGTTTTTGCAGGGTTAATACTTGCCAAAAACTCTCCATTTGCCCTAGCAGGAGCAGCTCTCTTGGCAGGGGTTACCATGGGTGTAGCACATATGAACTTTATTAATCCAGAAATTACCAATCTTGTCCCTGTACTCAAATCATATTGGCTTATGATCCATGTTGCCACTATTATTTCTGGAGATGGATTTTTGGGTCTTGGTTCTATTTTGTCACTTTTTGTACTTATACTCTTTATTATTCGTAAACAAGATAACAAAAAAAATATAGACCGTTCTATCAAGGAACTTACAAACTTAGCAGAGATGAGTCTTATTATTGGTCTTATACTTATGACCGTAGGAAATTTCCTTGGTGGTGTTTGGGCAAATGAGAGTTGGGGAAGATACTGGGGCTGGGATCCAAAAGAGACATGGGCTGGAGTAACTATCTTAATTTATGCAACTGTCCTACACTTGCGTTTTATTCCTGCACTCAAATCTTCTTATGCATTTAATGTAGCCTCTGTATGGGCATATAGTTCTGTACTTATGACCTATTTTGGAGTAAATTACTATCTATCAGGTTTACACTCGTACGCAGCAGGAGATCCTATACCTTTTCCATTATGGGCTTGGTACTCTATTGCAGGACTGTTAGTATTAACTTTTATGGCTGCTAGAAATAGAAAATTGGGATAAAAAGAAAGAAAGAAGTAAAATAAGTATACCCAAAAAGGGTATACTTTTAGTCCTCAAAGAATTTTAAATCTTCAAGTGTAGCAATCATATCTCTTACCGAAGCAACAGATTTTCCAAATTGTTTTGCTTGTGTTTCATTAAGTGTCATCTCAATAATCTTCTCTGCACCATTAGCACCAATCATTGCAGGAACACCTGATATAATATTACTATATCCATATTCACCCTCTAGGGCTACTGCACAAGAATGAATTTGGTTGGTATCTTTAAGAATCGCTTCAACCATAACAATCGTAGATTTAGCAGGAGCATAATATGCCGAGCCATCACCCAATAGATTAACAATCTCAGCACCACCATTTTTGGTTTTTTCTATGATTTCGTCTATCTCATCTTGAGAAAGTACATCTTGGATAGGAACACCAGCAACCGTCGTAAACTTAGGAAGTGGCACCATAGTATCACCATGTCCACCCATTACAGTAGCTCTAATCTGACCAGCACCATAATTTAATTTTTCAAAAATAAAATGTGCCATTCGTGCAGAATCTAAAATACCTGCCATACCAAGGACTCTTTCTCTAGGAAATCCTGTCTCTTTAAGCACTACATGTGTCATTACATCCAAAGGATTAGAAACAACTACAACAACTGCGTCAGGAGCAAACTCTTTGATTTCTCTAGCATAGAGTCTTACAATTTTAGCATTATTCAACAACAAGTCATCTCTGCTCATTCCTGGTGTTCTTGCAGCTCCTGCTGTAATAACTACTACATCAGAACCAGCTATATCAGATGGTCCTTTTGCAGCCTTTACAACTGTATGCTGTCTTGCTGCATTGGCTGCTTGAGACATATCTAATGCTTTTCCTTTTGCCATATCAATATTACGACTTCGTAATACAACATTATGACAAGTACCATTCATTGCTAAAATAAATGCAACCGTAGAACCAAAATTACCCGTACCAATCACTGTTACTTTTTTACCTTTTGCCATTAAAATCCTTGTAAATAATATTACTTGTTCATTTTATTTCCAATAGAGGGTTTGATAATACATTATAATATAGATATATTAGCAAACACTGTTTTGAAAACAAAAATATATCTGAACAAGATAATCTAATTATATCAAGACTTGGTAACAAACTAGAAACTATTAGAATAAAAGAACTGCTGAGTTATTATTTTGAGAAGAGATGAAACAGTTTTTTAGACTTTTTTACTTCATTCACACATATTTAACTTTTAGCTATATATTTTTATAGTAAAACTGTTACCATTTTAGTCTTAAAGTTCTTATGAAACTTATAATATACTACAGATATATGCAAGTTATATGATAGATCAGATTGAAATCTAGTTTTTCTAAATCATTGATGGAGTTGTAAATATTGGGATTTACTAAGTTTCCATCGGTAAACTTAATCATTTTTCATCAATCCTAGACGAATGGTTTCATCTCGTGAGAGTAGTGAATTATATTCTAAAATAGAGAGAGTATTATTAATGTCTGTAAAGTGAAAAAGGTATTTAGTCCACCAGTTTTGAGCTCCTTGAAATCTAGTAGAGAGAGTTTTCTGAAAATATTTTATAAAATCTAATTTAGAGTTCATCAAATAGTTCAACCTCTATTATTTCAGCTTTTTTAGTATAGTTCAAGATGATTTTATCATCATTTTTAAGTACATAGTTAAGGTTTGAAAAAAAATCAAATATTTCATTATGATAATTATAAAGGTCATGATATACATCATTGGCACAGATTTTCCCTAAACTTTTTAGAGTAAAAAACATCTCTTTTATATCATTTTGTGATAAAATAAATCTATCTGTATCACTCTGTAGAGCAAAAATTTTTTCATCTTTATTATAAGTTATAACATACTCTTTTTCTGCCAAAGTAGTAGTTTCTATAAAAAGTGTATTTTTTCTATAAAATGCTACTAAATCTTCAAAAAATACTTTAAAAGATAAATTATCAGGGTCGGAAAGTAACCAAGACTCTATATCTTTTTGTGTCAGATATTCAGGAATAATATTTTTATCAAATTCATAAATAGATACATTAATAGGAGATTTGTGTAAGTATTTTTCTACAATAGGCTTAACTTCACTTTCCCAATTTAGCCCACCATTTCCACATCCAAGTTTTGGCATAGCAATATCATTAATTTGTAACCTAAGAGCATCTTGAACCAATTTTTGAAGCCCTTTTTCTATAAACTCTACAGTAGAGGGAGTTCTCCAATGTTCTTTAGTTGGAAAGTTTAAAATCCATTTATTAGAGGTTTTATAAAGGTACAAATCTCCAATATTTAATTGATTGCTATCACAAAGATTTTTGTATTCTTTAAACATTTTGGGATAATATTTTTTAAAGTCAAAGGCAATTCCTTTACCCATAACTCCTACAGTATTGACAGTGTTAACAAGAACTTTTGAGTTAGAAGTAAATAAATTTCCATTAATATACTGAATCATTTTAAAAACTCCTATCTATTTAATTACTAATATTATACTTGTTTATAGGTTAGGGTATGATTTGTAAAAAGGAAAAAGATGAAAGGGAAAAGAGAAATTTTCACCCCTAAAAAAGGGTGAAAAAGAAATTATCACGCTAATTAAATAGCATCAATAATAGCATTAAGTGTAGCTGAAGGTCTCATAGCCTTTTCTGCTAATTCACTATTAGGATTAAAATATCCACCTATATCTTGTGCAGTACCTTCAACAGCAAGAAGCTCTTCAATAATAGTTGCTTCTTTTGCTTTAAGTTCAGCAGCAACTGGTGCAAATTTTGCAGCTAGTTCAGCGTTTTCACCTTTTGCAAGTGCGTCTGCCCAGTATTGAGCTACAAAGAAGTGTGATGCTTTGTTGTCTGGTTGACCACATTTTCTACCTGGCTCTTTGTTGTTGTCTAGGTAGCCTTCATTTGCTGTATCTAGTCCAGCAGTTAATGCAGCTAGTTTCTCATCTGAATGTTTTTGACCGATAAATCTTAGTGACTCAGCTAGTGCCAAGAATTCTCCAAGACTATCCCATCTAAGGTGACCTTCTGCTAAGAATTGCTCAACATGCTTAGGAGCTGATCCACCTGCACCTGTTTCATATAATCCACCACCAGCAATCAATGGAACAATAGAAAGCATTTTAGCAGATGTACCAAGCTCTAGGATTGGGTACATATCTGTAAGGTGATCTCTTAATACATTTCCTGTAACAGCGATAGTATTTTTACCTTCTCTTACTCTAGCATTTGTAAAGCTAGTAGCATCAGTCACATTCATAAATTGAATATCAAGTCCCTCAGTATCAAAATCAGCAAGATAAAGATCTACTTTTTTCTTAATTTCAACATCGTGTGCTCTGTTCTCATCTAACCAGAATATAGTAGGGATACCCTCTAATCTTGCTCTCTCAACTGTAAGTCTTACCCAGTCTTTGATAGGAATATCTTTTGTTCTACTCATTCTCCAAATATCACCAGCTTCACACTCAAAACTCATAAGAACTGTACCATCTTCAGCAGTTACAGTTACTGTACCAGCTTCTGCTAGTTCAAATGTAGTTGGGTGAGAACCATACTCTTCTGCTTTTTGAGCCATAAGACCAATGTTTTGCATTGTACCCATTGTAGTTACATCATATTGACCATTTTTAACACAGTCAGCTACCATTTCAGCGTGAAACATACCATAAGTAGAATCAGGAATAACAGCTACACACTCAACAGCTGCACCAGTTCTATCCCACTGTTTACCACCTTCTCTTACCACTACAGGCATAGAAGCATCGATGATTACATCATTTGAAGCGTTAAAGTTTGTTGTACCTTTGTCACTATCAACCATTGCAAGTTTTGGTGAATCAGAATCAAGAACAGCTTTAAAGTCAGCTAAAATTTCAGCTTCATTTGCGTGACCAGCAATTTTTTTCTCTAAGTCAGACATACCTTGGTTTGGTTGTACTTTGAGTTCTGCAAATGTATCTGCATGTTTAGCGAATACATCTTTGAAGAATACTTGAAAACCATGACCAAACATAATAGGGTCAGAAATTTTCATCATAGTAGCTTTAAGGTGTAGTGACCATAAAACATCATTTGATTTTGCATCTTCGATTGTTTTTGCATAAAAAGTGTTAAGAGCTGATACAGACATATATGTACCATCAAGAATTTCAGAAGCTAGTGCATCAATAGTTGTTAATTCATTACCATTAATTGCAATTGTTACTTTTTGGTCTTTTGTAGAAGTTACAGATTTTTCGTTACCGAAGAAATCTCC
>JADGER010000032.1 GCA_016744315.1 Sulfurovaceae bacterium
AACTATTATAAGTGGTACATCCTCTTTATTAGTAGATATTACTCCAAAGGTGGTAGACCTTACTGATAGTGATGGTGATGGTGTCTTAGATAGAGGTGACTTTTTTCCTAATGATCCTACAGAGAGTATAGATAGTGATGGTGATGGAATAGGAAATAATGCTGATTTATGTGATGATACTATTAAAGGTGCAGAAATAGCTGAGGATGGATGTTCTCCAAATACCCCTGCTGTTCTCTCTGGAGAATTAAGTGGAGTGATTACAGAAGGAGAGGAACCTCTTAGTAGAAGTATTACAATAACAGATCCTGATGAGGGTGAAGATGTAATGATAGCCAAAAATATCTCTGGAACTTATGGAGAGTTTTCTCTAGTGAGTGATGGTACATGGACTTATGTTATGACTGCTGATTTGGCTAGGGCTGTAAGTGAAAATGATAACTTTACAGTAAGTAGTAAAGATGGTGTTGCTGCAGAAATTAGAGTTACAGTTATAGGTGCTGATATAGTTGATGAGTAGAGAAGTTAGGGAGATAAAAATTTCCCTAACTTAGTATATATAATAATAAAAAGTACTCTTTTAGAGTACTTTAGATTTAGAAAGTGCTTCTTCTATTTCTTCTTTTGTAATATCTCCTGTGAGGGCGAGACTTACATCACCATCATCTCCTGAGACTTCCATAGTAGTAATTTTTTGTTTTGTTGTATCACTCATGCATTCACATTGCCCTTTAGAACAATTTTCTACCATTGTAACAATATTTTTTTTCTCTACATCACCACTAAAAGCTATATTGACTCCATTAGCAGTAAGATTTACACTTTTTTTCATAATTTTCCTTTATCCTAAAAATTTACCTTTAGCTCTTAAATCATCTTCCATAATAGAAATCTCATCTGCACCACTATGAGCAATATCTTTATCCAAACTATAATCAAGATCTGGATTTCTATTTGGATAGTCTACAGAATTTAATATAACTTTAATAGCATTCAAACGAGCTTTTGGCTTATGGTCACTACGAATTACTGTCCAAGGAGCAGAAACAGTATGTGTTTGTTTTAGCATACGATATTTCATTTGTGTAAATTGATCCCATCTCTCTTGCATCTGAAGATCAATTTCACTTAATTTCCACTGCTTTAGAGGGTTTGTTTCTCTCTCTGCAAATCTATTAGATTGTTCTTCTTTTGTCACAGAAAAATATATTTTTACAAAATGAATCTCATGTTCTACTAAATCTTCTTCAAAAGAAGGCACTGAGTGCATAAATGTTTCATACTGCTTTGGACTACAAAAGTCAAATACAGGTTCTACCATAGCACGATTATACCAACTTCTATCAAATAAAACTATCTCTCCACCATGTGGAAACTGCTCTACATATCGCTGGAAGTACCACTGTGTAAGCTGAAAGTCAGAGGGTTTACCAAGAGCAACAACACGGTAATGTTTTTCATTCATATACCGAGTTATTCGTCTAATAGCTCCACCTTTTCCTGATGCATCACGACCTTCAATAAGAACAATCATCTTCTCTTTTGCATCTTCTAAATATTCTTGAAGTTTGAGTAATTCTACTTGGTAGGGTCTAAGGCTATTCTCTTCTCTATGTTTACTATATTTTTTATAAACATACTCTTTCATCTTACTATCACTATTAAATTCTTCTAAAAAATTTTCAAATGTCATAATTGGGTACTTCCTTATATTTTATTCTGGTCTATAATTTTTTTTTCTATCCTCTTCTCTTTTGCGTTTTTTATCTTCCATCATTTTGGCATCACGCATATCTTCTTCATTATCATATCTTGCACCATCTATAAATTTAGATTGGTCATCAAATTGTCCTGTTTTTACACCCCATAAGAGTCCAAATAGACCTAAGGCACCTAAAAATGTTGAAACACTAATCATTAATATCACTATATTTTCGCTCAATATTTTTCCTCTATTTTTATAGATAAGTTAAGTATAACATTAAGAAGTAGTAGCAGGGATAAAAAGTTTCTACTTAATAGTATAAATTAAGTAAGTAAAGGTAGTTATTGTATGATGTAAAGTATGCTACTTTAAGCCTATAGGCTTAAAGTAAAAATGAAGTGATTACTTCATTGCAGCAATATAATCTGCTACTTCTTTTATAGTTGCTTCATCCATAGATGCTACTTGACCTTTCATCACACCACCCATACCATGTTGGTTTAGTGTACCTGCTTTATAACCAGCAAGTTGTTCTACAGTTTTAGCTGTATCTTGACCAGTAATAATTGCTGATTTACCTAGAGCAGGCTTCTCACCATTTTGACCATGACAACCAGCACATTTAGCATAAGACGCAGCACCGTCAGCCATCAAAAGTGTAGAACCTGCAAATAACATTGCTATTGCAATTTTTTTCATATTTTCTCCTTAAAATTATATACACAGTGATTATATCTTAAGTAACTTTAATCTTATCTTGAAGAAATATATATTTCATTTAGAAAAAAAATGTTACAATATCAATTAATATTAAACAAGGATTTAATGATGAATTTAAAGAAACTTTTTTTTACTACTCTGCTTTTGTCTTCTACTCTACTCTTCTCACAAAGTATGGTTGGACTCAATGTTAATGATGAAGATTTTGAAATAGAAGGTGCTGTAGACATCTCTAGCTTATCTGACTATGGGAATGGCACAACTTATATGATAAACAGTAATTTTATTAGTACAGAAATAGAAGAGTTGGTAAGTGTTGGATTGAGTGCGAACAATAGTTTTCAGGGTGTAGATGGATTAAACCTCTCTTTGGGTATGAATATAGTCTTTTTGGAAGATTATTGGGCATCACCTATGATGATAAGAGCTTCTTATGCTCTCCCACTGATTGAGAGCATCCCAACAGTAAGCTTATCTGCTAGATTCTTATATGCACCATCTGTACTCTCTTTTGATGAAGCAGAGGAGTATTTTGAGTTTAGAACAGAAGCATCTATGGAAGTAATTAGCTCTGTATCTGTTTATATGGGATATAGAAATATTGAGGCTTCGTATACAGACATATCAGATGAAACATTTAATGATAGCTTTTATGGTGGTCTAAAGATAGGTTTTTAAACTTTTTGATATAATTGCACAACGGTCTAAAATTTTGTATAGAGAGATAAACAATGATAAAGAAATGTCTTTTTCCAGCAGCAGGGTATGGCACACGGTTTTTACCTGCAACGAAAGCAACACCCAAAGAGATGCTTCCTGTACTTACAAAACCTCTAATCCAATATGGAGTAGAAGAGGCGGTAGAGGCTGGAATAAGCACTATGGCTATTGTTACAGGTCGAGGGAAACGAGCTATTGAGGATCATTTTGATATCTCTTATGAGCTTGAACATCAAATCAAAGATACAAGTAAAGAACATCTACTCAATGAGATTCGTACTCTTATCGAAAAATGTACTTTCTCCTACACAAGACAAACACAGATGAAAGGTTTGGGTCATGCTATACTTACAGGAGAAACCCTGATAGGTGATGAAGCTTTTGCTGTAATCTTGGCTGATGATCTTTGCACCAATAACTCTGTAGATAACAAAAATGGTGTTCTTTTGCAAATGCTTAAAATTTATGATAAATATCAATGTTCTATAGTAGCTATAGAAGAAGTTCCCCTAGAACAAACACATAAGTATGGGGTTATTGCAGGAGAACCTATTGATGATTCCAATACACTCTATCGTGTCTCTAATATGGTAGAAAAACCCGAACCAAAAGATGCTCCCTCTAATTTAGCTATTATAGGACGATATATTTTAACACCTGATATTTTTGATATTCTTAGAGATACAAAACCAGGGAAAGCTGGAGAAATACAGATTACTGATGCACTTTTAGAACAAGCAAAACAAGGAAAAGTTTTAGCCTATAAATTTACTGGTACAAGATTTGATTGTGGTAGTGTAGAAGGTTTTGTAGAGGCAACTAATTATTTCTTTCAAAAGGAGAGTAGTAGATGAAGTTTTTAATTACAGGTGGTGCAGGATTTATAGGTTCAGCCGTAATTCGCCATCTGATAGAAGATACCACACATAAAGTAGTTAATCTTGATAAACTTACTTATGCAGGAAATTTACAATCATTACAAAGTGTTAGCTCTAATAGTCGCTACTCTTTTGAACAAGTAGATATTTGTGATGCTAAAGAGGTACAAAGAGTATTTGATACCTATCAACCTGATATAGTTATGCACTTAGCAGCAGAGTCTCATGTGGATCGCTCTATTGATGGACCTGGAGAATTTATACAAACTAATATTGTAGGAACATATACGCTCCTTGAAGAAGCTAGAAGTTATTATAATACACTTGATTCAAAGAAACAAGAACTCTTTCGTTTTCATCATATCTCTACAGATGAAGTATATGGAGATTTAGAAGGAACTGATGATCTTTTTACAGAAACAACTCCTTATGCTCCAAGTTCTCCATATTCTGCATCCAAAGCAAGTTCTGATCATTTAGTGCGTGCTTGGCAAAGAACTTATAATTTTCCGACTTTGATTACAAATTGTTCTAATAATTATGGTCCTTGTCATTTTCCTGAAAAACTTATCCCTTTGGTAATACTCAATGCCCTAGAAGGAAAAGCACTTCCTATTTATGGAAAAGGAAATCAGATTAGAGATTGGTTATTTGTAGAAGACCATGCCAGAGCATTAGTAGTTGTGGCAACACAAGGTGGCATTGGTGAGACTTATAATATTGGTGGACACAATGAAAAACAAAATATTGAAGTTGTAGAAACTATTTGTGCTATTTTAGATAAAAAAGTACCAAAAGAAACGCCTTACAAAGAGTTAATTACTTATGTAAGTGATCGCCCAGGACATGATGTTCGCTATGCTATTGATGCATCCAAAATAGCGAAAGATTTGGGATGGAAACCACAAGAGACATTTGAGAGTGGATTAAGTAAAACTGTTACATGGTATCTTGAAAATGAAGAGTGGTGGAGTGCAGTGCTTGATGGAAGCTATCAAAGAGAAAGATTAGGAGAGAAAATATCATGAAAGGTATTATATTAGCAGGTGGGTCGGGTACAAGACTCTATCCTATAACCAAAGGCGTAAGCAAACAACTCGTTCCAATTTACGATAAACCCATGATTTATTATCCATTATCTGTGCTAATGTTAGCAGGGATTACGGAAGTTCTCATAATATCTACACCCAAAGATCTTCCTAGATTCAAAGAGCTATTAGGGGATGGAAAATCTATTGGAATGGAGTTTAGCTATGTAGTTCAGCCCTCTCCTGATGGTTTGGCTCAAGCATTTATACTAGGTGAAGAATTTATTGGCAGTGATGATGTAACTTTGGTATTAGGAGATAATATATTCTACGGTCATGGTCTTACTAATCTTTTAGCATCCTCAGTCCGTCGTGCATCAGAAAATCAAAAAGCTACAGTATTTGGATACTATGTTTCAGATCCTGAAAGATATGGTGTTGCATCATTTGATAATGATGGAAAAGTAACAAGCCTAGAAGAGAAACCAGAAAACCCAAAATCAAACTATGCAGTAGTAGGACTCTATTTTTATCCAAATGATGTTATTGCTAAAGCCAAAGATGTTAAACCTAGCCATAGAGGAGAATTAGAAATTACCACACTCAACCAAGAATACCTCAAAGAAGATAGACTCTTTGTAGAATTGCTTGGGCGTGGATATGCGTGGCTTGATACAGGAACACATGAAAGTCTTTTGGAAGCTTCTATGTTTATTCAAACTATTGAAAATAGACAAGGTCTAAAAGTGGCTTGTATAGAAGAGATAGCGTATGAAATGGGTTATATTAGCAGGGAAAAATTATTAGACTTAGCACAACCACTTAAGAAAAATCAATATGGTCAATACCTCATACGACGAGCCAATGAGGGTCAAATAGTACGATAAGTACATAAATCTAATAGGATAGAAGCTCATATGCAATTTACACGAACCAAAATTGAAGATGTTATTATTATACAACCACAAGTCCATGGTGATGATAGAGGTTACTTTGTAGAGACTTTTAGAGAAGATAAACTTGAAGAATTTTTAGGATTTAAAGTTGGTTTTTGTCAGGATAATGAATCCAAAAGTTCACGAGGCGTTATTAGAGGTCTCCATTATCAATTAGCTCCTTTTGCCCAAACAAAACTTGTGCGTGTTATTCAAGGAAGTGTTTTGGATGTAGCTGTAGATATTAGAGAAGGAAGTCCTTCGTTTGGTCAGTATGTTAGTGTAGAACTCAGTGCAGAAAATAAAAAACAGCTCTTTGTCCCTAGAGGATTTGCTCATGGTTTTGTTGTACTTGAAGATGATACAATTTTTGCATATAAAGTAGATAATTACTACTCTCCTGAAAATGATAGAGGTATTGCCTTTGATGACAGTGCTATAGCTATTGATTGGAGTATCCCTAGAGATGCATTAAAGTTATCTGAGAAAGATACAAAACAACCGCTACTCAAAGATGCTGACTTATTTAATTTTGAAGATAAACTCTATGTCTAAGATTCTTGTTACAGGCTCTCATGGGCAGTTAGGAAGTGAACTTCGTGCTATTGTACAAAATAATTCTAGTGATTATAGTACAGAAGAATTCTTTTTTACAGCCAAAGATACCCTTGATATTAGAGATACAAAGGCAATAGAGTTATTTATCACAGAGCATGCTATTGATATTATTATTAACTGCACAGCCTATACAGCTGTAGATAATGCTGAAGATAACATTATGATGGCTGATGAGATCAATCGTGAAGCAGTACGCTCTTTGGCTCTTCTATCTTTGAAATATAATATTAAACTTATTCATATCTCTACAGATTATTTATTTGATGGAAATACTTATAAACCATATACAGAAGATATTCAAAGTAATCCTCAAGGTATTTATAGCAAAACAAAGCTTGCAGGTGAACAAGAGCTAAAACAGGTTAACCCCCCTGAAGCAATTATTATCCGTACATCTTGGATTTATAGTGGTTTTGGTGCAAATTTTGTCAAGACTATGTTACGACTTGGAAGACAAAAAGATACAATTAATGTAGTATTTGACCAAATTGGTACACCTACTTATGCCAGAGATCTAGCTGGTGCTATATTATGGATTTTGAAACATCCACTCAAAACAGATAACAAAGATGTAGCTATATATCATTATAGTAATGAAGGTGTAGCTTCTTGGTATGATTTTGCAAAAGCTATTTTTGAATTTGCAGATATATCTTGTGAAGTAAATCCTATTGAAACCTATCAATACCCTACACCTGCAAAACGCCCTTATTATAGTGTATTGAATAAATCTAAAATAAAAACTACCTATAATCTTACAATACCGTATTGGAGAGATTCACTCAAAGAATGTATACAAAAGATAGAAGAGTCCTCTTGATAGATTTTCTAAAAGCAACATGGCAAAACCGTAGACTCCTTCTAAAGTTAACCAAGAACGATTTTAAACAACGCTATCTTGGAAACTTTTTGGGAGTATTTTGGGCTTTTATACAGCCTACTGCTACTATTGTTGTTTTCTGGTTTGTGTTTCAAGTAGGATTTAAATCACAGCCTATTGATAATTTTCCATTTATATTATGGCTTGTTGCAGGAATGTTTCCTTGGTTTTATTTTTCAGAAGGCTTATCCCAAGGTACTAATAGTATCTTAGCTAACTCCTTTTTGGTCAAAAAAATACTCTTTAGAGTGAGCCTTTTACCTATTATCAAACTCCTCTCTGCCCTTGCGATACATCTCTTTTTTATATTCTTTATGTATGGAATGTTCATCTATTATGGCTTTACACCTGAACTCTATTGGCTTCAAGTCTTCTACTATCTTTTTGCAACTACAGTATTATTATTGGGGCTTTCATGGATTACCTCTTCTATTGTAGTATTTTTTAAAGATATGGAACAGTTAGTAGCTATTGTTATACAGTTTGGTTTTTGGCTAACCCCTATATTTTGGTCAATGAAAATGGTACCTGAGAAATATCATTGGATTATAGAGTTAAATCCTGTAGTCTATATTATTGAAGGGTATCGTAATAGTATGATTTATCATCAATGGTTTTGGGAGGATATCTCAGGAGCAATATATTTTTGGAGTATAACACTCATTATATTTACGGTAGGAAGTATTACCTTTCGTAAACTTAGACCTCATTTTGCGGATGTATTATAATGCAAGAAACAGCTATTAAAGTATCTAACCTTACAAAAGTATACCAGCTCTATAAACACCCACAAGACCGTCTCAAAGAGGCACTCCATCCATTGCGACGCATATATCATCATGATTTTTATGCTCTCAAAGATGTAAGTTTCGAGATAAAAAAAGGGGAAACTGTAGGTATTATTGGAAGAAATGGTGCAGGTAAATCAACTCTTCTCAAAATGATTACAGGAGTGCTTACTCCAAGTTCAGGTGAGGTTACTGTCAAAGGTCGTATTGCTTCTCTTTTGGAATTAGGAGCAGGATTTAACCCTGATATGACAGGATTAGAAAATATCTATCTCAATGGTACACTTATGGGCATAGAGAATGAAGTTATGGATACCAAAATAGAAGCTATCCTAGCATTTGCTGATATTGGGGAATTTATCCATCAACCAGTCAAAATGTATAGTTCTGGTATGTTTGCACGACTTGCCTTTTCTGTTTCTATTAATGTTGACCCTGATGTTTTGATTATAGATGAGGCTTTGAGCGTAGGAGATATGGCATTTCAGTTAAAGTGCTTTAAAAAGTTTCAAGAGTTCCAAGAACAAGGGAAAACAATTCTTTTTGTTACCCATGCACTTGATACTATTATTCGGTACTGTACAAGAGGAATAGTCATAGATGCGGGAGAAAAAATTTGTGATGATACTTCTAAAGAGGCTGTAGATATATTCAAAAAAGTACTTACAGGTAATTTTAATCCAAATGCAAGCCTAGAAGAAAATAAGCAAAACAGTAAAATTAATACCGATGAAATTATACTGAAAGAGGCTTTTGCCAATAATAAAGATATCCTAGAATATGGAAATAACAAAGCAAATATTTATGATTATGGAATGATAGATCATCAAGGAAATATTAATAGTATTTTTGATTATGATACTTCTTGTGAAATTATTATGAGAGTTGTATTTAATGAACCCATAGACAATCCAATTTTTGCTTTTACAATCAAAGATGCCAAAGGTTTAGAGATTACAGGGACAAATACTCTTATGCATCATGTAGATACCAAAAGCTATAAACCTCAAGAGTCTGTTAGCATAAAATTTAAACAAAATATGAATCTACAATTAGGTAAATATGCTCTCTCTTTTGGCTGTGTCAGTATTAATGATGAGGGCATAGAAGTCTATAGCAGACTCTATGATGCCATATTATTTGAGGTAATAGGGAATTATCAGATGGTAGGATTCTTTGACCTTAAGAGTACAATAGAGCTTATTCCTAGTGAATCCTCAATATAGTCTAGCGAAGGTATTCTTTTATTTTCTCTTGGCAGTGGCTATTGCTATTGTATTTTTGAGTCATCCATTTATGCGTTACCCTTATGATATGTGGGCACATTTGATTGCTATAGATAATAACTATGACTATACAAGTATTCCAGAAGGAAGAAAAGTATGGCATATAATATGGAGAGAAATATTTGAATTTATAGGTCTCAAAAGAGAAGATATTTTACTCAGAGCTGAGACTATTCATAAAGTACAAACACTTATTAGTTTTGGAGCTATTTATCTCTTTAGTCTTGTTGTTATTCGTAATCTTTATATCTCTGTACCCTCGTTACATCACCGTTATATGGCATACTGGTCAACGATTATTTGGTTTACACTCTTTGCTACATTCTCTACTTTTTATCATCATACTTGGACTCTTTGGTACTCTATAAGCTATCAGGTGACACTTCCTCTATTTTTCTATATTACCGCCCTTACTCTTATACTTTTTTTAGAACAAAACTCTCTTTCTAAAAAAGTTTTTTATATGCTACAAATCATTATTATCTCTTTGTTTATTCTCAAAGTTCATTCTATGGAATATTTTTATTATCTTTTGTATATGAGTATTTTACTGCTACTTTTTGCAAAAGATACATGGATAATATTTAAACGCTATTTTTATATTTTTATTCTACTTATAATAGCACTTATTTTATTTAGTAAATCCAACAATGGAGATGAAGCACGGCTACTATTTTATCTCTATAATTTTCAATTTGTAGAGTTATATAATCTTATCATTCATGAGGGAACACTCTTGGTAAATGGTATAAACCGTGCAGAAGCTTCTATTAATGAGATGATGTTTGTTATTTTAGTTACTACATCTCTTATGAGTATCTCTTTGCATAAACAACATCTTCCTATCTCTTTAAAAATATTTTTATTTATTATATTCACTGCACTTTTTGTAACTATCCCACTTTTTATTTTTAGTTCAGGATTAGCATCTTTGTTTACAAAAATTAGTGTTGTAAATCGTATTTACTATAGCTCATCACTCTTTGTCTTATTTCCTATTTCTATATATTATCTTAGCTCTTATTTTCAACGCAACAAACAGCTACTTATATTTAATATCTCTATAATTACTTTACTTCTAGCTACTATACTCTATTCTAAACATTACTCTACAACACCTACTTATTATGCGAATATACAATCACTAAAACAGAGTTTATTTGAAGAGAAAGTACGATTTAATCTCTCCAAGCAACAGATAGAGATTATCCAACAAGAGCTTAAAAAGTATCCAGAAGAGTCCTATCCCTCAGCAGAAATTCTTTTTTGGGCAAGAGGTGATATAGCAGTTGTTTTAAAATATATTTACCATAAGAATGTATTTTGGAGAGGAAGAAGAGCAGATATTAGCAAGGAGAAATTCAACAATTACTGTGCCTCACTAGATCCCAGAGAGACTCTCTGCCAAATATTTGAAACTCCTGATAATTTTCCGCCGTATATACCTTATAAATAATTACTTCTAAGCAAAGAGTTTTTTCATTGTTGCAAAGAAAGGTTTACAAGATTTTTTCTTTTCAAAGAGACTTAGCATATACAGATCATAATCCATACCTTTCTTTTGCAGAAATTTATCTAAGTATTTCTTAGATGCATCTACACCTGATTCTTTTTCTATTTCCAATAATTTTTTATATAAAGGCTCTATTATTTTAATCATCTTTTTACTAGCAGCTCTTCTATATGCCGTGTAGCCATCAATCTCTTCACTCTTTGTATCATAATGAATTTCAAATGCTGTTGTTACCCAATAGTATCGACCATCTTTTGCAAGATTTTTTACTACAGCCATAATATCTTCACCCTCTTGGATTTGTTCCCATAATAATTTAAAAATTATTTTAGGCATATCAGGATGTCGAATAAAATTATGTGGCGTTCCTATCATCTGGCTTTGAGTATATCCTGATATTTCCATAAAATAATCATTAGCATAAGTTATTATCCCTTTTGTATCTGTCTTACTAACAATATATCGGTTGAGGTCTAAATCAATTTTTTCATCTTTTAGTATAGGTCTCTTCATAAAAAATTCCTTATTTTTATAGTATATTATCTAAATTTCAAGGTAATAATTGCCAAAATATTGGCTACTAGTGAAATCATCCAAAAACGAACAATAATTTTATTCTCTGCCCACTTTTTTAGTTCAAAGTGGTGGTGAATAGGTGCCATCAAAAATATTCGTTCACCACGAAGCTTGAAACTAGCCACTTGTAAAATAACAGAAAGTGTTTCTATTACAAAAATAAGACCTATTAAAAGCATCAAAATTTCACTTTTACCAAGAATTGCTAGATAAGCAAGTATACCACCTATAGATAAACTTCCTGTATCTCCCATAAATATTTCGGCAGGATGGCAGTTATACCACAAAAATCCTAGTAATCCACCAGCAAAACTAGCAGCAATAATTGTTACCTCTCCTACCCCTTTAATATTAGGCATTAAGAGATAATCAGACAAAAGAGCATGTCCTGTAATATAGAGGATAAGCCCTAGCGTAGAAAGAGCAATTACAGAAGGTACCGTAGCTAAACCATCTAAACCATCTGTTAGATTTACTGCATTACTTGTTGCCAAAAAAAGTACAAGCCAAAAAGCAATAGCTCCATATCCCATATCAAAAAGAGGTGTTTTCAAAAATGGTAAATATATATCTGTAGGAAATTGTGCATAAAAAAGGAGTCCAATAGTAATAAGTGACACAACTACTTGAAGGAGCAACTTAGCTCTAGGAGTTAATCCACCAAGATTGTCTCCTGAGACTACTTTGCCTAAATCGTCTTGAAAACCTATAAGTCCAAAACCTATAATAACAACTAACCCTGTAAGGATGTATATATTAGATAAGTCTGCACTCAACACTATAGCAACAACAATAGAGAGCAAAAATACAGCACCTCCCATTGTAGGAGTATGTCGTTTACCATCATGAGAGGGAACATATTTGCTAAGAGGCTGATTTGCATTTTTGGAAATTGCCCATGCAATATATTTAGGATATAGAGAAAGCGTTAGGATTAAAGCTATAAGAAATCCTATACCTGAGCGAACAGTAATATAAGAAAATAGGTTAATATCGAGAAGTTGTGAGAGTTCATATAACATTTATAAGGCTTCTTTCGTAGTTTTTAAGTTGTAAATGTTATTCTACTATCATTTTAATTAAGGATTGTAAAAATGGGCTTACAAAAAACACTATTAATTATTACTGATGGTATTGGGTGCAAACCAGATAGTATCTGTAATGCTTTTAAAGATGCAACTAAACCAACTTATGACTATTTAATGACATCAGTTCCCAAAGCACTTATCTCTACTCATGGATTAAGTGTAGGACTCCCCAAAGGACAAATGGGTAATTCAGAAGTGGGTCATATGACTATAGGAAGTGGACGAATACTCTATCAAGACCTTGTCAAAATTTCACTTGCATTAGAAGATAGATCTATAGAGCAGAATGTAGCACTTTCACAAACTCTAGAAAAAAACCAAAGAGTACATCTTTTGGGCTTACTGAGTGATGGTGGTGTTCATTCTCATATTAATCATATTATAGGTATAGCACAATTAGCTAAATCTCAAGGCAAAAAAGTTATGCTTCATCTTGTAACAGATGGAAGAGATGTAAGTCCCACTTCTAGCAAAAAGTATCTGCAACAGATAGAAGAGATTTGTGATGAGAGTATTTCTATTGCTACTGTAGGTGGACGATTTTATACAATGGATAGAGATAATAGATGGGAAAGAGTCAAAAGCGGTTACACTCCTATAGCCACCGCTCTCCCAGCAACCACACTTACACCCCTAGAGTATATCCAAGCCTCATATCAAAAAGAAGAAACTGATGAATTTATTGAGCCTATTGCTTTTGCTGGATATGATGGACTTCAAGAAAATGATGCTTTTGTAGTACTTAATTTCCGTAGCGATAGAGTGCGTGAAATTACAACGGCTCTAGGAGATAGCTCTTTTGATAAATTTGAAAGAAAGTTTGTTCCTATTCATCTTGCAACTATGACAAAATATTCTAATGATTTTCCATATCCAATTTTATTTCCAAAAGAGACTCCAAAAAATACACTAGCAGAAGTTATTGCAGAGGCAGGCTTATCGCAACTGCATACAGCCGAAACAGAAAAGTATGCCCATGTAACTTTCTTTTTTAATGGTGGCGTTGAAGAGCCTATGGTTGCAGAGAGTCGTGTACTTATTCCTAGTCCTAATGTCAAAACTTATGATCTTCAGCCAGAAATGTCTGCACCAAAAGTTGGGGATGCTGTTTGTACTTCTATAGAAGAAGGCTATGACTTTATTGTTGTAAACTTTGCTAATGGCGATATGGTAGGGCATACAGGTAACTTTGAAGCAGCCAAAGAAGCTGTAAATGCTGTAGATAAAGAACTTGCCAAAATTTTACCACAAGCCAAAGAAGCTGGCTACGCAACAATTATAACCTCTGACCATGGCAACTGTGAAGAGATGAAAGATGCTGAGGGCAATGTCCTTACAAACCATACAGTAGGTGAAGTTTGGTGTTATATTTTGGCTAATGGAGTTACAAATATCAAAGAAGGAAAAGGTCTTAATAATATTGCTCCCACTATTTTAGAGCTTATGGGATTAGATATTCCTAAAGAAATGGATGAATCATTGATATAATTACGGTACAATAATAAAAGAAAAAAAAGAGGTTATTACAATGATGGAAAAGAGAATTAAGAAGTCTGTTGCCACCTTGTTGGCACATATCATTAAGATTGATAATAGGGATATAGACAAAGAAGCACCCCTCTTTTGTAAATTGATGGGTCAAGATTTTGGATGTACAAATGGAGAAGCCAAGGCTTTTTTGACAAATGTTGTAAAAGAAGATTATAATTTAGATGAGCATTTAGAGATTATAAATGAAGCTTTTTGTAATGACCGTATTAGTAAGATGCATTTAATGGAACAGGTCAATCATATTATCTATTCTTCTACAATTACACAACAAGACTATGAAGAGTTTGAGAAAATTAAAAACAAACTCTTTAGCTGTGATAATGAACCTAAAGGAAAAGAATGAAATTTAGTGGTAACAATGTACTCGTAACTGGTGCTAGCAGAGGAATTGGATCAGAAGTAGCCAAAAGTTTGGCAGGTATGGGACTTAAAGTATGGATTAATTATCGTAGTGGTGAAGAAGAAGCAAAAGCACTTAAAGAAGAGATAATAGCCAATGGTGGCAATGCTGATATTATTGGTTTTGATGTCACCAAAGAAGCAGACTTTGTATCTGCTATTAAAGAGATAGTATCTACAGATGGTGCATTAAGTTATCTTGTGAATAATGCAGGTATCACCAAAGATAAGCTTGCTATACGAATGAAAGAAGATGAATTTATGGCCGTTATCGAAGCCAATCTTAAATCTTCTTTTATAGGTTGTAGAGAGTCTTTAAAAGCTATGAGTAAAAAACGATTTGGATCTGTTGTAAATATTGCTTCTATTGTAGGGCAAACAGGAAACTTAGGTCAAACAAATTACTCTGCTAGTAAAGGTGGCACTATTGCTATGACAAAATCATTTGCCCAAGAAGGTGCAGCTAGAGGCATTCGATTTAATAGTATCGCTCCTGGTTTTATTGCCACAGAGATGACAGATATACTCAAAGATGAGGTCAAAGACTCATTTACTGCAAAAATTCCTTTGGCACGATTTGGTCAGCCAAGTGAAGTTGCAGAAGCTGTAGCCTTTTTGCTCTCTGATCACTCTAGCTATATCACAGGAGAAACACTCCAAGTCAATGGTGGGATGTTGATGTAAATGTCTACAAAAATACTCCTTCTCGAAGATGATAAACTCTTCAATGAAACCCTCCAAGACTTTCTTGAAGAGGAAGGGTATAAGCTTAAGTACGCACTTGATCCTTATACTGCTCTTGATCTTGCGTATGAAGAAAAATTTGATCTCTATCTCTTTGATGTCAATTTACCCTATGAAAGTGGATTTGATCTCTTAAAAAAATTACGAGAGAGTGGAGATACTACACCTACTATTTTTATTACCTCACGAGATGATAAAGAATCTTTACATAATGGATTTAGTGTAGGTGCAGATGATTACCTTAAAAAACCTATAGATTTAGATGAACTACTCCTGCGTATAGAAGCTGTTCTTAGACGGCTTACACGAACCAAAGAATTAACTATAGGTGAATACACTATACATACAAGAGAAAAACAAATCTACCGCAATAATATAGCTGTTGAGCTACCCAAAAAAGTAATAGAGTTACTCTTATTGTTTATAGCATCCAAAGGTACTACAGTCCATTTAGATGAGATTAAATTTCATTTATGGTCAGCAAGTCAAGATGCTAGTGAGGGTTCTATCCGTGTATATGTGGCACAACTCAAAAAATTATTTCCCAACACCATAGAAAATATTCGGGGGATAGGCTACCGTTTTATTATATGATTTGGTCTGCTGTATTAAGTTATTTACTTAGTATTTTTATACTACTAAGTGCTATCTATTGGTTTCTTATCAATAATGGATTTACAGAAAGTAATTTTTTGATTGCCTCTGTGGGTGTTTTGATTGTGGCTTTGGGCTGGGGATATATTTTGGCAACTGAACTCCTTGCACCCAAAAAAAATATGGATGAACGATTTACACATTTGAGCAGAGAAATTTTACATGAGCTTAATATTCCTCTTGCTACTATCCAAGCCAATACCACTATGTTAAAAAAGAATTTAGTAGATGAAAAATCACAAAAAAGACTCAATAGAATAAAGAGTGCATCCATCAGACTTTTACGCCTCTATGACGAACTCGTATATAGTATCAATAGAGAGATTTATACTATAGAAAAAGAGGAATTTTCTCTTAAAGAACTTTTGCATGAAAGAACTGATATACTCCAAGCATTTGGAAGAAACCCTTTTGATATAAATATACATGAACAAACACTTTATGCTGACAAAATAGGCTTTGAACAGATGATAGATAATTTACTCAATAATGCCATGAAATATAGTAACAAAGAGAGTCTTATTACCATTAGCCATCAAGAAAACAGCTTAGTTATCCAAGACAGAGGCATTGGCATTGATGAGTCTTTACTTGTAGAAATTTTTGAGCGATACTACCAAGCAGACAAAAACCACCACGGTCAAGGCATAGGTCTAGCATTAGTCAAAAAATATTGTGATGAGATGAAAATAGATATTACCCTCCACTCCATCAAAAACGAAGGCACTAGAATAACTCTTGATTTACGAAATGTTATAATATAAACCTAATTCAATTCTAGTACTCTTTTTATCCCTTCTGCAACCCCAAAATCATTTTTTCGCACAATGCTAAGGGATAAAACTTTTTACTTTTATCTCTTGCATCCATTAATCTAATAATTTGTTTATCTTTTTTCACCTCAATTGCTACGCCGTCTTTGCCTGATACAAAGTTATAAATTTCTGCTTCTTGCCCATTGATTTCTATCTGAACCCCTATATATTTTCTTTTGAGTTCTTCTAAATCAAGAGGTTTTGAGAGGTCTATACACTCACCTATTCGGTCTTGATTTTCAAAGAGCCACAGCCAAAAAGCATGTATTTTAGACGCATCTTTTATCTGTTTTTCTTCCTCATTATTTTGTTTCATCGAGAGTTTATTGTAGGAATTTATATAAAACAAAGCACTATCTGCCCACTTTGGCACACAATTACAAATGGGTTCGCCTGTGATAGCAAAATCTTTTGTAGTTTCTTTGATAAAATCACTTAAGTCTTGATTTGTTTTATATTTTTTAGGCTCTTTTTCTTCTTCTGAAAAACTAACATTTGCCAAAACTTCTTCTAGTTTTTTTTCTAATGCTTCTTTTTCACTTTTTAGTTTTTTATTCTCTTTTTTAAGTTGTGCAAATTCTTCGTTTTTTGTGGGTAAAATAAGATGGTCATTATAGAGTTTTCCTGCTTGTGTAAGCCTAATACTGCGTACTTGATGGATTCCTTTCCACTTTTCTACCTTGACAAGTTTTCTCTCTATGAGCTTTTTATCTTCGAGAACTTTAAATAAAAATTCAAGAGTTTTAGTGGTGAAATAGGGAATATCCGAGATAATTTTATTGCTCGTAATCACATAAAAATCATCACCCACAGCCAATGCCCAAAAAGGAATATTAACAAGATACGCCATTAAATCCATTTGAGAATGAGAAAGATTGTATTTTTCTTGAAAGAGTAAATCTTTGACGATACTGCGAGTTCTTTTGGGTAAATTTGGGGCTATAGACATTGGTTTTCCTTGAAAATATGAATTTCCAAGAGTTCAGCTACCAACATCTCTTGAGAAAAAGAAAGAAACAAGAGCTATTTAAAGCATTTTTAACCAAAGCTTGTGTAAAATCGCACAAGCTAAAGCTAGAAATAGGGTTGTTGGTTTTTGCGGACTCTGTGACCCTATTTTGTTTCTATCTTTTATAATTCTCACATTGTATATCAAATTACCTTAAATAAAAATTATTATTATTTTATGATTTATCTTGGCTCAAAATTCTACTACCCTCTAAAAATAGGGTTAATAATTACTGTAACTACTCACCCCATCCAACCCCAAAAACCTTAAACCAAACCCCCCATAAAAACATTCAAAATTCTCCATAAGAAATACTCATTAGAAAGCCCTAT
>JADGER010000207.1 GCA_016744315.1 Sulfurovaceae bacterium
AACTTCGACTATTGTTGGTCGTATAGCCCATCTCTTGCAAACTGGTATTGAACCCTCCAAAATTTTACTTCTTACTTTTACTAATAAAGCTTCAGGAGAGATGATAGCCAGATTAGAAAAATTCTTTTCAAAAGCAATTGTCAGTAAAATCCAATCAGGAACTTTTCATGCTGTAAGCTATAGATGGCTCAAAGAACGGTATCCCAAGATTACTCTTAAACAACCCTCAGAACTTAAAACCCTCTTTAGAAGTATTTACGAAAAAAGAAACTTTAAACGAATGGCGTTAGATTTAGATCCATTCTCTTCTCAGTATCTTTATGATCAGTATAGCCTTTATCAAAATGCTTCTTTAGATGGTTTTGATGTGTGGTTTTTGGATAAATATCCAGAGCATGAGCCTTTGATGGATATTTATCTGCATATTATAGAAGAATTTGAAGCAGATAAACGGCTATATGGTTTTGTCTCTTTTAATGACCTTTTGTTATGGATCAAAGAAGATTTAGCCCAAAATACTATACCTTTTGATGAAGTCTTGGTGGATGAGTATCAAGATACCAATACCCTCCAAAGCTCTCTTATAGATACTTTGCGTCCTAAATCTCTTTTTTGTGTAGGTGATTATGACCAAAGTATTTATGCTTTTAATGGAGCAAATATAGAAAATATATCCACTTTTACCACTCGATACAAAGGTGCAGAAGTTTTTACGCTCAAAACAAATTATCGTTCCACTGCTCCAATTTTATCTTTGGCAAATAGAGTTATAGAGTTAAACGAGAGAATATATCCCAAAAAACTAGAAGTAGGGCGAGTGGGCAAAAGTTATCCTCCTCGATTACTTATGTATAATGAACTTTTTGAACAGTACCAAGCAATTTCCGCAGAGATTAAAAAAAGTTATATTCCTAATGATCATATAGCTGTGATATTTCGCAATAATGCAAGTGCAGATGGTATAGAAGCCAGTTTACGAGAACTAGCCATTCCATGCAAAAGAAAAGGTGGAACAAGTTTTTTTGAGGCAAGAGAAGTAAAATTTTTGCTTGATTTGATGGCTTTACTTGTAAATCCCAAAGATATGATGGCGTTTATTCATGTATTTGAGTTTTCCAAAGGTGTAGGTTCTGCACTTTCCAAAGAGTTTTTTCAGTCTCTCACACACTTTGGAGAAGGAGATTTAGCTCTAGGACTTCTTGCCCCCAAAGTTTTTACACTCCCCAAACTAAACCCTAATAAAAATATTCAGTTAGGTCTTTTTGATGATGATTTAGAGATAGGGTCTGTAAGCCGTTTTGCATCTTTGGATTTGAGCGAAGCTATTAGGTCGCATCCTTTACTAAAACACCCAAGATTAAACAAAGATGGTGTGTTATTTTTTAAAGAATATTTCAACTTTATGAAATCAGTCAGAGGCAGTAAATTACCGTCTACTATATTACAAAAGGCAATCTCTTCTAATCTCTATGCTATGATTATTGATATACTCTCTACCCAAAGAGCCCAACTTAAAACAGGTGCTATAGACCCCAAGAAAAAAGAGCTTTCCATAGAAAGAATCCAAAGAAAAGCCAAGCTTTTATTAGAACTTTCTAGCCATTACAAAGATTTGCATCGTTTTGTCAATGCTATGGTCTTAGGTGGCAGTGAATTAAGCGAAGGGGAGGGTGTAAATCTTTTGACTGTACATGCAAGTAAAGGATTAGAATTTTCCGAAGTCTATGTAGTAGATTTGATGGATGGACGCTTTCCAAATCGTAAGCTGATGAGCAAAGGCGGAAGCATAGAAGAAGAACGAAGACTCTTTTATGTAGCCGTCACAAGAGCCAAAGACAAACTCTTTCTATCCCTAGCCAAAACAGACCGAATAAAAAAACTAGATTTTCTTCCCTCCCCATTTCTCTACGAAGCAGGATTACTCAAACATCCTCATTAAGAGAATTATTTTGTAATTACCGAGAGGTTTTCAAAGTTTTTACTTTTAAGTATATCTATAATAGTTACAAATTTTTGAAACTCTGTTTTTTGGTCTGTTTGCAGTGATACTATATCTTTTTTGGGATTGAGTTTTTTGAGTTTTTCTTCTAGTTCTTTAAGAGGAAGTTCTTTATTTTCATAAAAATAATTCCCCTTTTCATCAATAGAAATCATAATAGTTTTTTTCTCATCCACTTGTTTACTACTTGCTGTTGGTAAGTTAACCTTGACAGACTTTTTTGTTGCAAAGGTAGCTGTTGCCAAGACTATAACAAGAAGAACAAGTACAATATCAATAAATGGTACAACATTAATCTTATCAAATCGCTCTCTTTTCATCGGTAGCGTCTTGACTTTTCATCTTGGAGGATTTCCCATTGGGCAAGGAGTCTATCTACTTGTGCTATAAGTGCATTATAAATAACTGTAGCAGGTATTGCCACAAATAGTCCTGCTGCGGTGGCTTTGAGAGCTAGAGCTAGGTGTTTCATAATCTCACCAGTATTAATATCATCTTGTTTATCACCAATAATATAAAATGTCAAAATAATAGCCAAAACCGTACCTAAAAGACCAATATAAGGAGCATTTGTACCAATAGTAGCAATAGTCCCTAGTCGCTTGGTTAAATCAAGCTCCAAAGAGAGTTTGTGCCGATACTCTTCCAAATTTATAGAACGAAAAAAGAGAATTCTCTCTATAGCAAAAGTTACAGTAAGAATACTCAAAAAGATCAAAAGACCAATAATCCCATAATCAACAACATCTTTGATTTGATTTATCTCCAAAGCAATCCTTTTAATCTATAAATTATTAGGATTATACTAAAAAATTATATAAATAGCCTTTATACCTATTCATCACCTGACCCTATAGAGAAAATTATTACTATTGGATCTCATTCCACTTGACAAAATAAAGTATTTGCTATATACTTGTACCATCAAATATATAGCAAGGATTAGTATGAATGAAAATATAGATATAGTTTTCAAAATGATTGCAGTGAATACAAAACTGTTAAAAGCTTTAGATAGTCAATTGAGTATACATGGAATTACATTCTCTGAATTTTTTGTAATGTATCATTTGGCTACAACAGAAAACAAAATGATACGGAGAATTGATTTAGCTCAAAAAGTAGGAATGAGTGCATCAGGGATTACAAGACTTATTAACCCTATGGAAAAATTAAAAATAGTAGAAAAAGAGCTAAACCCTAGAGATGCAAGAGTAAGTTTTGTCAAACTTACTCCAGTAGGTATGGAACTTTATGAAAATGCTATGCAGAGTGTAAGTGATACAGCAAATACTCTTTTTGAAGATCTTAAAGTAGAAGATAGTATAAAATTACTTGAAATATTAAGAAGCATAAGCTAAAAAATACAAAGAAACAACAATAATGCTTATAGGAATAATCACTTTTATTAGGTAATATTTTAAAGGAGCACCTTTAAGACTTACCCATGAAAGATAGATATATCCTTCATATAAAGTATAATGTTTATAAAAAATATAACTTTTAATATAACATTTTCTCAACCAATAAAAAATAAAAAATCCCAAAATAAATATATATAAGAGAAAAAGATACCACTCTAATACAAAAAGTTGATCATTCATTTTTAATTGTATATCCACACCTAATATAGTCGTATTATCTGTAATAATTTTTGTAACTACTCACCCCATCCAACCCCAAAAACCTTAAACCAAACCCCCCATAAAAACATTCAAAATTCTCCATAAGAAATACTCATTAGAAAGCCCT
>JADGER010000208.1 GCA_016744315.1 Sulfurovaceae bacterium
GTGTCTCTTCGGGATTCAAATTCTGTAAATATCCAATAATATCTTCCATCTTTTGCTAAATTTTTAACAATGGCATTAATATTTTTGCCAGCAGAAATAGTTTCCCAAAGGAGTTTAAATACAACTTTTGGCATATCTGGATGTCTTACAATATTATGTGCTTTGCCGATAAGTTCAGATTTTGAGTATCCACTCACTTCCATAAAATAATCATTACAAAAGGTAATCTTTCCTTGGGCATCAGTTTCACTTACTATATATCGCTTAGGGTCTAAGAGTATCTCTTCATCTATAGGTGTTGGCTTATTCATTATTTTTCCTTTATTTTAATTCCCAAATACTCATTTGTGCCACACTATGCTGAAACTTTCGTGCAGTCTCACGGATAACAAAAGGAATATCTCTTGTCTCTTTGAGTCTAAAATGAGGTTCTAAAATCTCTTCTAATCCCTCTAGTGTATCAAAATTCTCACCATTTTTTTTGAAACCTCCTAGCCATCGCTCTTTTGGTGTTGATTCTTCTTGCCATGTATACGGTGAAGTAAGAATAAGGAGAGCATTTTTATTCAGACGGGAAGCCAAAGAGTCTAAGAACTTTTTGGGGTCATAGAGTCTATCTATTAAATTAGAAGCAAATACCAAATCAAAATCTTGATGGATTTCTTTGAGGTTACAGGCATCTCCTTGCCAAAATTCTACTTTATTGCGAACATCATAAAGATCTAATGTACGAATATCTACTTCAAAGTACTCTTCTAAATCACCTTGAGTAGGCATAGCATATCGTAATACTCCTGATTGTTTTAGAAACTGGGCATGTCTAATAAATCTAGCTGAAAAATCTATACCTATAACCTTATCAAAGCCTTTGGCAAGTTCAAACGAGCTACGACCTATAGCACAACCAATATCTAAGGCTCTTTTTTGTGGCAAATGAGCCGTAAGTTCCAAGGCTATATTTGCACATTCTTTGGAATAATTTTCTACACCAAAATAACTCTCACCCCAACCAAAATGACAATACTGTGCAATAAGTTTATCACTTTCATAACTATTACTATCTATCTGCTCTTTGTAATTACTTTGTACATAACGAAAGCCTGCATGCTGAAAAAAGTGTCGACGGAATGCGTAACGACTCTGCGTAGATGCAACATTGCCACAACTTGCCCAAGAGCCTCCCTTGATAAGATTATGTTTTCCATCATAAGTAGGAACAGTAAAATCATCATAAATAGGATGTACTTCAAATCCATCATAAGGATATATAGCTGTACGAGTCCATTGCCAAACATTCCCAACTACATCAAAAAAATCTCCATGACTGTACATATCTATAGGCGTAGATGAAGCATATTTTTGTAGATTATTATTAGCCTCTTCAATTTTACTCACTGCAAGAAGACGCATATATTCATCTTCTGTTGGAAGTGTTAGAGTGATACCCTTGTGACTACTCAACCAATTACAAAAAGCATGTGCTTCATGGTAATTAACTTCTGCTGGCCAATTCATAGGAAGGTCTATCTCTTGAGTAAGTATACGAAGTTTATATTCTTCATTATTCTCTATCCAAAAAGAAGGCTCTGTAGCTTTACTAAGATTTCTCCACTCTAAGCCCTCATTATCCCAATATATATCCTTAGTATATCCTCCATCTTTTACAAAAGAAAGGTATTCCCCATTGGAAACAAGATATTGAGAAGCTTTGAAAGCAGGAACTATTGCCTGATGTGAACCATATTCATTATCCCAACCATAATAGCTTTCATCTTTATTTTTTCCTAATGCAACACTACCTTCTTCTACATTGAGAAGAGTATTTTGAGGTGCTAAAGATGTGACTAGACAATGTTCCCAATCTGTGGACTCTTGTACAGATTCTAGTGGTAATTGGCGAATTAATACTGAAGAAGTTTCTATATGAATATTTTCATGCTCTATACCCATAAGAATAATCCACCAAGGAGATGTTTGCGTAATAGGTAAGACCATAGGGAGTCTGTCTATAAGTGTATTTATAAGTAAATACACACTATCACGATACTCCTGAGTCTCTTCTATACTAGGCCATTTATAATGCTCTTCATCAAGATCATCCCAACTCATTTCATCTACACCAACGGCAAAAATAGATTCTAATTGTGGGTTAATTCGTTTAGTGATTATTTTGGCTAGTTTTAGTTTATTAATAAAAAATGTAGCCGTATGACCATAATAAAAAATAAGTGGATGACGAAGGGATTCGGGTTTTTGATAATAAACTTTGGAGCTAGAAAGAAGTTTGAAAAGTGATTCATAACGCATAAAAACAGAGTTAAAATACTCTTTGATTTCTTTTCGTTTTTCCTCGATACTAGTACCATGTAGTTTGGGGGGGAGTAACATAGTATTTACCTTTTGTATAAGACTAAGAAAAAAGATAGTATCACTACTACTTCTTCTTAGAGTATTTTTAAAAGTCCTCTTTTTCTTTGGAACTTTCTATCATTGTAATGATAAGTGTATATATATTAGCAATTACCGCACCAATAACTAAGCCTGTAGCAAGTGTATGATTTTCATAAAACTCTAAAGCAAGGAAAGCTGGTATTAGGTGTAAATCTGCAACCAATGAACCAGCTAAAAGCTCTGCTGAGAGCATATTTCTAATACCTAGTTTTAATATTGTGGAGACAACATTAATACTTCCAGCTATAAAAAGAGCTGTAGCTGAATTTTCATAAAGAAAAGCCGCACTTGTAGTAAGACTCATTAGAGTAAAAAAGATATAAAATACTTTTCCCCAATGCATTAGATAGTTCCTTGTTCATACATTGCACGCATTTTTTCTTTCTCTTTTTCTCTTTTGAGGACAAGAGCTTCTTTTTCTCTAAAATCACTTACACTAAAACCTAACCACATCAAAATAGGAGAGGCTACAAAAATAGATGAATATGTACCTACAATAACACCTACTAAAAGAGTAAAACTAAAACCTCTAATAATCTCTCCACCAAATAGATAGAGTGTTAAGACAACTAAAAATGTTGTTAATGATGTAAGCGTCGTTCGAGAAAGAGTCCGTGTAACAGACTCATCAATAATAGCCCCTAAATCAGGTTTTTTAATGGTTCGTACACCTTCACGAATACGGTCAAATACAATAATAGTATCATTGAGTGAATATCCAAGTATAGTCAAGAGAGCAGCTAATATATCTAGGTTCACTTCTACATTAAAGAGTACAATTGCACCCATAGCAATAGTAATATCATGCAAGAGTGCCATTACTGAAGCCAAGGCAAAACGCCATTCAAACCTAAATGAGACATAAATCAAAATACCAATAATTGCCAGAAGCATAGCCATAAGACCTTGTTCTTTTAGCTCATCACCAATTTTTGGACCTACCATATCTACTCTTCGTACTTCAAAAGTGCCAGTATCTTTGAGCATAGTACGAATCTCATCGCCTATATCCTCGCCAACTACACCTGAACTACTTTTAGTACGAATAACAATCTCATCATCACTACCAAAATAAGTTACACTTGCTTTATTATATTTTTCTGTCTTATTTAGTATGTCTCTAACTTTGTCAAGCGGAGCATTTGTATCGTATTTAACTTGGATTAGTGTACCACCAGCAAAGTCAATACCATAGTTTAAGCCTTTGCCTACAAGTAATCCTAATGAGAGAATAAGTACAACAATAGAGAGTATACCAAATCGTTTACTTTTCCCCATAAAT
>JADGER010000209.1 GCA_016744315.1 Sulfurovaceae bacterium
ATACCACTTTTTGGTAGTAGTAAAGGTAATACATTAGATGCTGATGGTTTCTATGCAAATGATTATCAAATTGTAGAAGGATTTGGTGAACTACAGTTCAAAGATGTACTTGGTATGCCACTTAAAGTTGCTGCAGGAGTTGTATATAACTTTGGTGCTGATGAGAATAACTTTGGATATGATGTTGCACTTCAGTTAGGTAAAGCAAAAGATGTTGGTGACTGGCAAGTAAAATACTCGTATACAGATATTGAAGAAGATGCAACTTATGGTGCGTACTCTGACTCAGATAACTTCGGTGGTGGTACTGCTGCAAGCGGTCATGCAATTAGAGCAAAATACAAAATGGGTAAAAACCTATACATAGCTGGTAACTTCTTTTTCAATGAACTTTATGAAAGCAAAAGTAAAGAGGAGGGAATGGAACCAAACTATGAGCGTGTACAGTTAGATGTAATTGTCAAATTTTAAAAGAACAAATAGTTTTCTTTTTTACTCAATCTCCAATATCCCCTCTTCTTTGTTTTGTCCAAAACTACTCCTTTCTTGGAGGGGATACCAATCACAACAAACTCCCCCTAATCACTGCTTTGCTATAATTTATCTCTTAAAGATATTACTTTAAAAGGAATGATAATGGGATTAGAACTCAAAGCCGAAGAGAAGTCAATTCTCTCACTATTTACAGGTGATAAAAATCAATATGTTATTCCTCCATATCAAAGACCATACTCATGGACAGAAGAGCAGTGTAGAGAACTTTTTGAAGATTTAGAAAGAGCCTTTGAAGATGAACAAGTAAGTGGATATTTTTTGGGTAATATTGTTATTGCTTCAAGTCTTGAAGATAAAAATAGATTAGAAGTTATTGATGGACAACAGAGGCTTACAACGCTTACGCTACTTATAAAGGCTCTTCTGTTTTTTGACAAAAATAATAAAAGATTAAAAAACTCTATTTGGGAGTTTGATGATAGAACAGATAAACAACTAGCACAAAAATTAAAAACTATGGTTTTTCAAGATAGAGACTCACAATTTTTAAAAGATTCCTTAGAATTAGAATTAGATTCTGATGATTGTAAAGTTTCAAAAGAAGATAATCAATTTAAAAAGAATATCTGTTATTTTTTTAATAGATTAGGAGACCTTGAAATAAAAACTCTTTATAAGTTTGCTGATTTTTTACTTTATGATGTTTCTATTTTACCAATTCAAACTCAAGGTGCTGATAAAAGTATAGCAAGAGAAAATGCTATAAAAATATTTGAAACTATTAATAACAGAGGTATATCTCTCTCAGATAGTGATATTTTTAAAGCAAAACTATTTTCTATGGCATTAAGTAAAAATAAATCAGATGAGTTTATAAAAAAATGGAATCTATTGTATAAACAATGTATTACTATCGGATATAATATAGACTATATATTTGAAATTTATATGTATATAATTAAAGCTCAAAACAAAGCAGAATATAAAAATATAGGAATTAGAGATTTTTTTACAAAGCAAAAAGATTCTCCATTTGAAAATAAAGAATATGATGAAATCATAGATGATATATTTAAAATATATAAAGCAGTTAAAATATATAAAGATATAATTCATAATCCTAATAAACAAACAAAATGGATACAGATTATAGATTTAATAGAGAATAAAAAAATTACTATTGGTTTGATAATATATCTTTATATAAATGATGATATATTAAATATAGAAAGTTTTTCAAAAAATTATATTAGGTTTTTTTATAATTATGCTATGTATGGAGATTTTCTCTATACTAAATTATTGTATTCAATAGTTAATAAAAATGAACAAAATACATTTAAAGAAATCAATAAAGATTATAAAAGTCAGGAGTTATTTCTGTTTTATCAATCTGATGATATGTATGCACTTAACTTTTATTTAAAAAATACTACAAATGCACTCTCTATGTATTCTTTAAAAGATAAAATCAATATAGATAAAAAAATCAATATAGATAAAAAAATCAATATAGATAAAAAAATCAATATAGATAAAAAAACCAATATAGATAAGAAAAAAATAAGCAAGTTTTTAGAAGAGAATATAAATGATTATTAAAGAAATAAAATTAACTAATTTTAAATTTCATAGAGATTTTAAATTTGAAATAAATAAAGATAACTGTTTGATTTATGGTGAAAATGGGACAGGTAAAAGTTCTATCTATGAAGCTTTATATTCTATATTCAAAGTATATTTTAGAAATAAGGATTTTAATTTTAATAAATTTAAAAATAATAGTTCTATAGATGAGTTCAATGCAAAAATAATTTTAGATAACAATTATGAATTAAAAATTCCAAATATAAATTGTAGTTTACCTAATAGTATCACATTAGAAAATAAGAAAACAATTTATTTTGCAAACCAAGACTTGTTCGAATCATTAGTAGGATATGAAGATAATTTTTATATAATAATTAAGAAATATTTAAAAAAATATTTTGAAAGTTTAAATCAATTTTGTATAAAATTTGATGATATAAATAGAAACGTTAATGATATAAATAATAAAAAAGAAGAAAAAAAGAGACAAGAAAATATTAATAAAATAGCAATATTTTTAAATCAAGTAGAACTAAGAAGTAATGATATTATAAATAACTACTTTCAAGAAAAATTTACTCTTAAATTTGAATATAATTGGGGTCTATCGAATACAGAAGATGATTTCAAATATCCTAACCCTCAAATTATTTTAAAAATAGACGATAAAAAAAATCTAAAACTAAACTTCAATGAAGCCAAGCTAAAACTAGCTTCTATAGCTATTTTCTTTGCATTAATTAAACTAGAAGAAGATACAAGTAATCCTTTAAAACTTTTAGTATTAGATGATTTCCTTACAAGCCTTGATATGGCAAATAGACATTATATTTTAGAGTATATTCTAGAAAACTTTAAAGATTATCAAAAAATTATTTTGACTCATAATTTACAGTTTTATAATTTAATTTTAAGTCTTTTGAAAAATAGAGATGAAATTAATAATTGGGATAATAAGAATATATTTCTAAATATTGATAAGGAAGCTCTTATTTATAATAAAGAGATAGATTATATAAAAATAGCAAAAAATTATTTAAATACAAATAGCCTAGATGAAGCAGGAATATATTTAAGAAAAGAGTTTGAACGAATAGTAGAAGAGTTGAGAATTATTACTGAAGTGGGTGCAAAAGAGAAGCTTAGTAATATCATTAAACAATTACTTGATTTGAGTGATACAGAAGATATTAATATTAAAAAAATGCAAAATATACTTAAAAAAACTAAATTTTACCAACAAACAATTCTTCACTCTACAGCTCATGATGATATAGAAAATGAAAAATATATAAAAGAGTTAAATGGTGCAATTGTAATTTTAAATCTACTTAACAAACAAATTAATATTTTGAGGAATAATGCATGACAAAAACTACAAAAAAAATCATTCTCAAAACAAGACGGCAGGTATTTGGTGATATGCTAGGAAATAATGCATCTTTATTTCAGGGGCAGGGTTTTGAGTTTGCGGAACTTAGAGAATATATCTATGGGGATGATGTCCGTAAGATAGATTGGAAAACTACTGCTAAACTTGGGAAACCTTTTGTTAAGGTATATAAAGAAGAACGAGAACTCAATGTTGTAGTAGCTACGATGATGAATGGTTCTGTTTATTTTGGTACGGTGCGACAAAAGAGT
>JADGER010000210.1 GCA_016744315.1 Sulfurovaceae bacterium
AGATGCCATACACCCTTAGCCCAATCACCTTTTACGCTACCTGTTTCTTTGTTATCAGGAGTGAAATAGTAAAGTGGATTATTTTTATAAGTTACTTGTCGTAGTGGTTCACCATCTTTTGCTCTACTCTCGTCTCTATTAATTAATCCAAAATCTGAATCTGTTGTACCTGCAGGTAGTGTTCCTAAATTATCACTATAAAACACAGGCCACGCATCTTCACATGCCTCATAACAATTACTACTATTTACATCATCCTTATCAAATGAATATAATGCTCTTCCATCTTTATCTGTTAGATATGTCTGTTTTATTTCTATATTAGAAAATGCTGTTTGAGTATCATTTGAACCACTAGGTGCATATATTAGGTGCCATACATTTTTTATATTATTTCCTAATATATTATCAGGTGCTTTGTCTTTTACAAAAGTGTATAAAGGATGCTGTCTATAGGCTAAATGGTCTGTACCCTCCAAGACTTTTATATTCTCACTTCCGCTCTCTGCACCCAAAAATAAAGGCCATATTTTTTGACATTCAGCATCACAGTTACTCATATTAAGAGTATCTTTATCAAAGCGATAAAGACTCATACCATCACTATTGGTTAGGAATTTTACATTTCTATTTAATGTTTTTAATGCATTAATTTTTGGTACAACAATAACACCTTCATTATCATCTTTATAAGTATCACCACAACCCACTAATACTATACATGCAACACTTGCTGTAACTATTTTTTTTATATTATTCATATACTACTCCTACTTAAATTAATTTATAATTTGTAGTATATAAATAGTTTATCAAGATTGTATGAAGATTTAAAGTTATTTCAAAGCAAAAAAATAATGCTACAATTATAGGTTAATATTTAATAAATATAAGGAATCAAAATGAAACAAGAAGAGTTAATATTAGGTGGTGGGTGTTTTTGGTGTTTGGAGGCTGTATTTGAGCTTTTGGATGGGGTGGAAGATGTAGTGAGTGGTTATGCCAATGGAGAGACTGATAATCCTGATTATAGAGCCATTTGTACAGGGACTACAGGTCATGCAGAAGTCATCAAGATAGTGTATGATAGTACAAAAATATCTTTAGATATGCTACTAGATATATTTTTTGAAATTCACAACCCAACAACACTTAATTACCAAGGGGGAGATAGAGGAACACAATATCGCTCTACTATACTCTATACTGATGAAAACATTCAAACAAAAGCTATGGAGGCAAAAGCAAAAGCCCAAGTAAATTATAGTGATGCTATAGTCACAGTGATAGAAAAACTTGATAAGTTTTACCTAGCAGAATCATACCACCAAGACTATTATCAAAATAACTCTACACAAGGATACTGCATGGCAGTTATCTCTCCAAAAGTAGCCAAACTCAAAGCTAATTGGAGTGATAAACTCTTATAGCGTTTCTATATCCAAAACTATCCGTGAGGGGTTTTCTAGGGTAAAGGCTTTTATTTTAGAAGGGGTAGAGAGTTTTATTTGATAAAAAATAGAACTATCATCTCCATATTCTTCACCTTTGAGTTGTTCTATGCTTTGAATATCTGCACTACTATTGGTCTCTGGATTAGTAGTGGTAGCACTTCTAAAACCCAAAAGTTCGGCTTGTATACTCAAAGAGTCTTTTGATAACTTAAACTCATAAGAACCTGAGGTATTTGCTGGGGTATTAGGTTGTTCATGCCCTTCCCAATTATTAACAAAAAATACTATACGAGTAAATTTTTCATGCTCTCCTAGTTTAATAGCACTTATATCAAGCCCATCACTTATTGATCCGCCTTTGAGTATTTGTGATACTCCAAAGCTACTCGATAGCAACAAAAAAAGTACTACAAGTACCTTACTATATCTATTCATAATTATCTATCCTTTTATTTTTTAGTAAGAGTTTCCAAATATGTTGTTCTACAATATCACTAGGATAATAACCATTTTTAACCTTAAATTCCATTACTTTCTTCCCTGTATTAGCTCCAAATATTCCATCTACCTTGATAAATAGTAACTCTTGAAGTAACTCCACACTTTTACCTCTTGAACCCATTTTTAGATTTGGTAACTTTGCAGGGTCATTGACTCGAACATTTTCTAGTATTGGTTTTGCAAGCAACTCCCATACTTTTTTTGTGATAACACCACTAGGGTAGAGATCATGCTGGCGTTTAAAAGATTTGACTGCTTTGAGTGTCTTTTTACCATAATCACCATCTGCTTTAATTCGTAATAGTTTTTGAAGTTTTTTGACCTCTTCACCCTGATCCCCATAATCAAGTTCAACAGCTTCATCAGAAAGTTCTATATCATTTACAACACTATTTTCTAATCCCAAAGAACCATATTTATCTAATTTTAAAACTTTTTTATAGTCAAAAACTGGGCAGGCTTTGGCTGATACTTCTTTATGTCCATGGAAACTTATATTACTAAAGTATGCACGATTTATTTCTTGAGATAATGATTGAATTGCCTTGAATTGTGCTTGTGTAAATTTTCCTTTTTTAAGACCATGGAGGCAAATTGCGATAGTTCCTGTATTATTCCCATGTTGGGCTGCAGGAATTTTATCAATAGGTCTTCCTTTGCTAATTTTACCGTTTTTATGAATAAAAAAATGATAGCCTACATCACTAAATCCTCTTGCTTTGTGCCATCTTCTAATAGTTGCAACATTATCATGTGACGCATTATCAGATGCACTACAGTGTAAAAATACACGATCAACTCGTCTTTGTGGTTTTTTAAAGATATTCTGTGCCATATTCTCTCCTTAAATTTATTGTTACCAACCCTCTGATAAATCTACTAATGCAAATCCATCTAATGCTTTTTCATCCATAATAACTTGAAGTTCTTCTATAGTTGGTCGTGTCTCATAAGTTTGCATTTTATACGGTGTTCCTTTGGCAAAAACTCCCAACCATCTGCCTATACCAAACTTCATATCTGTAATCAAATAGCCATCATTCCAATTTTTGCTAATTGCATTTGTAAATTTTTTCCAATCTGTTCGTACACTCATAGCATGTTCACTATAGCCTATACCCTTGGAAAAAACTCCCAACCAATGCCCTTCGCCATATTCCATATCTACCAAATCAAATCCATCTGCCCAGCGTTGAGAAATCTTTTTTTGAAAATTAGCCAATTTCTGTTGTCGTTCAAATGATTGATTTGTATAGCCTGTGTTTTTGGCAAATACTGCTACCCATTCGCTTAGACCATGTTCTACTGCTACTACATAATAGCCCTCTGCCCAGCGTTTTTGGATAGTCTCACCCATACTTTCCCATCTTCCTGTCACATCATATGCTTGCTGTGAACCTTTCAGTCCTTTAGAAAAAAGCACAACCCATTTGCCATTACCATACTTAATTTCTGTAATAGAATAGCCTTCTGTCCAGCGTTGTTTGATACGGTCACTAATACCTCTCCACTGCATATTACTTTCTATCACTTGTCGAGTATAAGGAGTGTTTTTGGCAAAAGTACCTATCCATTTATACCGATAGGCTTCATTATCTTCAGCAATTAAAAAGCTATTACTTACTAATAACACTAGTAGAGTAAGGAGTATATTTTTTATTATTTTCATCTTCTATTTCCTAATCTTTAAATTTTCATAAATATTATATCTAAATATATAATTCAAATAGTACTATCATAAAAAA
>JADGER010000033.1 GCA_016744315.1 Sulfurovaceae bacterium
GTTGTAATGGATGAAGCAAGTATCTCTTGTGATATTGATCTTTCTAATAGAGCTTTTATGGTATATGAATTACCTATTGAGGGAAAAGTAGGTCAATTTGATACAGAATTAGTTGAAGAGTTTTTTAGAGCTTTGGTTTTTAATGCACCAATAACTATGCACCTTATTTATAATAGAGGTCACAATAAACATCATATTATAGAAGCTGGATTTAAAGCACTTGCTATTTCTTTGCGTCGAGCATTAACTATTAATAAAAATGCAGGAATTCCTAGCACTAAAGGCTCCCTTTGAGTATAGAACTTATTGTTCTTGATGTTGATGGGACGATGACTGATAGTCGTATTACTTATAGTCAAAATGGTGATGAGATTAAGAGTTTTAATGTAAAAGATGGTTTAGCCATAGTTTCTTGGATGAAGCTTGGCAAAAAAGTAGCTATTATCACTGGTAGATCTTCTCATATAGTCCAAAGAAGAGCCAAAGAGTTACATATAGAGTATTTTTATCAAGGTATAGAAGATAAATTAGGTACATTAAAATCATTATGTACAAAACTGAATCTTACTATGGATCAGGTTGCTGCAATTGGTGATGATTTGAATGATTATAAGATGCTTGATGCGGTAAATCTCTCTTTTGTTCCTAGTGACGCAAGTATGCATGTGGAAAAGATAGCAAATATTGTATTGATGCGGAGAGGTGGTGATGGGGCTGTCCGTGAAATGATAGAATATCTTATTACCAAAGAGGGATTAGATCAGAAGTATTTGGATTTATGGCAATAAGAGTAGAATGGATTGCTATAGCAATGATTATAATTATGTTAAGTGTCTCATTTTTATTTGAGGCAAAACATCGTCAAGCCAAAAATAGTACATTTAAAAAAGAGTTTGAGGTCTATAACTCTGTGACAATAGAAGTTGACCAAAGTGGCATAAAAAATAAATTATTTTCAGAATATGGTATGAAAGAGAGTGGTATCTTAACACTTACTACTATGACTTATATTGGTAATTCTGTAGAAAAGCTTCAATCAGATAAAGGGCGTTTTATTGATAATAAAATATATCTTGATTATAATGTAACAGCTTTACAAAATAATGGATATTATTATACAAGTGATCATGCTATATATGATCAACTTACGCAAGTCCTATATCTTACGAGTCCCTTTGTTGGCTACGTAAATAATAGCATAATAAAAGGGACAAATTTAGAATATGCTCGCGAAGAAAAAGTAGTAAAAGCCAAAAGAGTTAACGCAACTTTTTACCCCCAAAAATAGCTACTCTTATGGTTGAGATGTTATAATATTAAAAAAGGAATATTGTATGAAAAAAACTGTAATAAAACTCCTTATTTTAGCTCTTTTACCAATCCTTATATATGCTCAAAAAGTACAAATTACTTCAGAATCTTTTTATGCGAAAGATGCTGAAAAACAGGTACATTTTATTGATGATGTTTTAGTAAAGCAGGGGAAAAGCTGGATACATAGTGACAGAGTCATAGTCTATTTTAATGATAAAAATGAGACCATTCAATATGATGCCATAGGCAACGCAACCTATGAAGTGTTTAAAGAAAAAAATCATTATAAAGGTAATTCTGACAAAGTTACTTATTATCCTGAAACTTCAGTATATATGTTTACTGGGAAAGCTGTAATTAACGATATGAAAAATAATAGACAAATTAATGGTAATATTGTGGTAGTAAACTCTATCACTGGTGATGCTGATGTGAAAAGTACAGGAAAAGCACCTGTGAAATTTACTTTTGATTTAGGTGGTAACTAATGCCATCTTTGCGTTTAATTAATTCTGAGTTTATTAAGTCAGCACAGAGTATAAATGATTCTTTAGATGATACTATGAGTGAAGTAGTTTTTTTGGGTCGTTCTAATGTAGGTAAAAGCTCAACTATTAATACTTTAACTGCAAGAAAAAATCTTGCAAAAAGTTCTTCTACACCAGGGAAAACACAATTAATTAATTTTTTTGCTATCAAATATAGACTTGATGAAGAAGATTATGATATTCGTTATGTGGATTTACCAGGATTTGGTTATGCCAAAGTCTCTAAAACACTCAAAGAAGTATGGCAAAAGAATCTTGTAGAGTTTATTCAAAAGCGAGTCTCTATACGACTTTTTATCCACTTAAGAGATGCTAGACACCCGCATGCACAAATTGATGCTGATGTACAGAAGTATATATCAGAATTTATAAGAGCAGATCAAGAATATCTTACTGTTTTTACAAAAATAGATAAACTCAACCAAAAAGAGAGAAGTAAACTCAAAAGAGATTTTCCTAACTCTATTACTCTTTCTAATCTCAAAAAGAGTGGTGAAGAGAGAGTACACCAAAAAATATTTGAAACTATATTTGGAGAGATTTCTTGATAGAACTTTTTAAGGCCACTCTTAGTGATATTCCTGATATGCAAGCACTTGTAGCTCAAGAAGTCAAAGATGGTATTATATTAAAGCGAAATGAAGATGAAGTTGCAACAAATATTCGATCTTATGTTTTAGCCAAAGATAAAGGTACTCTTGTAGGGTATACCGCGTTACATATCCATTCTACGCGTTTAGGAGAGATTAGAAGTCTTATCGTTTTACCTGCTTATCGTGGTCAAAATATTGGTCAAAGGCTTGTAGAATTTACACTTGATGAAGCAAGAACTTTGGGAGTGCATGAAGAGGTTCTTGTTCTTACTTATCTTCCAAAATTTTTTCAAAAAATAAACTTTATTGAGATTAATAAAGAGAGTATTCCAGAACATAAGATATGGACAGATTGTATAAAATGTATCCATTTTCCTGTTTGTAATGAAATATCTTTAGTTTATAAGTTTAATGAAGCGTTATAGCTTATGAAACAACTAGGGACTGTTGTAGTCTGGATTGCTACATTATTTTATATTATCTTCTATCCTATGTTTATCTCTATATATGTTTTTTTACCACTAATGATTGGTTTTATGGGGTATTTTCTTATTTATGGTGTAGAAAAAGCACAAACAAGTTATGTAATTTTGTCTTTAGTATATCTTATTAATTTAGAGGTAAATTTATCATTACCACTATTTTTAACACTATTAACGGTAATTTTTTTCTATATTTTTATCTATCCTATTTTAAATATTCTCAAAGAGTGCAAAACTTGTGTAGCTCTTTTTTCGGTACTTTTTATTGACTTACTCTACTTTATTATGCTTGTAGGATATGATTTTATTTTTGATGCTTCTAGTATTGTAGTGGATCAACTAATTTTGTATACCTTAGTTGTTGATATGCTTATGGTATTTTTATTATGAGATATAAAATTATTTTTGCTATTTTCTTTTTAATTTGGGGAATTATGATAGTTCGTTTATATCATATTAGTATTAAGTCTAATTTTTATTATGAGAAATTAGCCAAAGAAAATATTGAACAAAAACGCTATATTAAACCTGTAAGAGGTGAGATAGTTGATAGTAAAGGGAAACTATTGGCTATGAATCGTATAGGGTTTTCAATATCTATTAAGCCACACTTTAAAAGAAAAAGTCAAAAACTTGAAGCTATAGTTGATAAGTTAGTGCAAACTTTTCCAGATCTTAATAGAACAATAATGCTTAAAGTATACAAAAAAAAGAGTTCAGCTTATAATCATAAATATATAAAAGTAGTTGATTTTGTTCGCTATCATGATATGATGAGTGCCTATCCTACGCTAAGTATTAATGAAGATCTTAAAATAGAAGCAGAAACAAAACGCTACTACCCTTATGGAAGATATGGAGCACATATTATAGGGTATACAGGACGATCAAATAATAAAGAGAATAAAAAAGATTTTGTTGTAGATCAAGTAGGGGTTATTGGTAAAGCAGGACTAGAGAGACAATATAATAAGATGCTTCAAGGAGAGCTTGGCTACACTATTAATAAAGTTACAGCAACAAATAAAGAGATTGATAAGATAAAATATATAAAGCCTACTGATAATCGTAACTTAGAGCTACACCTTGATATAGATTTACAAATGATGATCTATAAATTGATGCAAAAAATGAGTGGTGCTGTGATTGTAATGCGTACAAATGGTGATATTCTTGCTGCTGTGAGTACACCTAGTTATGATCCTAATCTTTTTGTTGGAGGTATTAGTAAAAAGAACTGGGTAGCATTACAAGAAGATCTTGAACACCCTTTTACCAATAGATTTATCCATGGAACTTATCCTCCTGGTTCAACTATCAAAATGGGTGTTGCTATTGCCAATTCTATGTCTCATAAAAATACTATAGACCAAACAGAACATTGTCGTGGATTTATTCGTATAGGGCGAAGTAGCCATAAATTTAGGTGCTGGAAAAAGCATGGGCATGGTACAGTAGGGCTTCGTCGAGCAATCAAAGAAAGTTGTGATGTCTTTTTTTATAATAAAAGTTTGGATATGGGTATTAACTCTATGTCCAAGTCATTAAAACTATTAGGTTTGGGTGTAAAAACAGGTGTAGACTTGCCTCGTGAATATAGAGGAACTATTCCTGATAAACGATGGAAAATGAAAAGATATAAGAAGCCTTGGTATATGGGCGAGACAGTTATTGCAGCTATTGGTCAAGGATATGATAATATTACTCCTATGCAAATAGCACGATACACAGCACTCCTTGCTACTTCCAATCTTGTGACCCCACACTTTGCTAAATCTATTGATGGTAATATAACAAAACCAGAAATTAAGCCTGTAGAGCTTGACCCTGAAGTTATGGAGCAGATACATTTAGGTATGTATGATGTATGTAATACACCAGGAGGAACAGGCTATAAGCATTTACATAATCTTCCTATTACAGTATTAGGAAAAACAGGGACTTCACAAGTTGTTTCAATTGCTCAAAATGTTGTGAATAGAGCAAAAGAAGAAGATATGGAGTATTGGAAACGCTCTCATGCACTCCTTACAACCTATGCACCATTTAAAAATCCAAAATATATTATTACAACAATTATAGAACATGGTGGACATGGAGGAAGTACAAATGGTCCTGTTGTAGCAGATATATATCGTTGGATGTTTAAGCATGGATATTTTAATAAAGAAAAATTACCAACTCAAGAGTCAGTAGATAAAGAGATAGAAAATAATTCCTCTAAAGATATAAATAGTACAAAACAAATTTCTAAACTCCCAGTATCTATACCCAAAAAAAAGGTTGAAGATAAAAATAGCTCAATTAGCCGTGTAGATAGAATATTAGATAGAGTGTTATTAGATAATAATAGTTGGGAAAATAGAGATACACAAGCTATTATATCTCCTAAAATAATGAAAAAAGAAGACGAAGAGATGCTTTCTACTTTTTAGACTTAAATAAATATAATCACCTCTACAGCATCTTTTAGATATACTAATTCTAAACTCATTTGTTTAAGGAAAACATTTTCATGTCTTGTCACAAAAAAGCTTATATTACTACCCCCATATATTATGTCAATGATATTGCTCATATTGGCCATGCCTATACAACTATTGTTGCTGATACTATAGCACGCTACTCTCGCCTTATTGGTCTTGAAACTTACTTTCTTACTGGTACAGATGAACATGGTCAAAAGATTGAACATTCAGCACAGGCTAGAGGGAAAACACCTCAAGCGTATGCGGACGAAATTTCAAATACATTTAGAACCCTTTGGGATGATTTTGAAATCTCTTATGATCAATTTATTCGTACCACAGATACTAACCACAAAATAGGGGTTCAAAAAGCCTTTTTAAAAATGAAAGAGAGAGGAGATATATATAAAGATGTCTATAAAGGACACTACTGTATTCCTTGTGAAACCTTCTTTCCAAAGAGTCAACTTGTAGATGATGAGTTCTGCCCTGAGTGTGGTAGAGCTACATCTGTTGTAGAAGAGGAGAGTTACTTTTTTCGTCTTTCAGATTACCAAGATAAATTACTTGCTTGGTATGATGAAAATCCTGATTGTATTCTTCCTCGAAGTAAACGAAATGAAGTTATTCGTTTTGTCGAAGGTGGATTAGATGATATTTCTATCACACGAACTAGTTTTGATTGGGGTGTAAAACTCCCAGCAGAATTAAATGATCCAAAACATGTGATGTATGTTTGGCTTGATGCACTTATGAATTATCTTACCGCACTTGGATATGGTACAGATGATGAAAAAATGGAGTATTGGCCTGCACGAGTACACCTTATTGGTAAGGATATACTTCGTTTCCATGCTATTTATTGGCCTGCATTTTTGATGAGCCTAGAGATGCCTCTTCCAAAACATATTGCAGCTCATGGATGGTGGACGCGTGATGGTGCGAAGATGAGTAAATCAAAAGGGAATGTTGTCAATCCTAAAGAGGTAGCTGATGCCTATGGACTTGATAATTTTCGTTACTTTATGCTAAGAGAAGTTCCTTTTGGTGGAGATGGTGACTTTAGTCAAAAAGCCCTTATTGACCGTATTAATTCAGACCTTGGAAATGATTTGGGTAATCTCTTAAATCGTTTAATTGGTATGAGTGGTAAATATTTTGAAGGTCGAGTGGAAAGCCATAAGATTAAAGATTATTATCAAACTGAATTAGATGAGGTGAATTTATCGCTTAGTAAGCTAGAGCCATTTATTTTTGAAATGCAAACCAATCGTTATTTAGAAGAACTCTGGAGACCTTTGAGTGTTGCAAATAAGGCTATTGATAAGTATCAGCCATGGACTATGATGAAAGAGGGTAGAGAAGAAGAAGCTATGGCACTCAATGGGCTTATCGCTGTTATTCTTGCAAAAGTATCTATTATGCTTTATCCTGTTATGCCACAGATCACAACAAAAATAGCAACAGCATTAGGTTTTGAAATTTCTCATACAAGTTGGAATGAATTAATCAAAGGGGATACTCTTTTAGAAAATTTTGTAATAGAAAAAATACCACCATTGTTTCCTAGAATTGAAGAGCCTTTGTTGGCACATGTTGAGCTAGAAAAAGAAGAAAAGCCTAAAGCTAAAAAAGAAGTAGCAAAAGAAAAAGAAACAAAAAAAGATGAAGGTATAGCTCTGATTGGTATAGATCAATTTTTTGAAACTTCTCTAAAAATTGGTACAGTAATTGAAGCTGAAGAGGTAGCAAAAAGTAAGAAACTTCTTTTACTTCAGGTTGATATTGGAGAAGAAGAACCACGACAGGTTGTCGCAGGTATTAAAGAGTGGTATAGTGCAGAGAGTATAGTAAACACACAAGTATGTGTAGTGGCTAATCTCAAACCTGCTAAGTTAATGGGAATGAAAAGTGAAGGGATGTTACTTGCTGCTAAAGATTCAAGTGGTCTTAGTCTTATTCGTCCTGAAGCACCCAAATCAAATGGTACAGGAATAGGTTGATTATGACAATAGAAGCATTATTAAACTTGACAGATGGAATACTTAAAAATACTCCTTCTATTCAAGCAATAGAGGGAGCTACAGTATTCCCATCTAAGGTAGAACATGGAGATCTTTTTATCTCTTCTAATAAAGACGAGATTGATACAGCATTAGAAAATGGTGCATACTGTATTATATATGATGATGAGACAATCGCTATTAGTGACAGTGATACAGCTTGGATTAAAGTACACTCTATAGAAGAGGCAGCCTTTAAGTTACTTCGTTATGTTATCTTAGAAAAAGAAGCAAGTTTTTTCTATTTAAATGAGCATGAAAATAGTTTTTTAAAAATGATATTACTTCAAAAAAGCAATATTATTTTTATTGCTAATGAGTGGAGAAAAGCCTTTGAACAAATTCTTAATTCTTCGCAAAAACTTTTTGTTGGTACAAATAAAGAGTTAATGCATCGAATTAAACCAGATGTTAAGATATTAAATACTGATGTTGAAGGGTATATGGTAGATGATACGCTCTTTAAAAGTACATTTAAGGTAAATAATTATGTTTATCAAGATAAAGAGTTAGCACCTTTTCATCTCAATTATCTTTTGAGTGTTATTGATTTTTGTAAAGATAATGATCTTCCATACTCTGTTGATAGAGTAAAATATACAAAACATTTTGTTCCTGTATTTATAGATGGTGCTTTGAATACTACACATTCTAGTAAAAGTGATAAAGTTGTAATATTCGCAGATAATCTTCAAGATATTAACCGTGCTAGAGAGTATATTAAGTTTAATGGTACTTGGGTAAAGAGTATAGTATTAACACCACCTAAAACTAAAGTAGATAATATTGCAAGACCTCACTGGTTTGAGACAGAAGAAGAGGTACGAGAGATACTGAAGAGTGTTCATTTTAATTATGCCTTTATCTATTCTTTGGACAAAAGTGTTCTTAATCAAATAAAACAAGAGTATTCACTCTTCTAGTGACTCTTTTGTTATGATAGACTTTCTTTTATTTAAGACTTTTATCACTCCACAAGTCCTTATTATTTTTTATATAATAGGGGCTTTTATAATACCATTTTTTAGTTGGCTTTTTAAGATTTGGATTCAAAATAGATATTTTAATCAGATTAAATTTCAAATAAAATTACGCTATAAAGTTTTACTCTATTCAATGTTCTTTTGTTGTTTTTTACTTATGGAACTTTTTTGGCGTATGATATTTGAGATGATGATAGCCTATTTTGATATGCATGACGCTCTAATGGCCTTAAAGCCTTAGAGTAATATTTTACTAGCTACAGCAGTCACAGCACTTTCACTTTTGAGTATAAGAGGTGTATCTAAGCCAATTATATTTTCTGGATGAAATAAGTCTATTTCTTCAACAGTCAATCCACCTTCACACCCTATAATAATAGTGTTAATATTATCTTTATCATGAGTAGATAACTTTTTATCAGAAAAATTTAAAAGATAAGAAGAAGGATTTTGCTCTAAAAAATCTTCAAGAGTAGGGCTTTCTTCTAATTTCATAAGTGTACTTCTTCCACATTGTTGAGAAGAGTTCAAAAGAATTTTTTCCCATCTTTTTGTATCAATTTTAAAACTTTTTTGTGATCTTTCACAATAGATAAATGTTATTTTTTCTACACCCAATTCATTAAGAGTAGGGAGTACCTTTTCTATGCTTTTAGAATCTATCATACACCAAGCAATATGAAGTTTTTGTTTTGCACCTACTGCATATATTTTTTGGCTTTCTAGCTCTAGTAAAGCTTCTTTTTTAGTAAGAGATTCTATTTTATAGGTATAGAGTACATTATCTTGTAGATTTCGCAAATAGAGTATTTCTCCCTCTTTGTGTCTTCTTACCTTAAAAATATAGCGATGCTCATCTCCTATAAGAGATAAGCTAGATGCCTTTGCATCTTTATGATAAAGATATTGCACCTTTTCTCTCCATAATCATTAGTATAACCATTATAGTCACTACAACTATTTCCAGAAGAATAAACTTCCATGATATAGAAGCGCCACTTTCACTTACCGTCCATACTTTATGGAGCGCTCGACTTCTAGATATTTCAAGAATCGTTAGTACTATAAAGGCTATAAGCATTATAGTCATACTTAGGTTCCAAGGAATCTCTAAAAGCATCATTAATATTACACCTGAAAAGGCTATCATTGTTAAAAGTGCAGAAAAAAAGAAAAATGAGACTCTTGTCCATTTAATTTCTCTAGCTCTCTCTGATTTTGTAATAACTGGAATTAGCAAATTTATAAAAAGCATTGCTAAAAATATCTTAATAGTCACAGCATGATAAAGTAGTGTCTCTTCGACCATATTTCACTCCTTAAAAAGAAATTATACTCTATTTTGGCTATAATCTACAAAATAATTAAAAAAAGGTTCCATAAATGGCACTCTCTATAACCCAAGTATTTGATATTATTAATAAAAGAATTCATACGCTATCTAATGAGACTATTCCTATTGAAGAGAGTTTGGGGCGTACTGTATGGAGTGATTATAGTGCAGTATTTGCTTTACCACGCTTTGATAATTCAGCTATGGATGGATATGCGATTAAGCTTTGTGATACAGGATCAAATGTACATAGTCACAGAATAATTTATGCAGGAGATGATAGTAACTTTGTCTTAGCTAAGGGAGAAGCCATACGAATAATGACAGGTTCTGCTATACCACAAGGGTGTGAAGCCATTGTCCCTATAGAGGATGTAGAGGTAATAGATGATAGAGTTATCTTGCCAAATAATATCAAAGCCAATGCTCATATTCGATATTCAGGTGAAGATATGAAAAAAGATCAAACTTATATTGCAAAAGGTGATACTGTAAGAGCCTATACTATAGCCCTCTTTGCCAGCCAAGGGATAAGTCATATTGATGTTATACGAGCTGTTCGTGTAGCTGTTTTTGGGACAGGAGATGAATTGAGACCTCATTATGAAAATATTGAACCTCATCAACTTTACAATTCTAATGCCCCAATGTTTCTTTCACGAGCTAAAGAACTAGGTTGTGAGGTGAGCTACATAGAAGGGAGTAGTGATACTATAGAGTCTCTTAAAAATTCAATTACACAAGCATTAGAAGCAGACCTTATTATTACAAGTGGAGGGGTAAGCGTAGGAGATAAAGATTTTACAAAAGAAGCGTTTAGTCAATTAGGAATGGAAACATTCCTTTCTGGTATTGATATTAAACCAGGGAAACCTACGACAATAGGTAAAATAAACCAAACTATTGTAGTAAATCTTCCTGGAAATCCTTTAGCCTCAATGGTTAATTATGAAATATTTGTAAAATTGATACTCTTAAAATTATCAGGAGCTAATAGCTGTTATCATCAGATAATAGAGACAAAAATGAGAGAAGATTATACAATAAAACGAGGCAAATATACAGTAACTCTTGGAGTCTTTGATGGAGTTAGCTTTGAGCCACTCCCACTCCAAGCCCCAGGAATGGTTTCACCTATAGCTAGTGCAGATGCTATGATTATTACAACCCCAGAGGTATCACTCTTACATAAAGGCGATACTATCAAAATGATACCAATTAAGTTTACACTTACTAGTAGAGAAGAAAAAGAGTTGTTTAACTCTTAGTCTCTTCTATAAATCGTTTACGGTAATTTCTGCGGTGATAGTACTACTATTACCAAAATCATTTGTAGCATAAATACCTAAATCATAGCTGGCTATGCTAGTAGCATCTAAGGTTTTAGCCGTAGTAATAACTCCTGCGGTGGAGATAAGAAAATCACTATTTGTATCACCACTTGTAATAGTATAACTTGTAACTATATTTTCATCAGCAGTTGAGCCATTAGTTGTTATCGTACCCACTTCAAAACCTATGGCTACAGTATCATCAATACTAAATGCACTACTTGGAGTTGCTAAAACAGGAATACTCTCTGCAATATTGGTAATAGTAATAGTTATACTTACACCATCACTACTTCCTGCATCATTGGTTGCAATAGCTTGTAGGATATATGATGTTTTAAGCTCATAATCAAGTGCAGATTGGAGTGTAATATCTCCGCTAATAGCGACAGAAAATTTATCATTTCCATTACCAGTTAATGCGATACTTGTAATAGCAGAGTCTCCTACTTTACTAATAGGGATGTCTCCTACAAGCGTACTAGTAGAGAAATTTTCTGCTATAGATTTTGTAAAACTTGTTAATACTGGCTTTTCATCTATAACATTTGTAATCGTAATAGCTATATTAGCACTATTACTAACTCCTGCAGCATTTCGAGCTATGGCAGTAAGAGAGTAAGATGACTTACTTTCATAATCAACAGCGGAAGCAAGAGAAATATCTCCATTGGTTGCTACTGTAAAATCTTCATATCCTGCACCACTTAAAGTAATGGATGTGATTGGTGAATCGTTTGTAGTTACAGTGAGTGTGCCTATCTTAGTACTTTGTGTTGTACTCTCAGGTATAGTTTTTGAAAAATCACTGAGTGATGGGACATCAGTAGCTACATCAGTTACTAATATACTAAGTTCAGCGGTATTACTGTTACCAGCACGGTTTGTAGCTACTACATCAAGATTATAAGATGGGTTTGTATCATGATCTAGACTTGCACCCGCCTTGAGTGTAACTTGACCTCCTATTGAGACTTCAAAGTTTGTACTTCCTGTACCACTGAGTGTGATAGCTGAGATATCTGAATCACCTCTATCCAGAATACTAATACGACTTACTATAGCACCTGTAGAGGCATTTTCTAATACATTCCCTGATCCATCTGAGATAGTAGGTGGTGTTACAGATGGAGGGAGAAGAATAACAACATCTTCATCTTCACTATCATCAGTTGAAGTACCACCATTTGAAGTATTGTTGTCTGTCAATGCACCTATCCCTTTATAGAAGTCATCACAATATTCTATTTCAGGATCACAAATTAGTGCTAAAGTACTCTCCTCATCAGCTGTTACATGTTGCATTAATGTATAGGCTTGATCTACATCTGTAGCACCTGCTGTGGCAAAAGCTAGACCAACTTTTGTTTTGTTGTCTAGTATTTTTTCATCATCATTTATAGCTCCATTCGTAACTGCGAGTATAAAAAGTGAACGAGGCATAAGCTTTTGATCTAAAGTACTTTGCCAATATTCCAAACCAGCACTATCTGGGTTGCGATTGAAAAGGTTCTTATAGATAGATTTTATAAAATCTTCATTACTATATCCTGATGGATATTTAGCTTCTGATTCTGGTTGTTCAAAGAAGCTCATAGCTATCTCTTCCAAATATAAACCACTCTCTTCTACCCAATATTTTAATCCATTTGCATCTGGAGCTCTATCAAAAGTAGCAATATAGAGTCTTGTTACATTTGTATTTGTAGGTGTTGTTGCTAAAGCCATAGTGGCAAATAGAAAAATTGTCAAAAATAGTTTTTTTAGCATAATATATCCTTTTATCTTGAACTATGTATCATTATACATTTTGTTCTATTAAATAGATATAAATTAGATATATATAGTACATAGTAAGTAAATATTAGGTATAATCGCGAAAAATTTTTTATATCAAGGGATAAACTATGGAACATTTAAATGTATATTATGATAAAGATTGTAACCAAGACCTTATTAAGTCTAAAACAGTAGCAATGATTGGCTTTGGTAGTCAAGGACATGCACATGCAGAAAATCTTAGAGATTCTGGTGTAACAGTTGTTATTGGTCTAAGAAAAGGTGGAGCTTCTTGGGATAAGGCTGCTGCAAAAGGTTTTGAAGTACTTACTATCGAAGAAGCATCTGCAAAAGGTGATATCGTTATGATTCTTCTTCCTGATGAGAACCAAAAAGAGATTTATGAAGCTCAAATAGCTCCACATCTTAAATCAGGTGCTATTATTGCATTTGGTCATGGTTTTTCTATCCACTATGGTCGTATCAATCCAGCAGCAGATATTAATGTAATGATGGTAGCTCCAAAAGCACCAGGACATACAGTAAGATCTGAGTTTGTAAGAGGTGGTGGTATTCCAGATCTTATTGCTATTGATGCTGATCCAAGTGGTGATACTAAAGAGATAGCTCTTTCTTATGCATCAGCTATTGGTGGTGGTAGAACAGGTATTATTGAAACTACATTCAAAGACGAAACAGAAACTGACCTTTTTGGTGAGCAAGCTGTACTTTGTGGTGGTATCACTGCTCTTATCCAAGCTGGTTTTGAGACATTGACAGAAGCTGGTTATCCTGCTGAAATGGCATACTTTGAGTGTCTTCATGAGACAAAACTTATTGTTGACTTGATTTTTGAGGGTGGTATTGCAGATATGAGATATTCTATCTCTAATACAGCTGAATATGGTGATATGGTTTCTGGACCTAGAGTTATCAATGCAGAGTCAAAACAAGCAATGAAAGATGTACTTACAGAAATTCAAAATGGTAAATTTGCTAAAGACTTCGTATTAGAAGGTCAAGCAGGATATCCAAGAATGAATGCTGAAAGAAGAAACCTTAAAGAGACTGAATTAGAAAAAACTGGTGAGAGACTTCGTGGTATGATGCCGTGGATTCAAGCTAATAAAATTGTAGATCAAGAAACTAACTAAGAATTCAAGTATAAAGTGGTGATTTTCATCATTTTATGCTTATATAAAGAAGAGTATTGAAGAAAAGATAGGATAGCAAGTACCCTACCTAAGAAACTACTTAGCAGCTTCAGTTGTGTTTGCATCAGCAGCAGGTGCAGCTTCATTTGCAAAAGAAAGTGTTGCAAGAACGATTGCTGCAAAAACGATTACTTTTTTCATGAGTATCTCCTTTAATAAGATTAATATCAAAATAATTATACCATGTATTTATAAACTTAATATATTTTTTTATATAAATCATTGAATAATCATTGAATAATCATTGAATAATTAATTAATCTGTAAAGAAAAGTAACACTACCTTATTTGATTAAGAGGTACTGTTCTTTTTCTTCCTTGGTAAAATAAAGATACTTCGCACTTTTTGTAAAATTTAATTTATACTTTTTTATACCAAATTGTTTATTTTCAAAAACAAGTGAAAATTTCTTTTTATGACTATATGGAAACTCTACTAAATAATATTGTGTCCAGCTATTAACCAATGGTATTTTTGAAAGTAGGGGATCTTTGTAGGAAAGCTCTTTGGAGCTAATAGGAAGTGAATCATATCCTTTTCTTCTTGTATGCTCTTCATGTTTATTTAAAACTTTATCTGTTTTTGGATACTGCACATTAAGTGTTAAGTTTTGTTCATTACTGTTAAGACCTATAGCTGTAGTATCATTTGATTTATAGACTCCTACAATAAACATTTCATGCATCTCTTCTGTTTCATCATTGAGTGATTCTCTTGCATTGAGATATGTAGCCGTCACTGATATTTTTACCTCTTTATCTCGTGAAAGTTTTATTTTTTCACTTTTTTGGAGTGTACTGTGTCTTGCTATATTGCTATCAAATGATTTTTTCATCTTATTTTCATCTTTAGAACTACATCCTGAAGCTAACAAAGCCAAAATTATGCAACTTGTTGTTCCTGAAAATACCTTTTTCATTATTATATCCTTCCTACCCAACCATACTATTTTAATTAGATTTTAACATATATTCAATAAAGATTGATGTATAATAAGCACTTATTCAACTCTAAAGGTTAAATGTGAAAAAAAGATATGCGGTTGCTTTTACTGGTCCTTCTAATAGTGGGAAGACAACTCTTATAGAAAAAGTAGCAAAAGAACTAATAAAAACATATAAAATAGCTATTATTAAAAATGATCCTAAAAATAAAGCTCAGTTTGATATAGAGGGGAAAGATAGCTATAAATTTTCACAAACAGGTGCAGAGGTAGTGGTTACCTCGCCTACCCGTACAACATTTCTCTCTCAAAGAGAAAAGTCATTAGATGAAATTGTAAGTATGTTAGGTGAGTTTGATTATCTTCTTGTAGAAGGACTCAAAACTCTGCCCCTCCCACGCATATCAATATTTCGTAATAGTATAGAAGAGAGTTATTTTGAGTGTAGTGAAGCTATGGCAACTGATACTAGCATTGACAAAGAGGATTACACTATTCCCCCCTCTATAGATTTGCTAGATCTTAATAATACCCAAGAGATAATTACTTGGATTAAAGAAAATGCAAAGGAGATATAAATATGGATGAGATAATTGACGCAATCAAAGAGATAGCACATAGAATAGATGAAGTTATTAAGATGAAGGATTTGGGTTATAATAATAGTTCTAACTCTTCAGGAGAAGATCAACTTAAACTAGATGTCCAAAGTGATCTTATTATAGAAAATACTTTTGCAAAAGTTAAAATAGTAAAAGATTTGGTAAGTGAAGAGAAAGAGGGATTGTATCATTTACATGATGATGGAAAATATACTATCTGTTATGATCCACTAGACGGTTCAAGTCTTGTAGATGTAAATTTATCTATAGGTTCAATCTTTGGCATATATGAGGGTGAACTTAAAGGAGAAAACTTACTAGCTTCTGCGTATATAGTATATGGTCCTCGTATAGAGATGTTGATAGTTTCACGAGATACTAAACCTATGCTTTACTCTACAAGAAGAAATCATTTTCAAAAAGTAGGTGAAGTTACGCTTGATGAAAAAGGAAAACTCAATGCTCCTGGTGGCACACAAATGAACTGGACAAAGACGCATAAAAATTTTGTAGATAGTCTCTTTGGTGAGGGCTATAGATTGCGTTATAGTGGTGCTATGGTGCCTGATTTACATCAGCTATTACTCAAAGGAGGCGGTCTGTTCTCTTATCCTCCTACCTCAGATACTCCAAATGGTAAACTTCGCCAACTCTTTGAAGTTATTCCATTTGCCTTGATGTACGAACAAGCAGGTGGTCAAGCTATTGATGCTAATGGTAAGAGACTTATGGAACTTGTTCCTTCACATCCTCATGATACTTCACCATGTTTTTTTGGCTCTAACTATGAGATAGAAGCCTTAAAAAAAGCATATGGAATTACTAAATAATGGCATTTATGGATGAGTGGGAGATTCTTTTAGAAGATAAGACCAAGGAACTCAAAGAGTGTCAAGTGAGTAAAAACCTAAAAAGTTGTTTAGGTTGCCAAGAAATAAATAGCTGTACTCTAAGAGATGCATATGTAAAAGCTGTTTATGATAGCATGAGTAAAGGCGAAGGTGGAGGATTTGAGTTTTAAATCCTCCAAAAAATATCAATACTAAAAGGAAATGAAATGAAAACTAAACTAAAAACAGTTCTTCTATCAGTGGCTACTATAGCACTATTAGCAGGATGTAATCAACCAGGACCAAAAACACAAACAGGTGCAGCAGTAGGCGTAGCTGGCGGAGCAGTAGTCGGTGGATTAATGGGTGGAACTAGAGGTGCACTCACAGGTGCAGCATTAGGTGGTGTTACAGGTGCTGCTATTGGTGCAAATGAAGATAAAAAAGATAGAGAAAGATATTATCGCAATGGACAGTATTATTATAGATAGTAGGCTTTAATAAATTTTACCAAGAGGATAAGAAAGTTTTACTTTCCTATCCTAGCCAAATTTTCTTTTATAGTTTCAATACCATCAGAATACCCAATTTCTTCAAAGATAGCTAGAGCTTCATTATAATATTTTTTAGCTAAAGCTTTATCCTCTTTTTCACTATAGATAACTCCTATATTACCTAAGGAGTTTGCAATACCTTGAGTATGACCTATCTCTTTTTCTATCTGCAAAGACTCTTTTTGATACTTTAGTGCTTGGTCTAAATCACCTTTATCTTGATAGATAAGACCTATATTACCTAAAGAGTTTGCAATACCTTGAGTATGACCTATCTCTTTTTGTATCTGCAAAGACTCTTTTTGATACTTTAGTGCTTGGTCTAAATCACCTTTAGCTTGATAGATAAGACCTATATTACCTAAAGAACTAGCAATACCTTGAGTATAACCTATCTCTTTTTCTATCTGCAAAGACTCTTTTTGATACTTTAGTGCTTGGTCTAAATCACCTTTAGCTTGATAGATAAGACCTATATTACCTAAAGAGTTTGCAATACCTTGAGTATGACCAATCTCTTTTTTTATCTGCAAAGATTCTTTTTGATACTTTAGTGCTTGGTCTAAATCACCTTTAGCTTGATAGATATTTCCTATATTACCTAAAGAGTTTGCAATACCTTGAGTATGACCAATCTCTTTTT
>JADGER010000211.1 GCA_016744315.1 Sulfurovaceae bacterium
ATGCTTCTACAGATGCTTTAGAAAATTATGTTCATCGGGTTCTTAAATCTTATGGTGTTGATAAAACTTATGAAATTAATTTTAGGTAGGTACTTATAACTATACTCATAGAAGATTACGCTCTGCATACAGAAGTTTAAAAACCAATTTACCTTATCTGTTTACTTATAAAAACTATCCTCATATTGACATCCAAAACACAACAAATTCTTTAGATGGAGGAGTCTTTTCTCCTATGAAAATGTTACTTAAAATTCACAGAGGTATTGGTATAGAAATGAAGAAAAAGTTGATCACTGATTATTTGGAAAATCTAGGGAAATAAGCACCCATATTTTCCATTAACTCGAAGTTAAACCATATCATCATATATCTTTATATTCCTATTTTTTACTTGGTTGTTAATAGTCTAAATAATTTAGCTTTATTCTAATAAATTTGATAACTATTCTTTTCTTTAAAGCTTCCTAAAACCCCAAAACTCTTTCTATAAACCATAAAGAAGAAAGAGTTCCAAAAATATAGGAAAGAGTATACTCTATTTGTACTTTTTTATTAAGGAAGGGTGTTGTGAGTTTGAGTAGCCAAGTCAAAAGAAGAATGCTAAGGACAAATAGAAGTTGACCTAATTCTATGCCGATATTAAAAGAGAGTAGGGCTGTGGGAATGTCATGTTGGGGTAAACCTATTTGCATAAGTACAGAGGCAAAACCTAGACCATGGAGTAGTCCAAAAAAGAGTACTATCCAAGGGAGGTGTTTTCTGCTGAGAGATTGGCTATTGCCTTGTATTACTTCCCTATAGAGTATAACTATGGATAGTGCTATCATTGCTTCTACAAAAGGTATAGGGACTGCTATCAGATGCAAGGCACTTAAGCCTAATGTAATGGAGTGAGAAATAGTAAATGCTGTGATAGAGTAAAAGAGTATTTTGTAGTTAGTTACCAAAAGAAGCAGAGCAAAAAGAAAGAGGAGATGGTCATAACCTGAAAGTATATGAAAGAATCCTAATTCTATATATTCTATAAATATTTGGAGAGAGGAACGCGTATCTTTGATATGCATCAACGGACGCGATACTCTCAAAAGGCTACTCTCTACAATGGAATTTTCTTTATAGTAGATAAGCATTCCTTTATCTGAAGAGGCAAGACCATCTATCCATATTCGTGAACCTTTGAGGCTATTATTCTTACATATTAAAGAGAACTCTTCTATGATAAATCCATTTTTTATTAGGATATTTTTACTTCCTGATCTATGGCAAGAGGGAGGGAAGTTGATACTAATATCTTTGGCTTGAGAATCTTCTAATGGTTTTTTATACACAACTGCTATTTCTCCATTAGGCTTTTGTGTGAGTTGGAGATAGGAGAGTCCTGTTTGATGTGCTTGGAGTATATAAGAATAAAGAAGCAGTAGCCAAAAAATCCTCATGATTCTTAGTTTCTCTCTAGTTTATATTGGGTTGAAATTTTTTTATAAGCACTTTGTAAAGCATTATCCCTTTGTTCTTGTATATAGTCATCATAAACTCTATCTTCGACTGTATCAAAAGAGAGTAGTTCTCCATTTTGTTTATGAGTAATAAAGAGTATATGGTATCCATATTGAGAGTGAATAACTCCATGCCATTTTTGACCTTTTAGTCTCCATACTCGTCCTGCAAAATACTTTCCAAAGTTTTTTGCTAATTGGGATTGAGTCACTGATGTTATTTGATTGCCTTGTATAAATTTATCACCATATTTTAGAGCATTTTGAGGCTCTATAGCTTTGAGGTTAAGCATCTCTACAAATTGTTTAGTATCTCCCTCCGCTAAACTTTGTAGATAGATATGTGCAAAAGATATTTTCCTAGTGATACTATACTCTTTTGTATGCTTTTGATAATAACTATGCAAAAGCTCTTCACTTGGTTCTTTAAGAGAGGGCGTGAGTATTTGTCTCATTTGAGTGATAAGTTTTTTTCGTATCTCTTTATCTTTTCTCTCTAATTTTAAACTAACTGCTTCATAGAGGAGTATCTCATTAAAGTATTTTGTATCTATCATTAGTTCTAGTTCAGAGGGCTGGAGATTTCTCTTCCATTGATTGATTATTGTATGATTAATATCTTGTATCTCTGTAGTTGTAATAGTTATGCTTTGCTTGTTTATAAAAGCTGGAGGGGTATGAAAGTTTTGATAATAGAAATAGAGGATTAAACCCATAAACAAAAAGTGTAGATAGGGTTTAGCAAGAATAGTCTTAATAATTTTTTTCCTCCTAATAAAAGAGATGATAGTTGAGATATATCCCAAGAGTGCTTTCGGCTGTGCCATTTACTGATTGGTCATAATTGAAGCCTATACTAAGGTGATCTTGTCCCCAAAGACTACCACCATACCCTCCACCAAAAGATATATTAAACTGCTCAGAGTATCCATTGTAATAAGGAGTGATTTCTGCAAAAGGTCTCCATACTCTAGTATAAGTCTCTTTATTTATAATACCATAGAATAGATTTACTCCTATATTATAGAATTCTTCAGGAAGAACTCTTCCTCTATATGGAGTAATATCTTTTACTACTCCTATATCTCCATACTCATTCGCATAGTTTCCATAATCAGCAAAAACACTTAGAGCTATATCAGGATAGCCACTATGTATTTGACGATACAACTCTAGCCTAGCATAATATCCATCACCTAGATAATAATCATCTTGTGAGTAATATTTATTATAATTGAGTGCTAGTGAGATATTGGATGATGGAAGATATTGTAAGGCTATTTTTCCATTAATTTGATCTTTTTTTCCAGCCAAAAGAAGATATGTAGTCTCATCTGCTTGTGTACTATTATAATATCCTAAATCAATATTGACTCTACTCATCAACTTATAATGAAGCTTTGTAGAGAAAGTAAAATAATCCTTTACCGCAGACCGCATACCAAATCGTAGCTCCATATTGCCTCTATCAAACTCTTTTCTTAGTCCTAATTTTAGAGAATTGTCATTTTGTGGTATATTGATAAAACTTTTTGGGTCTATATCTCTATTTTTAGCCATAAAAAGATCTGTAAGAAAGCTCCAACCCCTAGCTATGTAATATCTATTTTTTATATCCAAGTAGCTTCTATCAATGTTATTTCGTCCTAGGTATCCTAGCGTTGCTTTGACTCTATCGGCGTATCTTTCGATGAGGTCTCTACTTTGTTGGTAGAGAAGATAGTCATATATATTATCCTCCAAACCATCAAAAGCAAGTGTTTGAGCCAAAGATATACTTCCTATATTAAGAGCAGTTGTGACTCTGTCTCGTATGGGTAAGATACTATGATATTTATAAAGAAGATCTAGTTGTTTTGTACGGTCATCATTATTAAGAGCTATATTTAATTGCATCCAAGGCTCAATATCAGATAGCTTTTGGGCTAAAAATCTAGCTCTTGCATACTCTCTGTGTCGAAGAGACCAAAAGATAGAAAGTTCTATATATTGTTTTTTTGGCAATATGGATTTTGCTTGGAGAAGTAGCTCTTTATAACGCAGTACATCTATAAAATATGCGGATGTACTTAAATACTGCTCCAAAAACTTTTTCTCTTGTAATTTATTTTTGTCTTTTTTTAATTGTGCATCAAGTATGAGGTATACTTCTTGCATTGTCTGCATAAAAG
>JADGER010000034.1 GCA_016744315.1 Sulfurovaceae bacterium
AGTTTGAAGCTTTGAGGGATGTGATTGCTGGGATTAGTATTTTTTAGGGATTTTTAGGTTAAGGTTTGGGTGGTAGAGGGGGGTGAGTAGTTACTAATTTTTTTAAATACAATTAAAATCAAAGAAATAATAATAGTAAAAATAGTTAAAAGTGTAGTCTTTGCAGTATCTAAGTATGTAAAATGATTATGTTTTTTTGCAACTGTGGCTTCTAAAGAAATTACAACATTTCCCATATTTTTAACAAGTATTTTAGAATTAGAATTCATTTTATCTTTATTTAATTCATAAAAAGTATTTGAGTAACTGATATAGCCACGAATTTCTTCAATAGCATTCAGTGCTTTAAGATGTCCTACACAGGTATCTAAAGATTTTATATCTCTTTCTACATTTTTGATATGCTTGGCAAAAGTATAAATAATTGTATCTACAGGAAAAGTATTCTCTTGTACTTTCAGAACATAATCTATTTTTTGATGATGATGACTATCTCCATGTAAACTTTGTTTAATAATCATATAAGTAATCTGAGCAAAAATATTTAAATAGGATTTATCAATATATTTTATTTGATTAGATTGAAAGCTAGGAGTATGAATACATACTTTACCATTCATTTCTAGTTCATAGTAAAATGATATTCGAAAGCTATTAGGAAAATTAATACTAACAATACCTCTAAGAATTTCATCAGAAATAGATTGAAAAGAAATTGTACCAATAGGAGTAATTTCTTTTCCTTTGGATACTGTTAAATAAGAGATTAGGGAGTCTTTGAAATTTTTTAAATCTAAATTCCAATATCTAAGTGTATTTTCATTTTTATCTTTGGAAATTTTAATATTTTTTCCAAAATTAGAAGACATTTGAGTATAGGTAATAAACTTATAATCTAAAATACCTAAGTTTGTAGGTATCCAAGAGTACCATTTAAGTCTATACATGAGTGTCCCATAAGTTTAATGCAATATTCCAGTATCTGCTAGTTTTGCTTGTTTTATAAAAAAAAGCTTACCATCATCTTTTTCAATGAGTGTTAAGCCCTCAGTGTAAACACGACCTTCAGAATGCCAATTATCATCAGTTTTGAAATTATCCTCAAGACCTCTTTTAGCTTCTTTTCTTAAAAAACTATCAACACTAAGAGGATTCAATTTAACTAAAGACACTATGCCTACTAATAAACCCATTAAAGGTATAACTTGTTCAATCATATTTACTCTTTCATATTTTTTAATAAATTCTTAGTAAAAAACCCATTAAAAAAATGAAGATATTTATTCTGCCATATTTTAAATAGTTTTCTACTGAAAATTTAGAGAGAGTAAGTATAATTATTATTTTTTTTCTTATTTTGCTCAATAAGGGGAGAGAAGACCCTTATTTTTATCCTATAGAATTAATAGCACCTTTTGCTATATCTATAAGAGCGTCAGCACTTGGGATAAATGGTATAAGACTTGAGCCTATACCACCCCATATGATTAAGATAGCCATTAATACAATGAGTGCAGAACTAAATGTGTATCGTATTGGTGTCTGGGGTTCATTTTTGGGATAGAAGTACATCATGGCTATAAGTTTGAAGTAGTAGTAGATGGATATAAAGGCTGTAGTAATACCTAATCCTACTAATAGAAATTGTTCAGACTCTACGCCAGCGGTGAAGATATAAAATTTACCCAAAAAGCCTATAGTTGAGGGAAATCCTGCAAGAGATAGCATAAAAATGGACATAAAAATAGCAAGATAAGGACGGCGTTCGGAGAAGCCCTTGAAATCTTCATAGGTTAATTGTTTGATACCACTAGCAGAGATATAACTAAGTATTCCAAATGCTCCTACAGCACTCAAAAAGTAGGCTATAAGGTAGAACATAATAGCAGGTACAGCAATTTGTGAGCCTGCTCCTACGGAAGTGATGGCAATGAGCATATACCCACCATGAACTATACTTGACCCCGCTAGCATTCGTTTGATAGAGCTTTGTGTGATAGCTAACCAAGAGCCACCCAAAAGAGTAAGGATAGTTATGGTTTGGAGTATAAAGTTCCATTGTCCATGTAAAGATACAAAATCTATAAGATAAAGCCTAAGGGCAATAGCAAAAATAGCAATTTTAAATGTAGAAGCCATAAACATAGTAATAGGGAAAGGTGAACCCTCATACACATCTATCACCCAACCATGAAATGGTACAGCACCTATTTTGAAAAGTATTGTAACCATAATAAGTGTTGCTCCAACAATAATAAGTATTGATTCTTCATTATTGTGTCCGTTGGTGTAAGTAGCAATATCATTGAGTGTTGTAGAGCCTACTACACCATAAATAAGGGCTGTTCCTAGTATAAAAAATGCTCCTGTCATAGAACCTAAAACAAGATATTTCATCATAGCTTCACTACTAACATGGTTATTTTTGTGGTATCCTACAAGTGCATAGATACTCAGTGATGCTATTTCTAATCCTATAAATGCGGTAACTAGCTCATGTGCATGTGCTAATAAAATCATTCCAAAAAGACTAAAAAGCAAAAGAGCAAAGTATTCTCCATTAAAATAACTACGGCTATGAAAATAATCGGTATTGATAAGTAGAGTAAGTATAACTCCTGTAATAGACATAATATCAAACAAGAGTGCAAAATCATCTACAATAAAGACTTTTCCAATAATATCTTCAAAAAGATAGCCTTTGGGGATATTACCAAACTGTATCATTACAATAGCTAAAGCAATAGTAAGAAATAAAACAGCGACAAGATTAAAATGTTTCAGTTCAAAAGACTTATTGTGACTTAAAATCATCAATGTAAAAGCACCGATAAGTACAATAGTCATAGGTAAAATTATATAGAATTGCTCAATGAGTGCAAACATTATAGACCTCCTATATTTTGGCTAATGGTTTCTAGGGTAATCGTAATCCAAGGTTCAATAAATGGAATAAACAAAGAAGGAGCTATTCCTGTAATAAGTAGGAGTATAGTAAGCGGTAAGAGCATTACTATCTCTTTTTTACTTAAGTCTTTAAAACCTTGTGTTGCTAGTCCCACTGCTCCAAAGAGCGTTCTTTGAAGCATCCAAAAAGTATATAACATAGCAAGTAGCATAGTTGAGGCAGTAGCTATACCTATCCATAAATCATATTTGAATGCACCAATAATAATAAGTAATTCTGCTACAAATCCTCCTGTTCCTGGAACTCCTGCTATACTGAGTGCAAAAAATGTAAAGAATACTGCAAATAAAGGAGCTTGTGAGGCGATGCCTCCAAGATCTTTTATACGAATAGTATTTGTTCTTTTATAAAGGAGACCAATCATAAGGAATATACCTGCTGATGCAAGAGCGTGAGTAATAATAAAATATAAACTCCCACCCCAAGAGTAGATGTTGGCAAAAAATAGCCCAAGGGTAATAAGTGAGAGGTGTGATCCTGAAGCATAAGCAAACATACGACGAAGTGATGATTGGGTAATAGCTACAATAGCATAATAAACAAGACCTATGAGTGCTAGAATAATAATATGATAGCTATACCGTACAAGTATCTCTTCAAAGAGTGTATATCCAAAACGCCAAATACCATATATTCCAAGCTTTGCCATAATAGCAGAGAGAATAACAACAGCTGGTGTAGGTGATGATCCATAAGCAGGAGCCATCCAAGTATGAAATCCAAAGAGAGGAATTTTGATAGCAAATGCTAATAAAAATCCAGAAGCAACCCAAATAGCTATAGAGGGTGTAAAGGTAAGCACTGATAAATCTTCAAAAGAGTAAGTCCAAAAACCATTCACTTCAAAGTGAGTATATCCTAGATAGAGTATAGAAAAGAGCATACTCATAGACCCTAACATTGTCATAAGAAGGAGTTTATTGGCATTGTATTGACGCTTGCCATTTCCATATCTTCCTATCATAATATAAATAGGTAAAAGCATCATCTCCCAAAAGAGATAAAATAGTATTAAGTCAAGAGATAAAATAGTCCCTGTAATACCACTTTGAAGTAATAGCATATTATACCAATAGCCTTTTCTATTTTCATGCCACATATAAAGATAGAGTAGAGGCATAAGAAGGCTTACAAGTAAAAGAAGAACCAAAGAGAGCGTATCCACACCTAAGTGGTAAGAAATACCATAGTTTTTGATCCAATCAACTGTACGAACAAACTGCATTCCACCGTGTGGGTCATACTGCATAGCCAAAAAGAGTACCAGACCAAAGACTATAAGGGATGAGGCAATAGAAAAACTTCGTAGTTTTGTATAAGATAGACGCAAGATACTTGCAATCAAGGCTGTAAAAAATGGTATAAAAATAATAGCTGATAATAGTAATGATTCCATTAGAAACCTCCTAGTAGAATAAGCATAGAAGTAGAGATAAAACTCACTCCTACCAGAATATAAAATGCGTAATAGCGGACTTTACCATTTTGGAAACTAGCAAAGGTTATACCCATTCTCGCATAGCTATAGACAGTCAAATTGATAATATTATTTATTATCTTGCCATCTACAAAATAGAGTAAAAATTTACTTAAAAGTAAAAGAGGTTTTACTATAAAGAAAGTATAAATTTCATCTATATAAAATTTATTAACAACTACATATCTCCATACAGAATTATTTAAAGGTTCGTGTATGCGTCTCACAAATAGCTTATAAGCTAAAGCTGTTCCTAGAAGTGCTAAAGCTACATTGAGTGCACTCAAATAATATTCTGTAGAGTGAAGAATATGTAATGGTTTATCAGGAAGAGCTACAAAAGATGCAAAGAGATTACTTCCACCCAATGCTTCAGGTATACCCAAAAGTCCAGCAGTGGCACTTCCTACAGCGAGGATGATAAGAGGTACAATCATACTATTAGCCAGAGGTTCTACTTTATGATCTCTTATGCTAGGAGCTAAAAAGACTACAAAAAGGAGCCGAAACATATAATATGCCGTAAGAAAAGCAGTAATTGTACCCATAGCCCAAATAGTATAATGTTCAGAGCTATAAGCTGTAATTAAAATGGCATCTTTACTAAAAAATCCTGCAAATGGAGGAATACCACTTATGGCAAGTGTGGCTATAAGCATTGGTATAAAAACCCATGGGAGTTTATTTTTGAGACTACCCATTTTGTATATATTTTGTTCATGGTGAAGAGCAATAATAATTGCACCCGCACCCATAAAGAGGAGGGCTTTAAAGAATGCATGTGTAAAGACATGAAATATACCACTACTATATGCACCCAAACCAACAGCAATAAACATATAACCAAGTTGTGACATAGTGGAGTAGGCTAAAATCTTTTTTATATCATTTTGGAAAGATGCGATAATAGCTCCAAGAAGTGCAGTAGATGCTCCTATAATAGCTATAAATTCTCCAATATCAGGTGTATCATTATATAAGAAGCTAAACCTAGCCACCATATAAACCCCAGCAGTTACCATCGTTGCTGCATGAATCAGTGCGGATACAGGTGTTGGTCCTGCCATAGCATCAGGAAGCCATACGAAAAGAGGAATCTGTGCAGATTTCCCCATAGCACCTACAAAGAGTAAAATTGCAATTATTGTAAGAGTAGGGTGATCTATAAGACCGATATTTGCTTCTATTGCCTCAAATGTATATCCATAGCCCTCTAGGGAAATAAAGAGAACTACTAAGCCGATAATAAAACCAAAATCCCCAATACGATTAAGAATAAAAGCTTTATTTCCTGCTGTAACATTGGCATATTCTTGGTGATAGAAACTAATAAGAAGATATGAAGATAACCCTACAAGTTCCCAACCTATAAACATAATAATCGGATTATCAGCTAATACAAGCAAAAGCATACTTCCCATAAAGAGGTTAAAGTAGCTAAAGAATTTACCATAGCCACTATCACCTTTCATATATCCAGATGCATACAAATGAATAAGAGTTCCTATAAAAGTAATAAAAAAGAGCATTACAGCAGTCAATCTATCAGCCATAAATGCAAGTTCTATTTGAAACTTACCTATATGTATCCATTCAAAAAGAGTATAATGAAAGACTGTAGATGCATCCATAGAGAGGAGCTTGGCTTCTATCACCAAGGCTATTGTAGCACTTATAGCAGGAGCAGTTACGCCTATAGTGGCATAAAGCTTTTCTCTTGGTTTATTCGGGTCATAAAGATATATAACTCCTAGTATCAAAGCAGAAAGAAATGGAATAAGTACAATAAAACTCAAAAGAATCATAGTTGTCCTTTGTTTTGAGTGAGTTGGCTAAACTTATCGCTATCTAATGAGCGTTTTGAGCGATAGAGCTGTATAATCACTGCCAAAAATATAGCAGCTTCAGCAGCAATTATTGCAATAAGCAAGAGAGCCATTACCGTCCCATTCATAGACTGGTCAAGTCGTGAAAATGTAACAAGCAATAGATTGACGGAACTAAGCATTAACTCTATGGAAAGATAAACAATAAAAAGATTACGACGACTTACAACGCCTACTAATCCTATGCTAAATAGTAGTGTAGCTAAGATAAAAAACTGTTCAGGTATCATTTGGTATCCTCTGGCTGTTTATGGTCATCAAAATAGTTTTCTTTTTTGAAGTATTCTTCTTTTCTTGCAATAACTATAGCTCCAACCATTGCAGATAGCAAGAGTACAGACACGGCCTCAAAAGGTAAGACCCATTCTGCAAAGAGCTTTTCACCTACATATTTTAGCTCTCCATAGCCCTCTTTTGTCTCTTGAAAGTGTGCATGGAGGGAGGTGAGAGCTTTGTAAATTAGTAGAGCCAAAGGAATTACAAGTATTGTAGAAATACCTATCCAATAAAACTTATAAGGTTCATCAGGTATATTTTTCTCAATACTTCCCAAAGAGATAACTACCATTAACCCAAGTACAACAACTGCACCCACAGAGACCATAATTTGAGCCAAAAATAGAAAACTATTTTCAAGAAGAGCAAAAAGACCTGCAAGAGCTAGCATTGCTAGCAAAAAACTAAAAGCACTAAAAATAGTATGCTTAAAGCTTATCATTCCCAAACTACCTAACACCAAAAATAGTGATAAGATAGCAAAAATACTATTTTCTAGCACAACTTGTCTCCTCTCCAAACGCACCTCGGTGCGATAGTAATTGTTCTTTTCCCAAAACAAAATCCTCTCTGTTATTTCCAGTGAGAGAAAATATCCCTGTATCCATACGAATAGCATCACATGGACATGCTTCTACACAAAAACCACAAAAGATACATTCTAAAGTATCAATAGCAAATAATTTTGGCATTTTTTCATCTTGACCATCTTCTCTTTCTGTGGCTTCGATAAAGATACATTTAGATGGACAAGCTGTAGAACACATAAAACACGCCACACAAGCAATCGATTCATCTTCTCTATGAGTGAGACGATGAAGACCTCTGTATCTACTTGTAATATCTGATGGTTGTTCTTCTGGATACTCTAGAGTATCCACGGCATTGCTATCGCTAACATTGTCTATAAGGTGCTTAAATGTAATTTTCATACCATTAAAGATAGCAGGTAGATAGAGTTTCTCTTTGATGGTGTTTCCGTAGCGAGGTACGACCTTGACTCTTTGACTCATAGTGATACTCCTACAATAACAATTGCTGTAACAAAAATATTAAATAAAGATAAAGGTAAAAGATAATACCAACCTAAATGCTGTACCTGATCGTAACGAAATCTAGGAAGCGTCCAACGCACCAAGATAAAGAAAAGATTGAAAATCATAAGTTTTACTACAAATGTGGCAACCTGAAAGAGTGTCACTGCAATGGCTGAACCAAGAGGAGAAGGGATAAGTGAAAGATAGAGTAAAATTACTTCTACTATAACTGTCATGCTAATCATGGCAATACTTAGAACTTTTGTTTCAAAGGCTCTTCCTCCATCACTTGTTACTGTAGGACGAACACGATTATTTTTTCGCATCCATCTAATAATAAGTGTAACTATAATTGGAAGTACCACCATAAGCGTCCAAGCAAAAGTACTAAAGTTTGTTAATAGAGTCTCTGTAGTAACCCAAGGGAGTTGATAGCCACCAAAGAGCATAGTAATAATTACTGCACTAGCGGTATTCATAGCTACATATTCACCCATAAAAAACATAGCAAACTTCATAGCTGTAAATTCAGTAAAGAATCCTGCAACTATTTCACTCTCACCCTCTGCTACACTAAAAGGAGCTCTATTGGTCTCAGCAAAGAGAGAGATTATCAAGATAATACCAGCCAAAGGTTGTACTATCACTCCCCACGCAGGTAAAAACCCAAAAAATGTTTGACTCTGCCACGCAACCATGGTATTAAAATCAATAGTATTATAAGTAAGTACAAAAGAGAGAACACTTAATCCTAATGGGAGTTCATAGCCTATCATCATAGACCCAGCCCTAGAAGCCCCTAATAAAGAGTATTTATTGTGGCTAATCCATCCACCAAAAAATATACCAATTACGCCTATAGACCCAACAGCCAAAAACCATAATATACCATAATCAACAGGAAGTGGTTGCACTCTGAGTGATTCTCCAGCAATAACGATATTATCAGCAAAAGGTATAACCATAAATGCAAGAAGAGCAGCAACAAAGGTAATCACAGGAGCGAGCATCATCATCCAGCGACCTTTTGAAATATGCTTGGGATAATACTCTTCTTTGAGTACAAGTTTAATCACATCAGCAAAGGATTGTACTACACCACCCAAACGAAAACCACCAACATTTGTACGATTAGGTCCTAAACGATCTTGAATTAATCCAGCCCCACGCCTCTCTAGCCAGACAAGCACTGGTATCATCAAAAGTGCGAGCAATGCACCCAAGGCAAAAGAGATAATAGCCATAATGATAGCAGGCGTACTCATACTAAGACCCAAAAGATTCTTTTTAACATTATATTTTATTTCCTTGATAATTTTTATTCTAAGTATAATAGAAGCAATTTTAGAGACATATTATACCCAAATTACTCATTAAAAAGTTTAAGAATACCTCTATATAAGTTTTTGAGTTCTTATGATATAATTATCCTAAAGTGCTAATAAAGAGATAATTATGACAGCCCAACAAAAAATTCAACAAGCAAAAACAAAATTAATGTTAGAACATCCTTATTTTGGTTCTTTAGCTTCTGCTTTGGATATGCAACAGAGTGATGATATAGAATCATTTGTCTCCAATGGAGATACTTTGGAATATAATGATGAGTATTTTGAGAGTGTAGCAGTGGCTGATGTAGAGTTTGCTTTGGCAAATGGAGCGATGCACTCTGTACTTGGACATCAAAGTCGTGCTGGTGAACGCTACGGATGGCTTTGGCAATTAGCCACAGATTACACTATCAATAATATGCTTGTTAATAATGGTCTTTCTCTCCCTGAAAAAGCAAATTTTCAAGGACGATTTGACAAAATGTATGCTGAAGAGGTGTATGAAATACTCCGTGATGAAATTCCACAAGAAGATTTAGAAGAGAATGCCAAAGAACAAAAAAAAGAAGAACAAGAACAAAAAGACGAAGAAAATAAACAAGAAGAGAGTCAACACCAAGAAGAGTTTGAAGAACAAATATTCCAAAAGATGAACCGACAAGGCACACTCCCCCAAGACCTCAAATATACACTTCCCCAATATTTTAGTCATCAAATAGATTGGAGAGAGTCTCTCTATGGCTATATTGCTTCATACTCTAAAAGTAGTTTTAGTTTTATGCCTCCAAATATGAAATACCTTTACCGTGGTATATATTTGCCAAGTCTTAGTAGTGATTTATTGCGTATTGTTGTAGCCATTGATAGTTCGGGTTCTGTAGATGATAATTTAGTTAGGATATTTTTGGGAGAAGTAGAGTCTATTATGGGACAATATCCAAACTTTGAAATAGATATTATTATAGCTGATGCCAAAATTCAATCACATCAAGTATTCTTAGCAGGAGAGCCATTAAGCTACGAAATACAAGGTAGAGGAGGTACAGATTTTGATGTGGTATTTCAATATATTGATGAAAATATAGACTACCCCACGGTTCTTCTTTATTTTACCGATGGTTATGGAACTTACCCAAAAGACCCTCCATCGTATGATACATTATGGATTATGCCCGATGAACTAGAAGTCCCTTTTGGTGAAGTTTTGAAGATAGAGGTGTAGTTTTACACTCTATATTCTATCTAATGGTATAATACTCCAAAGGAGTAGTTATGAAAGTTTTACTTACTGGTGCGAATGGATATATAGGGAGACGACTCAAACAAAGGCTTTTGGAAGAAAATATTTCATTAAGGATGCTTGTTCGTAACCCAAAAAGTATGGATCCTACTTTGGATGCTGAGCTCGTAGAGGGGAATACTTTTGATATTGCATCTCTTGAAGTAGCACTAGAAGGTGTTGATGTTGCTTACTATTTGATTCACTCATTACAACAAGCCAACTACAAAGAACTAGATAGACTAAGTGCAGAGAACTTTCTTGATGTAGCTATAAAACAAGGAGTAAAACGCATTATTTATTTGGGTGGGCTTGGTGTGAAAGAGCAAGCGAGTGAGCATTTGTTGAGTCGTATAGAAACAGGAGAGATACTTTCTAGTAGACCTAATGAGATAGAAACAATATGGGTTCGTGCAGGGGTTATTATAGGTTCAGGTAGTGCTAGTTTTGAAATTATTAGACACCTTACAGAGAAACTACCTATAATGGTTACTCCCAAATGGGTCACTACCTTGGCACAACCTATTGGTGTAGATGATGTGATAAGCTATCTTAATGCTTCCAAAGACTTACAAAATTCTGATAACCTCATCGTAGATATAGGAAGTGAAGTGATGACTTATAGAGAAATGATGATTAATTGTGCAGAGGCTCTAGGATTACGACGATGGATTATCCCACTGCCTATACTTACTATCAAACTCTCCTCCTACTGGCTCAATCTCTTTACACCTGTACCCTACACTGTGGCACAATCATTAATAGAGGGACTCTCTTCAGAAGTTGTAATACAAAATGACCATGCCAAAGAGTACTTTCCTCAAATTAAACCTCTCCCTTTTGGGCAAGCAGTTAAACAAGCTATCAAAGAGATGCAAGAGAATCAAGTTTTTAGTCGCTGGAGTGATGCAGGAGGTGGAAAGGATATGTGGCAAGAAAATTATAGAAATGATCCCTCTTCTTCTATACTTCTTGATCGTCAATCTCTCCCACTTGATGGAGTTTCCAAAGAGAGTCTCTATCGTACTTTCTGTTCTATTGGTGGAAAAGAGGGGTGGTTTGCTTATGATTGGTTATGGGAGATACGAGGATGGATGGACAAAATGATAGGTGGTGCTGGACTCAATAGAGGACGCAGAGATAGTTGTGAGTTGCGTATAGGTGAGAGTGTAGATTTTTGGAGAGTAGAGGATCTTGTACCCAATGAAAGACTGCTTCTTTATGCACAAATGAAAGTCCCTGGTAAAGCGTGGTTAGAGTTTAAGATAACGGATGATGAGTTAGTCCAGACTGCCTATTTTTATCCTAGAGGATTGTTAGGCAGATTTTACTGGTATCTCCTCACCCCTCTACACTATCTTGTATTTCGTAATATGATACAAGCTATTCTCAAGAGGGCAGAAGAGTAATATTCTTTTCTTATCTCTTTTTATTAGCTAATAAATAAAGAAGTTGGTCTTTTGTAAGTATCTCTTTGGTCTCTTCTATACATTTGAGGTGTATCATTGTAGCATACGCTTGAAGAACTGCTAGTTTTTCTACACTTGATTTAAGTTCCATAGCAGGTGTACCTGAAGTACTGCCTTTGATTATTGCTTCTCTAAGTTGTGTAACTTTTGGTGCTGTCTCTGCTATAGAGCTTTTGGTTCCTATTTGTATTTTTGTTAGTTTTTCTTTTTGTTGGGCTGTAAGATTAAATGATTTGTCATTTATATTTCGCATCACGAGTTTAGTCAGATGAGGAAGACCTTTTTTAATAAGGAATGGAGAACTCATTGATTTTCGTTTTATTCTTTTGCTTTTGCATTTACCTTGTTTACAAGAAGATTTACCCATACCTTTGCCCATTCCCTGACCCATAGTTGTATCTGCTTGTGGTGCTGGCTCTGTTGCTGGAACGGCAAGAAGCATAGTGGCTGATGCTAGCATCATAAGTGTAGTTTTTTTCATTTTTATCCTTTTATTTTGAACTCAATGTATTTGAGCTAATTTTGAAACATTATAACTAACAACTATAAATCAAATGTTAACAATTTATGACATAAATTAGTAGTTTCTTATAACTCTCCAAATAATACTTTGACAACCTCTTGCCATATATGATTTATAAGCCCAAATAATAGTATTTACGAAGGTAATAGCACTTTTGATAAGAAGACTTGTAATTTTTTTGTAATATCTTTTTGCATAATAAACCCCTTTATTAGTTATTAAAACTAACGCTAGTTTCTAGTATAGCAAAAGATTGTCCTAATGAGGTATTTATCTCACTCCTTTTCTAAATCCTTCCATCTGGGCTAACTCTTTTTCTAGGTAGTAGCCTGTGTAGCTTCCTGTTTCTTGGTGTCTACTTGCTAACTCTTCTGGAGTACCTGTATCTATAATAAGTCCGCCTTTATTACCACCTTCTGGACCCATGTCTATGATGTAGTCGGCATTTTTTATCATGTCTAGGTTGTGTTCTATTACAATTACAGAGTTGCCGAGTTCTACCAAATGGTGCAAGACTCCTGTAAGGCGGTCTACATCAGCAAAGTGTAATCCTGTGGTGGGTTCATCAAGGATATAAAGGGTATTTCCTGTATCACGGCGACTTAGCTCTTTACTTAGTTTTATTCTTTGTGCTTCTCCACCACTTAGGGTTGTGGCATTTTGTCCTAGGGTTATATATTCTAATCCCACTTGGCTTAGAGTATTAAGTTTTGCGGATATGGCTGGTATGGCTTTGAAAAAATCTAAGGCTTCTGCTACACTCATTCCCAATACATCTGCTATCGTTTTGCCTTTGTAGAATATTTCTAGGGTTTGGGCATTGTATCTCGCACCATTACAAGTATCACAACTTACCATAACATCAGGCAAGAAGTGCATTTCTATTTTGATCTGTCCATCTCCTTGACATTTTTCACAGCGTCCCCCTTTGACATTGAAGCTAAAGCGTCCTATTTTGTAGCCTCGTAATTCTGCTTCTTTTGTTTGGGCAAAGAGTTTTCTTATTTCATCCATAACACCTGTATAAGTGGCAGGATTTGACCTAGGAGTTCTTCCTATTGGGCTTTGGTCTAAGGAGATAACTTTGTCTAGCTGTTCTAGTCCCACAATCTCGACACCATCTACTTTGTGAACTTTTCGTGCATTATTCAAAATTTCTCTAGCGGTTGGGAGCAGTGTTTGGAGTATGAGAGAACTTTTGCCACTTCCACTCACTCCTGAAATACAAACAAAATTTCTTAAAGGTATTTTTGTACTAAGGTCTACAATATTATTAAGTGTCACATTTTTGATCTCTATCCACTCTTTTTGGGGTTTGTTATGCGTATACTCTATCATATTTTTCCCAAAGAGGTAGTTTGCTGTAAGCGTTTTGGCACGGGTTAGTTTTTTGGCAGTTCCTGCAAAAACAATCTCCCCACCAAACTCACCAGCTCCAGGACCAATATCCACAATATAATCTGCGGCCATTATAGTCTCTTTGTCGTGTTCTACCACAATTACAGAGTTCCCTTTGTCTTTGAGTGAGTTGAGCGTGCGGATAAGCTTCATAGTATCTCTCTCATGCAAACCAATACTTGGTTCATCTAGTACATACATCACACCAGTAAGACCAGAACCTATCTGAGATGCTATACGAATTCTTTGTGCTTCTCCGCCTGAAATAGTCCGTGCGTCACGATTAAGAGTAATATACCCTAATCCTACATCATACAAAAAGAATAATCGTTCTTCAATCTCTTTGAGGATTGATTGAGCGATAATATGTTGTTGTTGGGTAAGATGAGAAAAATTTTCTTTATCCAAAAAGTAATGGTAGCTTTCTTCTATAGGGAGATTAATAATATCTGCTATATTTTTACCTTCTATTTTGACAGCTAGAGACCGAGGACGCAAACGATCTCCTTGGCATTTATCACAAACCTTTTCTGTCATATACTCACCCATATCTTTTTCATCGCTAAACATATCATGTGCAAATTTAATCATCCCTGGCCAGACTCTATCAAGGGTATGGCGTTTCCACAAAAATTTTATTTCATCAGGTGTTCCATAAAGAATAGCCTTTTTCTTATGTTCATCAAGCTCAGAGTAGGGGATAGTAATAGAGATTCCACTCTGCTTACAAAAGGCATTCAAAAATTCTGTATAATAGCTTTTGTTAAAGCCATACATTATTTTGATAGCCCCTTTTTCTATAGAGAGGTCAGGGTCAATTACTTTTTTGAGATCAATAGCATAGCGTATTCCCAAACCATCACAAGCAGGACACGCCCCTTTGGGTGAGTTAAACGAAAAACTTACAGGTTCAAGTGGTTCAAAACTAAGTTTACAATCAAAACATGCAAGATGTTCGGAGTAGTGGATATGAGACTGTTCTATGCCCATCTCTTTGTGGTTGAGTATTTCTAGTTCTACCTCTCCATAACTTTCTTTCAGTGCTTTTTCTACATCTTGACCAATTCTATCACGACTCTCTTGGCGAATAACTACACGGTCTATAACTACTTTGATTGTGTGTTTTTTGGTTTTGGATAGTTCTATCTCTTCATCTAACCGTACCATAACACCATCTATCATAGCCCGTACATAGCCTTTGTGTCTAAGTGATTCAATCATATCAGCAAAAGAGCCTTTTTTCTCTTTGATAAGAGGTGCAAGAATAATAAGCTTGGTTTCATCAGGCAAAGAAAGAACTTGTTCTATAACATCACTTGCAGACATAGAAGAGATAGGTTTGTGACATTCGTGACAGTGTTGCGTACCTATGCGTGCAAAGAGCAGTCGTAGATAATCATATATCTCTGTAATAGTTCCCACAGTAGATCGAGGATTCTTGGATGTAGTCTTTTGGTCAATAGCAATAGCAGGAGTTAGCCCCTCTATCTTGTCTACATCAGGCTTGCCCACCTTCCCCAAAAATTGCCTAGCATAGCTAGAGAGAGACTCTATATAGCGTCGTTGTCCCTCTGCATAGAGTGTAGAGAATGCGAGTGTACTCTTGCCACTACCACTAATGCCTGTAAAGACTACTAGTTTGTTTTTGGGTATTTCTAAATTTATGTTTTTAAGGTTATTTTCTCTAGCACCGTAGAGTTGTATAGTATCTTTTTTCATCTATTATTAATCACTTATAGCAAAATTTTGTTTGGAGAGTATAACATAATAATAGTATAAATATTAAGCTTGTAACCCCCTACTTGCTATACTTCCAAAACTTAATTATAAATAGGGTGCGTCACAATGGCGTTAAGTTAAGGATTTTCGGAAGTTGTGCTTTAGCTCCACCAAAAGGCTGAGGCTAAAGCCACAGTTCCGACTATTCACTATTTTTGGCTTAACTTAACGCCATTGAGGGTGCGTCATGGTGTGCCACATCATAAAATACCGCCTATCTCTATGTGTGGTCGTCTCGCCATTGGTAACCTCTTTTTATCTTTTGGGAAGTTTAGCGTAAATTTTATTAGGTTATCATTATCACCTGACCCCTTTAGTGTGATATGGGGAGGTTTGTTTCTCAGGATCCTATTGGGTTATTGGGTGGGGATAATCTTTATCAGTATGCGATGAATCCTGTGGGGTGGATTGATCCGTTTGGGTTGGCTGATGATGATTGCCTGAGTAGAAAATCTGCATCTAACCAAGCTAAAAAAGATGCAAAAATTCCTAAATCTCAACAACCAGAAAAAGTAGAAAAGGTTGAAATGACAGATTCAAATAATAAAACTATTTTAGATGATAATCATCAGCCAATTACAACAAGAGAATATCATTATAAAAATACAGATGGTGATAAACTCGTAATTCAAGATCACAGTGCTGGTCATGATTTTGGAGAAGGTGGTGTAGGGAATCAAGGATCACATATAAATGTTCGTCCTTCATCTAATACTAGAACAGGAAAAGTTCCAGGAACAAAACCTCATTATAATTTTAAAAAATAGGAGATTTAATAATGAATAAGCATTGGATAGACTTTTTAGAAGATTCTATGGCAATTAGGTATATTTTTAAAGAAGATAATATGATTCCAAATCTAGATTTAATTATTATAGAATATATACATATTGGTTTTAATTTAAATTCAATAAAAATAAATTTTAATTTTCCTTTACCTAACAATCTCCCTAAAAAATTTAAATTAAAGAATTATAATATCTTAGGTGGAGACTTAAGTTTTTCTAATATAAGTAAATTAAAAATAGAAAAAGAAAAATGTTATCAAGTAAAAGAAGTTTATTCTTTCACTTTTAAAGAAATAAATCATAATAAAATATTAATTCAAATTAAGGGTTCATTAGGGAGTAAGCTAGAGTTTATTTCTGAATATATTTGTTTACTTAATTTTGGAGGCAGAATTATAGAAGACAATTACTAACTGAGTAAGGTTGTCTTTGCCCACCAAAAATAACAATCCCAAATAAGACATACCTCTATAGTTATGACCCATTTGGCAGAAGAGTTACTAAAGAGGATGAAGATGGTACAACTCTCTTTATGTGGGATGGTAATAGATTACTAAATGAGAATAGAGATTTAATAACTCAAACTTACATTTATGAACAGTTTGGATTTATCCCTGTTGCTTCACTAGATGACACAAATAATATAAACTACTATCACACTGACCATTTAGGAACTCCTAGAGAACTTACCAATGAAAAAGGTGAGATTATTTGGGAGGCTGTTTATGATACTTGGGGGAATACTAAAGAGAGTTCAAAAAGTAATGATGATATAATCTCTATTCAACCCCTTAGGTTTCAAGGGCAATACTACGACACTGAAACTGGATTGCATTATAATCGGTTTAGGTATTATGACCCTGATATTGGTAGGTTTGTTAGCCAAGACCCTATTGGGTTGTTGGGTGGGGATAATCTTTATGCTTATGCTCCGAATCCGACGGGGTGGATTGATCCGTTTGGGTTGGCAAGAAAAGGTTTAAAAAATAGACTTCCTGAAGGGAAAAAAGGAATTTTGGGTCCTAAAAATGGAACATTAATTCAAAAAAATCCTGAAACAGGTGATATTATCCAAATAAGAAATTATGATAGAGATGGTAAGCCAATTTCAGATATTGATTTTGGACATAATCATGGAGCAGGAGATCCTCATTCACATGATTGGGAATATCCCTCAAAGCAAGCTCCCAATAAACAAAGACAAGATGGTAGAGAATTAACATCAGAAGAAATTGAAAAGGTAAAAAGTTATGAATGTGATTCCTAAGTTCCATGATGATGAGATTATAGG
>JADGER010000212.1 GCA_016744315.1 Sulfurovaceae bacterium
TTTTTTTCTATTTTTTCAAACTCTTTGGCTAGTTTCTTATACTGCTTCTTTTCGTAAAGGTTAGTAATATAAGTATTATAGAAATATTTATTATCAAATTCTTTAGATCCATAGAGTAAAGCTTTTTGTCCCAAAGTAGGCTCTAACTCAGTATAATAATAGATAATCCGTTCTATATCTATGAGTCGGGCTACTCCTTGAATAAAAAGTTGTTTAGAAGCTTTGGCCGCGTTTTTTGGATCTTGGAGATACCAGCCTATATCACTGATATTTTGATAGTATTTTATACTCTCTTTGCTTTTATTATTGATAGTCGTACGCAATAAGATATTATATGATTTTTGGATATTTTTTTGAGATATATAGTAATTTGATAGCTTTTGTGTCGTATTAAGATCTAAATTTTCTCTTTTTTCTATCTTTTTGACGAGTTGTTCTAGCTTTTCCATCTCTCCTAATTGCATATATATATTCATAGCTTCGAGTGACCATGAGACATTGGCATTTTTTTTATTAGATAGCTCTATCAAAAACTTGGCAGACTCTTCAGGAGAACCTACTTTGTCATAAACGAATATCATATCTTTTATATTTTTTACTGAAGGATTTTGGAGTACTTTTTGTCTTAATATAGGTACAGCTTTTTCATACTGATACGATTGTAATGCATAGGAGAGTATTTTTTCTCCCATTTCTTCATCTTTTGTCTTTGCATAGATAAAAATATACTGCTCTATTACTTCTGCTCTTTTATCTAACCATTGGGCTACTTGTGCTAAGTTTTTATGCCAAAAGAGTGACTCTGGATAGTCTTTGACACCTTTTTTGGCTACTTTATAAGCATTTTTAAGATCACTAGAATAGGTAAAAACTTGATACATCAAGCGTAGATTTTCATCACTACTATTAGTATCTTTTGTAGGAACTTCTTGGGCATATATAGTAAATATAAGCAGAAAAAATAGTTTTAGATATTTACTCAAATGAGCCATCCTGCATAAGTTTTATGGAGAGTTCCTGAGCCTCTGGAAGTCTTCCTATTGCAAGATAAAATCTAAGAAACTTTTGTATCATCTTATTATTATTGAGATAGAGATCTTCATATTTATTTATTAATGCTACAGCTTTATCTTTTTTATCACCATCAACAAGTGCTTGGATAGCATTGATAAGATACTGCTCTTTTCTCTCTTTATTAGAGCTATTTTCATACAGAGAGAGAAATGTTTTTGCAGATGCTATGTAGTTTTTCTCCATGATCTCTACTCGTGCTAATTCATCAAGGTAGCTAGAATCTTTTTGAGCAAGTTTTTTGATTATTTGATATGCTTGTGTTATGTCACCACTTTGGCTATACATAATATATGCAGACTGTAGCCATTTTATAGAGTGTTCACCATCTAAATTTACAAGTTTTTTTGTGCAGTATCTTTTCTCTTTTGTCTTATTGAGATCAGTAGCTAAATAGACACACTGCTCTAGTGCATAAGGGTCTCCTCTTTTATATATAGGCTTGATAAAGGAGAGTGCTTCTTTTTTTTGGGAGAGTGCTAATGCATACCTGTACCATAAAAATGCATATTTCTCTTCAAATTGCTCCTCTTGTGATGCTATAGCAAGGAGTTCTCGCATTTTTTCCCTGAGATTTTTACTCTTATTTTTATCTAAAATTCTCTCCTCCTCAATCATATAGACTTTATATTGGAGTATATGGATTTTTTTTTGCTCTTGGGGAGGGAGAGATGTTTTGAGTACTTCTATGAGTTTCTTTGCTAAGTCTACTTTGCCACTTTCTAGTCCAGCTTTGATGGTAGCAAATATAAGCTCCTGATTACTTGGGTCTAGCTGGAGCATATTTTCTAGGTATAAAGCACTCAAAGCATAGTTACTTTTTTCTTTAAGTGCCTGTTCTTTGATAATCTCAGCAGGATATATAAAGTATAATATTGTAGTAAATATAATAAATATAAAGAATATTTCTTTGTTACTAGCAATATCTACTTTGTAGTCAGTGACAAGAGACGGTGACATTTACATCCTTTACTTCCTCATATTGTAATTCTATGATATTTTTATCACTGCTTCTGTGCGTAGCTTTTGGTGTGGCCTCTAATTGACAGCCTTTTTGTAGGTGGTAACGAATTTCTATAGGTACTTCTCCTACAAAATGAAGTGTAGTTTGATTGCTATCTTTGCTATAAGAGAGTAACTTACTATTGGCATCTACAAGATAATTTTGTTCTAAAGAGCCTTTGTTCAAGGCTATAATATGAGTAGAATTAGAATCCAAATGTATATATCGTGAGGTCTTGTATTTCTTCATACCAGCAACACCTGTAGATTTATTAATATCTACAGAGTATTTTTCAGATATACGCAGTGTATGGAGTGACTCTGTACCAGAAACTAGCCATCTCTCTTTGCTATCTTTAGCTAGTGCTATTTCATAAAAATCCATCACTTTTGGTATATATTCGGATGTATAAATAGGCATTACATCTTGGGCTATTGACCATTTAAATACTTTGTGTAGGGCGTTGAGTGAAGCTCTTTTGGAAGCTGAATAAATATGAAAATATATATTTATTGGTTTTAGTCGTCGTGGGGTATCTGTGAGTTTAAATGTTTGTATTACTCGCTTAAATCCCCAAAATGGACCTAGCCAATCATTGGTATAGACATTTTCATTTTGAGCCCCTGTTAATATCTGATAGTAATCTCCTCGTTTCAAACCCAATGGTGCTACATAACTTAGCCATGGAGTACTATTTGTGATGGTTGTATCTCCACCATTTATTTGTAGAAAATTATTTTTATACATATATTCTAAAACTTCTTTTTGGGGGAGACAATCACCACTCCAAAAGGTCATAACAGTTGATTTTCCTTGGGGTGTAAGTTTGGTATTAATATAGTCTAATGAGCCATTAATTTCACGATTTATCGAGAAGTTATAGTCTGTAACCTCCAGACGAAACTCTGGATTAAGTGTATCATCGACAATATTTTTCCAAAAGAATGGATGAGTAAATGTATGTGTTGCAGGCTCTATATTTGGTAATTTATAGATCTCTTGTGCTATAGTTTCTAACTCTTTATTTATTTTTGGATAGAGTCCATGTGGGGCAGTTTCTGCTTCGATGATAGAAAAAGAGATAGGTATCTGATACTTAGTAAATATCTCATCTTTGAGTACCTCTCCTGAGAATTTTTCTGCATCCCATTGGGCTCTATTCATAATGCCATCACCATCTATATGCACAAAGAGTAATCGTTTCCCATTTTCTGTTGTAACATCAGGAATGGGTATATGAGGGAGTTTGAGTGTCTCTCGTATTAACTTAAATGGATTGGCTATCCACATATCTTGTTCATTAATATTCATCATAATCATTCCCTCAAAGGCATATCCTCCCCAAGGAGTGATAGCTCCTAGGATACTTTTTTTATTGCCTATCTTAAGTGTGCATATAGCCTGTGCATTCTTGGGTAAAAAAAGCTCACTTGATGAAGATATATAGGGATGAATTTCAAAACCTACAAAACCATCAAGACACTCTATACTTTTTTTGACTTTAATACCAGCATCATCAATATTT
>JADGER010000035.1:0-2139 GCA_016744315.1 Sulfurovaceae bacterium
CTGTTATAGAATTTATAGACGGCAAAACTATTATATATGAAAACGCTAAAAATGTTATGACTAACTCACCATCATACCCAGAACAACTAAAATATGCTGTGAAGTATTCATCTTTAAACATTACTAACACTGAAATGAACAAAGAATTTGAGAACAGAGTTATAGATTATAAAAAGATTTATAATATGAAAGGTGCAAGACCCGACCAAACTGCACTTTTAGGTCTTCCTGGTGATTTTACACCAGCATCTCGTTTTGTTCATGGAACAGTTCTTTTAGATAACACGATGAATCCAGAAAACTCAACTCAAGCAAGGGCACAAGCAACAGACACATTAGCTGCGATTGCAACAATTGGTGTTAGTATGAGTGACTTATCATTGTGGTACACAGTAAAAGACCTAGATAATTTAGTTGTTTATTATAAAGAGTTATATTTCTTTCAGTCAACTACTCAAGTTATTGCAAGAGATCCAGCTATGGGGTGGAATGAATATGATTTAAAAGATATAGATTTTAATACTCTTCCTATTGGTTTTCAAAAAGAGTATAAAGCACTCACATATGATGAAGCGAAGAAATTAAACATTATAGAAATGTCGGAATTAGAAGCTAAAGTTTCTCAGTAACTTTATCCAGTTATACCTTTCAAAATGCAGAGAGGGAGATGAGAAAAATTCACAAAACCATTTGCTAGAACAGCAGATGGGTTTCTAAATAGTTTATCAAGACTAAACAGTAATAAAGGTTGAGATATAAACTTATCTCTTAATAAAAATTATATAAAAAATAAAAGGAGTTTAGTATGGCAGCAGAACCATATATAGGAGAAATAAGTATGTTTGCGGGGACTTATGCACCATACGGTTGGGCATTTTGTGATGGACAACTAATATCTATTTCTTCAAATACAACACTTTTTACGCTATTAGGTACGACTTATGGAGGAGATGGAAGAAGTACTTTTGGATTGCCTGATTTAAGTGGTAGAGTACCTATACACGCAGGTAATGGAAAGGGGTTGTCTAATTATCAATTAGGACAAAGTGGTGGAGCTGAGACTGTAACATTAAAAACATCCCAAATACCAAAACATACTCACTCAGCAACTTTTACATCAAAAGAGAGTGAACCTATCACGGCTAATGCAACAATCAAAGCTAAAAATGGTAAAGGTGATGAAGAGAATGCAGATGGTAATTATCTTGCAACAGGAGAAACAACAAAAGGTAAAGATGTTTATCCTATAGATAATGGATATTCAACTACAGCAGATACTACTATGAACAGTCAAGCAGTAGAGATAGAGATAACAGGAGGAGGAAGTAACGGAGATGTGACAGTAGGTGATACAGGCGATAGTAAACCTGTACCTGTGATGCAACCATTTCTAGCAATAAATTATATTATAGCATTGCAGGGAGTGTTTCCTCCTAGGAGTTAATTACTATTTTAGATTTTGTAGAGTTGATAAAATAGACTCTATGAAATTTTTTATAGCTAATACAATAGATTAAAATATAATTAAGCCTCTTTTGGTGATTTACTTATGTTTTAAAACTTAAAACAAAAAAGTTTTCAAGGAATTTAGAGATGATGTTATTTAAGAAAAAGATGTTAATAGTAGTTACTCTATTATTAGGATTAGGTATTAATGCTTTTGCAGGAACAAGCCACGATTTAGGAAATGACTATTGGAATAATAATACTGGTGGAAAGACAGATGATGGATTTAATGTAACCCTAGAGGACAATGCTGTTCGTGAGGATTCTCCTGATGTCTTTTTTTTTAACAAAGAGAATTATAGTACAGATGCCGATGGTTATCAGTATGTTTCCGTTGTCTTTACTGCTGATAATGATGAAATATCTACCTTTGATTTGGATTCTATTAAGATAGAAGATTGGTTAGGAAGCATCTTTCATTTAGATTTTACTGCAAGTAATGGAGTAGAATTTCATACTTCTACTGAAAAAGGTATATTCACGATTGATATTGATGAAAGTGCTTTTAATAATATTACTTGGTTCAAAGTTAAAATTACTTGTGAAGACTCTGATTCTATTCATAATATGGATTTACAAAGTTTTATTATTAAGGATATTATAGCTCCTTCGCCAAATACCCCCCCAACAGCC
>JADGER010000035.1:2239-17028 GCA_016744315.1 Sulfurovaceae bacterium
ATTACTTGTGAAGACTCTGATTCTATTCATAATATGGATTTACAAAGTTTTATTATTAAGGATATTATAGCTCCTTCGCCAAATACCCCCCCAACAGCCTCATCAGTAACTTTTTCAGGAACTATACAAGATGGTGAAACTCTCACAGGAGCTTATACCTACGCTGATGCTGATAGTGATACAGAGAGTGGTTCAACTTTTAAATGGTATGCTTCAACAGATTCAAGTGGAAGTGGGAAAACTGCTATTTCAGGAGCAACTTCAAAAACCTTTACATTGACCTCTAGTGAAGTAGGGAAATATATTAGCTTTGAGGTAACTCCAAAAAATGCAAATGGAATAGGTAGTGTAACTGGAAGCTCTATTAATTCTACGACTGTGGCTTCTTCCAACCAAGCCCCAACAGTAAGTGGAGCAGAAGCAAACCAAGCAGTCAATGATAATGCTACCATTAAACCATTTGCAGGTATTATATTAGGCGATGGAGATGGAGATAATATATCTGTAGAATCTATTAGTTTAAATAATAATGCTTATGGAACTTTATCTGCTTCTAGTGTAGGTACTGGAACTGTTGCGAGTGTTCAAGCAACTCTTAGAGATATTATTTTTACTCCTGCTGATAATCGTAAAGCAGTAGGAGATACAGAAATGACGAGACTTACTATCAGACTCAATGATGGAACTGAAAACTCAACTCCTAATAATGGTACTACAGTAGTAAGCACCTCTGTTAATGATGCACCTACCAATATAACACTCAGTAAGAATAATGTTACTCAAAGTACAGGAGAAGATGCACAAATAGGTATATTAAGCTCTACAGATGTAGATGTAAGTGATACATTTACTTATGCGTTAGTTGGAGGTGATGGTTCTACTAACAATAGTAGTTTTAATATTAATAGTGCAAATCTAAGAGCCAATAACTCCAATACATTAGGAGCAGGAACTTATAATATACGCATTCAAACTACTGATGCCTCTAGTGCAACTTATTCAAAAGCATTTACTATCACTATTACAGATGATATAGCACCAACTTTATCAACTCTAAGCCCAGCAGATGATGCAACAGCTGTAGCAGTAGATAGCGATTTAGTTATAACGCTTAGTAAAGATGTAGTAGTAGATTATGGAACTATTTTTATTAAAAAAACTAGTGATGATGCAATTGTGGAGACAATAAGTGCTTCAAGTGGACTAGTAAGTATTAGTGGAGCAGTTGTGACCATCAATCCTGATACAAATTTAGATTTTAATACAGAGTATTATATACAAATAGACAATACAGCTTTTAAAGATGCTTCAGATAACTACTATGCAGGTATATCAGATAAGACTAGTTGGAGTTTTACAACAGTAGATGCTTTTACAGTATCAAAAACAACTGCGTCAGTAAGCGAAACAGGGAGTGAAGATACCTTTACAGTAGTATTAAATTCTCAACCTACAACGGATGTAGTATTTAATATTACAAGTGCAGATACAGAGGAAGCTACTGTATCACCTGATACTTTAACCTTTACAACTGATAATTGGGATACAGCCCAAACAGTAACGCTTACAGGAGAAGATGATAGCGTCTTTGATGGAAGTCAAGATACTACAGTTACTATTAGTATTGATAGTGTAGCCAATAAAAGTGTAACTGTAACTACAACAGATGATGATAGTGTTGGTATTACTCTTGATAAAAGTAGCCTAAATCTAGCAGAAAATGGTGGTTCGGATACATTTACTATTACTCTTAATACCACACCCACAGATGAGGTAACTGTACAACTTACTACAACTGATAACTGTACACTCTCCACAACCTCTGTAGTTCTTGACTCTATGTCAGAAGTAGAGGTAACTGTAACTGCTGTAGATGACAATATTGATAATGCTACAGATAGAACTTGTACCATCAACACAGGAGACCCTACAAGTGCTGATAGTAATTATGGTGATTTACTCGCTGATGATGTAGCTAATGTTAGTGTGACTATTACTGATAATGATTCGGCAGGATTTACATTATCAAAAATAACTGCTTCAGTAAGCGAATCAGGTACTACCGATTCATTTACAGTAGTGTTAAATTCTCAACCTGAAACTGATGTAGTATTTAATATTGCAAGTGCAGATACTGGTGAAGTTAGCCTCGCTCCTGATACTCTAACATTTACAACTGATAATTGGAATACAGCCCAAACAATTACTATTAGTGGCATAGATGATAGTATTGTAGATGGAAGTCAAAGTAGTATAATTACAGTGAGTGTAAATAGTAGCAGTGATGATACATTTGATAATTTATCAAATAAAACGGTAACTGTAACTACAACCGATGATGATGTTGCACCAATTGTAACACCACCAGCTAGTGGTGGTGGAGGTTCAACATCTACTCCTACTACTCCAACTCCTGAACCTGAAGAAGAAGAAACGGTTGAGCCTATTGTAGAAGAAGAAAAAGTTGTTGTGCAACCTATTACTGAACCTATTGTTACACCTATTGTTACACCTATTGTTGTAGAAAGACAAACAGGTAATGCAGAGGGTACAGGGACTAAACCAGAGTTAGATAATGTAACGAGATTGTATATTGCTACATTTGGAAGAGCTCCAGAGAGTGCAGGGAGTGTGTATTGGTTGTATGAATCTAAACTCAATTTAGAAGATATTGCAAGAAGTTTCTTTGACCAAGAAGAGACAAAAGGTAAATACCCTGAAGGATTTAGTACTTATGACTTTATTGTAGCTATTTATAATCATGTATATGGGAGAGATCCAGACCAAGCAGGTGGAGATTATTGGCTAGAAGAGTTAGATAGTGGCAAAATTGAAAAAGCTCTCTTTATCTTGGCGGTTATTAATGGTGCAATAGGTGATGATGCTTTAATGCTAGATAAACAGACTATAGCAGGAGTTAATTTTGTAAAAAGTGGTGTTCAAAATCTTGATATGGCTAAGAAAGTTATAGATGATGTAAAGTAAAATTGTAATTATATACATTTTAGGGTATTTCCTTGTGGATACCCTAAAGTTTGGTATTAATTTACTTCTATTCCTTAGCAGAGAAATACTGTAGATGGCAAAGCCTACTATGCGACTAAGTCGCATACAAGTAAGCTCACTATATAATTCTACATATTTTATCTAAAGGATCTATTCTGAAACAGACATTCGCACTCTTCTTTATACTTTTTGCTTCTCTTGCATTGGCGAAGCCCAATATTATTGTGAGTATAACTCCTCAAAAAACATTTGTTCAAAAAATTGCCAAAGATATGGTAGATGTCACGGTAATGGTTCCTAGAGGAAGTTCTCCTCATTCCTATGAGCCAAAACCATCCCAAATGATTGCTCTCTCTAAAGCAAATATTTATTTTAGTATGGGTGTAGAGTTTGAAAAAGTATGGCTCAAAAAATTTCACTCTCAAAATAGTACTCTTATTTTTGTAGATATGAGTACCAATATACAAAAAATATCTTTTAAACAAAATCATCATCATAATGAAGAATCTCATCATGAAGGAATGGATCCTCATACTTGGGTTGCACCCAAAAATGTAGCACTTATGGCACAAACAATTTATGAAAACTTAGTCAAAATTTCTCCAGAAAACACAGAGGCATATAAGCAAAACCTTCATGCATTTTTAGAAGAGATTCAAGCAACAGATACAAAAATAAAATTACTTCTCAAAAATCTTCCTGCTCAAACAAAATTTATGGTTTTTCATCCTTCTTGGGGTTATTTTGCCAATGCTTATAATTTAGAACAGGTAGCCATAGAAGTGGAAGGAAAATCTCCTCAACCAAAAGAGATTATAAAAATTATTAAAGAAGCAAAAGAAGAAAATATAAAAGTCATTTTTACACAACCTGAGTTTTCAGATAAAAGTGCTCGTATCATTGCCAAAGAGACAAATGCTAGAGTGCAGAAAATTTCTCCTCTTAATCCAAAGTGGTCACAAAATCTTATAAATATGGCAGAAACAATTGCAAAATAACTCACCTATTCTAAGTATCAGAAATCTTAATTTTGCCTATGAAAAAGAGCTGATACTTTTAGATATTAATCTCAATGTATATGAAAAAGATTTTTTAGTTCTTATTGGTCCAAATGGTGGGGGCAAAAGTACACTTATGAAACTTATACTAGGTCTGCTTCCTGCTCCCTCTAATTCTATAGAAATATTTAACAAAACAAGCAAAAAAGTTTTATCTCAAATAGGCTATGTCCCACAAAATACAAATATAAATCTTAACTTTCCAATTAAAGCGATTGATGTAGTTATGATGGGTGCAAAAGAGGATAAAATTACTGCTTTAGAGGTCTTGGAAGAAGTAGGTATGCAAGAGTATGCTGATAGCAAAATAGGTCTACTCTCAGGAGGACAACGGCAACGAATTATGATAGCCCGAGCACTCTATAATAAACCTAAAATTCTTTTACTTGATGAACCCACATCAAATATAGATGTAGATGGACAACAGCAGATATATCAACTCCTTAAAGAACTCAATAAAGAGATGACTATTATTGTAATTAGCCATGATCTCTCTGTTATTATGAAGTATGCCAATAAGGTGGCACATATTCACAAAAGACTCACTTTTCACTCTCTTCAATCATTAAAAAAAGAGTTTACAACTGAAGATAAACATATTTGTGAAGTAGAATTATTGCAAATGCTAGGAAAAGTTAGATGATAGAAGCACTCTCTTATGAATTTATGCAAAATGCACTTATTGCAGGTATTCTTGTAAGTTTTATAGCTGGTATCATGGGTTCTTTGATTGTGGTTAATAGAATGGTATTTTTGGCAGGTGGCATCGCACATGCTGCGTATGGAGGCATAGGTATAGCTCTGTATACTGGGCTACCAATTTTTTTGGGTACGACTCTTTTTGCAATAATTGCATCTCTTTTTATGGCTATAGTCACACTCAAACAAAAAGAAAATATTGATATTTTTATAGGACTTATTTGGGCTACAGGAATGGCGATAGGTATCATCTTTGTAGATTTAACACCTGGATATAATGTAGACCTTATGAGCTATCTTTTTGGCTCTATTTTAGCTGTAAGTAGAGAAGATATTATCTTTATGGGGTTACTTTTTTTGATAATTTTGATTGTTTTAAAGTTATGGTATAGAGAACTACTTGCCGTCTCTTATGATAGTGAATATGCCTCTTTGAGCGGTATAAATGTTAAGTTTTTTTATACTCTTTTACTTGTTCTCTCTGCCCTAACGGTAGTAATAGCAATCAAAGTTGTGGGACTTATTTTGGTTATAGCATTGCTGACCATTCCTATATATATTGCACAAAGACTCGCTCATTCTCTCCTCAGTATGATGTTTATTTCAGGTTTTATCGCCTCATTTTTTACACTTGTAGGATTATGGTTCTCTTATAGTTTTAATCTTACTTCGGGGGCATGTATTATTTTGGTTGCTTCTGTATCACTTATGTTATTTATTCTGATTAAAGGTCTTAAATGAAAAAAATTATTTTTCTCTTTTTGCTTTCTTTGCAAACGCTCCTCTATGGATGTGCAGCCTGTCAATTAATGACACCTTCGGCAAATATACAACTCCATATTGATGTAAAAGATAAAAATATTACAACTATTCACGCAGATTGGATTTTTACAGATGCGTTTATAGACTCTTTACTTATTCAATATGATACAAACAAAGATTCTAAACTTGATAAAAAAGAGATACTCAATGTAAAAAAAGTAATGCTTGAGTATTTACTAGAAAATAATATGCTCACAGAGATACAATTTGCCAAAAATGCTTACGAAGATGAAGCAACTTGGCTCAAACCAAAGTTTTCAGACTTTTCTATCAAACTCAAAGAAGAAACTATTGTCTTCTCCTATAATATAAATCTTGATATTGCACTCCAAAACGATACCCTACTCTCTTTTGTTTTTAATGATAGAAATGGTTTTTTTACCTTTAAAGTTTCTGATGTCTCTTTGAACTCTAAAGCCTTTATCCTTGAAGAGAATCTTTACCTTTTTACTGCCTCAATAGTTTTTAAAGATAAAGCATTCCTAGCAGAACAACCAAGGAAAGAAATAGTAGTAAAAGAACAAATCCCTCAAAAAGAGCAAACACAATCACTGCAAACTAATCTCCTTCAAGAGAGTATACAAAAAGTAAAATCTCTCTTTGAGTCTATCAAAGATGAAAAAAATCCCTTAACTTACATTTCACTTTTACTCTTTGCATATCTCTATGGCTTGATTCATGCACTAGGTCCTGGACATGGCAAAACACTTGTAGCAAGCTATTTTCTTTCCAATGAACGCTCTTATTCCAAAGCCTTATTTATTTCACTTGCCATTGGAATAGTGCATACTTTTTCAGCCTTTTTACTTACACTTATAATTTATTTTGGCGTAAATACTTTTCTTTCGCAGTTTATGCAAGAGAGTGTTTATCTTACAACAAAAATATCTGCTCTTATTATTATTGCTATAGCTCTCTATCTACTCTACACAAAATATAAAGCCTATAAAATGCTTAAAAATACTCAAAAGTTTAGCTTTAGTGCAACACCTCATGTAGCTACCTGTGCATGTAACGCATGCAAAGTAGATTCTAATACAACTGATGTAGCCCTTATCATCTCAGCAGGAATTATTCCATGCCCTGGCACAACAACTATATTTATTTTTGCTCTCTCTTTAGGACTCTATTATGCGGGTTTTTTAGCAGCACTTGTAATGAGTTTGGGAATGAGTACCATCATTTATGTTTCTGCACTTATAAGTGTCTCAGTACGCAAAAAAACCGCACAAAAAAATGAGAAACTCAAAAAATATTTAGAGTATACTAGTCTTATAATTATTCTATTTTTAGGATTTTTATTGCTTTTGACATAGAGAGGGTCACAAGATGACAATCCACTACTTTTCACTTCATATAATTCTATAAAAAGTTTAACACACTCCTAAAACCTCAAAAAGAGGTTCTAGTGTTCGCGTACTTTAGAGACAGAGAATAAGCTATCAAGAATTTTATATGCAGCAATTACTACACCAAATGAACCAATTACAATACAAATTTCAGAAACTGGTGGTGTAATATGTATAAAAGAACTTATCACATCATACTCACTATATTTTTGAAAACCTGTACCAAATCTATCACTCATAGGGTAAGCATTTCCGCCATAGACAAATATATATCTTTCCATAAATGATCCTATTATTATGGATAATGAAGCCAAAAGCATAAATGCTGTATTTATTTTTCTTTGGATTAATTGCAAAATCATAAAGAGAAAGGGAAGTGCAATACTAAAGAGTGCATACAAATAAAATTGATATGCAAAACCTTCAAATAATATTACAGTTGCCCATTTTTTATCTATAAAGAGAAAAGCCACTGCTTCATAAGATGCTACCAAGATGATAAATATCAAAGCCAGTCTTCTTAGGGTTTTTAATAAAAGCTCAAAATCACTCTTTAGTTGATCCTTGTATGCTATGTAAGAGTACAAAATCATTACCCCAGTTGCTGCTAAAAAAGATGATAAGATAAAATAAAGAGGCAAAATTGGATATGTTGTCCATAAGTGTCTCGCGGTATTCATATCAAAAAGTTTTGCTTGAATATAATACTCTGCAATATCTATACCAATACCTATAAATAAAATAACAAAGGCTATTTTCTTTACTAGTTCTTTATTATCTGTGAGCAATAAATATATCTCAAACATAACAAATGGAATATATATCAAATAGAGTGGTAACATAAGCCACATACCAGAACCAATATTTGGAGTGATAAGCATCCATTGCATATTTAACATATTAAGGTCAAACATAATAGTAAAAAGACCACCAAAAACCATAGCAAGCCCTAGAGTTAGGAATCCTGCTGCTGTTTTTTTAAGTATTTCTAAGTTTGCAAGTTCTGCTAAAGTTACCAAAAATATAATACCACTTCCTGTGTATATCATATACATATAATTAACAATATACAAAGTCCAAGGACTCTCTCTCTTGACCTCTCCACCAGGACCAAAGATAGCCTCTCTCATAGCAAGAGCTACATCTCGACTTCCTTGGTGTAATCCAGCATCAAAAGCATTTGCAGTTAGGAGAAAGTATCTTTCAAGTATGATTTCATATATCCCAAATATTCCAAAAGCCAATAAAACATAAGCTAACAACATCGTTTTATTAAAAAATAATCCAAAGAAAGAGACTTTGTTTATCTCAATACCAGCTATATTAAATTTTTCCACTGTTTGCTCCTTTTACTTGTAGCTTCATCAATAAGAGGTTTAAAACTATCCCATGTATGAATTGTTGTATCTTCTCCAATAGAATTAATTGCAAAATGTTGATCTTCTGGAAAGAGATAGAATAACTTGGGAACTGTCCCCTCAGTCTCTTTCAAAACAAAGAACTTTCTTTTTTTGAGGAGTTGCACTAAATCTCCCTCTTCATCATCCAAGTCACCAAATAGTCTTACTTTTGTAGGACAAGTAGCTTGACACGCTGTTGTGACTTCTCCTTGACTAATTCTAGTATCATAACAAAATGTACACTTATCAACAGCTACATATTTATCATCTACATATCTTGCATCATAAGGGCAAGCTTCCATACAGCCTTTACAAAGAATACATTTATCTTTGTCCACTATGACCAATCCACCATCATTGAAGTAACTCGCTTGAGTAGGACAAACATCCACACAAGGAGCATCAATACAGTGGTTACATTGTGAAGGGTAATAATTTACAAAAGGATTTCCAAATATTGACTTTTCAGTCTGCCCTACCCAAATTCTTTGTTTGTCTGCACCTAATTGTACGCCATTCTCTTCTTTACATGCAACTTCACATGCTTTACAGTTTATACAACTCTGATAGTCTAATGCCATAGCAAAATTCATGAGTTAACCTTTCTTATCTCTACTTGTGTTTCATGCATAGCCGCAGCACCAAATACTGGTTCTATAACATCTTCTATAATAAGATTATCACTAGCACCATTATTATAAGCTAGTGTCAATCCTTCACTTGTAGCACCAAATCCATGGACATAAAACAGTACATCTTTGATAATTTTATTTGTAGGATAGGCTTTAATATGTACTTTTCCTGTGCTACTTTCTACTTCAACCAAATCACCATGCCCAATCCCTTTTTCATCTGCTTGATCTTTATTGATCCAAATATAATTCTCTCTTGACAAGTCTAAAAGCATTGCATTGTTTTGTGTAGAATTTTGTGTAAATTGTGCATGTCTCCCACTAATAAATTTGAATTTACCTTTAGCAGTTTCTCTATGCTGATTATCATTCCATGTAGGCATCGCATCAATACCTCTTTTGGTCATTGACTTCAAATTACATTCAATCTTTTTAGAATTTGTATTCATATATTTTTTCACGGCTGCTATAGATTTGCTATCTACACATACATCATTATTCTCATTTTCAACTTGCTCTGTTTTGCTAACGGTATAGTATTTTTTATCTTCTGGATAATACTCATACTCATTCATAGATGTTTGTTTGAAATATTTATCCATATTCGGGTAATATACACCCTTTTCTTTCAAAGTTTTATACGCCTCTTCACCGTGTTTACTCACTACCATCTCTTTGTTGTTCTCTTCTTGTGAATGTTGGAACATATCAGTAAGATCAAAACCATCTTCATTATAGACAACACTTTCTGTTCTATCTGTAATCTCATCTTGCACATCTGAATCATGCTTTTTAGTAATTTCCCAAAGTGGTTTTGAAAGTTTTTTAGACAAACCTTTGAGGATGTCAAAAACAGCTTTAGTCTCATAAAGAGGATCCATAACTTTATTTCTAATAGCAATAGAAGGCTCTATTCCACCAAATGATTTCACAGGATCTTCTCTTTCTAAGTAAGTACATTCTGGCAATACAACATCACTCATAATAACCGTATCACTTGGCATAGTATCTATAGTAACTACCAAATCCATCATAGAAAATAATTTTTTTGTTTTTGAAGTATCAGGAACAGATAACATTGGATTTTGTTTGTAAGTAAACATAGCTCTAATTGGATACGGTGATTTTTTTTCTATTATTTTATTTCTCCAACCAATCCAAGAACCTGTAGAACCAACTATAGCAGCAACATCTTTTTCTATTCTTCCTTGAGCATTTTCATACAAAGGTGTATTTATTTCATGCCCTCCCAAAGGTATTTTTTTCCCAAAAACAATGCCACCTTTGACATCAATTCCTCCACCTAGAGAGGTAAAAATAGATTGCGCTCTTCTGAGCTGAAAATCTTGTTTACTCCAAGCTGTTCGTCTCCCTTGATAATAAATAGATTGCGGTGCATTTGCCATAAATTCTCTAGCAATTTTTGTAATTTTATTAGCTTTTATACCTGTGATTTTTTCTGCCCATTCAGGAGTATATTTATTTGAAATAATATGTTTTTTATAGAGTTCAAAATCATTTACATTTTGTGCTACAAACTCTTTGTTATAAAGAACTTCTGTAATAACCACATAAGTCAAAGCCAAAACAAGAGCCAAGTCAGTACCAACTTTGATACCCAACCATTCATCTGCTTGTGCAGCTGTATTTGTAAACCTTGGATCAATACAGATAAGTTTTGTACCTCTTCCTCTAGTTCTTTTGAATATATCCATAGTATCAGGTGTTACAATAGCTTCAGCTCTATTTGCTCCAGCCATAATCACATATTTAGCATTGGCTAAATCAGCTTGACCATAAGCACCAATAGTCAAAGTATATCCTGCTATTGCTGTTTGTAGACAAATTGATGCATGATTTAAAAAATTTGTAGAACCCAATTTATTTGCTATAAAATCTTTATAAGTATGCTCGCCCATTCCTTCACCAGCACAAAACCCAATAGTTGAGCGATTATCTTTCTCTTCATCCAAGATAGTGCTCAATCCTTTGAAATCTTTTGTTCCATTCAAAATAGCTTCATAGGCTTCATCCCATGTGACTCTTTTAAATTTTCCATCACCTCTTTTACCCACTCTAATCATTGGGTATTTCAGTCTATCAGGATCATAGAGTGCATGAATACCTGCCACACCTCTTGCACACAACATATTTTTTGATTTAGGAAATTGTGGATTTGGATCTAATTTTGTAAGTATTCCATTTTCTACTTTTGCAATAGCTGCACATTTATTAATACACATTTCACAGAGTGTAGGTATTTTATTTATTGTATCTACTGTCCCTTTAGCATTATTTTTATTGTCTTCATTTGAAAGAAGATTTACTGAACCTATAGATGAAGCACCCACTATAGAGAGTGCAACGCTCCCTTGTAAAAATTTCCTTCTTGATATTTCAATTTCCATTCATTTCCTTTTGTATCGAATAAACTCAATAATTTATTATTTGTCAAAATTATATCTTTATTAACATTAATTAATAATAGATTTATATTGATTTTTGTATAATTTATCTAAAGATTAACTTAAAATGAGGTATTAAACTATGAGAATAAAAACTTTAATGGTGTTTGCAACACTCTCTACATCTATACTCTATGCCCAATCAGGGGCTGATTTATTTTCAAAAAACTGTTCAAGTTGTCATGCAACAGTACTAGGTGTCAGTATAGATCTTCAAGGTGAATTCAAGAATATATCTCCAGCACCATATATTGATGATTTAATAAAAAAGTTAAAAACAAAAACAAAAAGCAAAGAAGAGTTTGGTACATTTATTGAAAACTATATAAATAATCCAGATAAAAGAAAATCTCTTTATGGTAAAAGAGCTATCAAAGAATTTGGTCTTATGCCAACACTCAAAGGTGCATTAACACAAGAAGAGATTGTAGTATTAAGTAACTATCTTTACTCTGATTATGGAAAAGAGAAGGTGGTTGTACCTGAAAAAGTAGTTGAAATTATTGATCCAAGAGAAGAATTATTTAAAAAGAATTGTGCCAGCTGTCATACAACAGTAACTGGTGTAAGTATAGATCATCAAGGAGAATATAAATATATCTCTCCTGCACCATATATTACAGATTTGATAACTAAATTAAAAACAAAAACAAAAACCCAACAAGAATTTATCACTTTTATCCAAAACTATATAAATGATCCCGATAAAAGAAAATCTCTTTATGGTAAAAGAGCCATTAAAGAATTTGGTCTTATGCCAACACTCAAAGGTGTTATGACAAATGAAGAGTCAGCTCAAATGGCTGAGTACCTTTACGAAAGATACTAATTTTTACAAAGAAGCCTGTTCTCTAAGCTTATCTTTCTTACTTTTGCCTTTTCCTTTGATAGGAGCTTTGCCTCTTTCTTTGATTGGGGCATCACCTGTAAGTTCAAAACCCTTGATTTGTTCTCTTGTAAGTTTAATTTGGCTTCGTTTTTCTATTAATTTAAAATGCTCTTGTTCATCATGTCCTATAAATGATATAGCCATACCTGATTTTCCTGCTCTTCCTGTCCGTCCAATACGGTGTATATAATCAGCAGGTGAACGAGGAAGGTCGAAGTTGATAACACAAGAGACATCCTCTATATCAAGACCACGAGAAACTAAATCTGTAGTAAATAAAATCTGCAATTTTTTATCTTTGAACTGCTTCAAAGTATAGTTACGATCTTCTTGGTCTAAATCTCCATGAAAAGAGTCTGCTGAAAAACCTATTTTTTTAAATTTACGAGCTATATTATCCGTGGCTCTTTTGTTTGCCATAAATACAAGAATTTGTTTGAATTTCTCTTTTTTGAGTAAGTAGCGTAAAAGTCCGCTTCTATTATGTGGATTAACTTCTATAACCCTTTGAGTTGTCTCTGCTACTGTGGGTTGTTCATTATCTACGCTTATCTCTATAACATCACTTGTGATACGAGAGGCAATACTCTGCATCTTAGGTGGATAAGTAGCTGAGAAAAGGAGATTTTGACGCTGAGAAGGAAGTACTTCAAGCACACCATCAAGCTCTTTATCAAAACCAATAGTCAACATCTTATCTGCTTCATCAAGCACAAAATATTCAACAAACGAAAGATTCATCTGTTTTTTGCCAACCACATCCAAAAATCGACCAGCCGTAGCCACAACAATATCACAGCCCTTTTGTATCTCAAAGAGTTGATCTCCAATACTCTCACCTCCAATAAGACTTACAACTTTTGGTTTTCGTGCAAAAGAATATGAAGTTTCTCCTAGAAAAGCTCCCAAGCTTACAAAAGTCTGTGCTATCTGCTGAGTAAGTTCACGAGTAGGCGTAAGAACAAGCACCTTTATCTTGGCTTTCCCCTCACCTATATCCCTAGACCACAATTCCAAAAGAGGTAATACAAATCCAGCACTCTTCCCACTTCCCGTTTGTGCTTGTGCTATGATGTCTTTTTTATTCAGTATCTGTGGTATTACTTTGGCTTGTATAGGTGTTGGTTGCGTATAATTATTTGATTTAATAGCTTTTTGCAAAGGTACAGAGAAGTTAAACGAGGTAAATGGCATATATATTCCTTGATGAGTTATCCTTGTATTCTATGAAGTTTTGCCTTTGAGAGAGGTTGCACAAAAAATATGATATAATTTAAAATAATGAATAAAAAGGTTAGAACATGAACTATATAGGTTCAAAGTCTAGATTATCTTCTTGGATACTAGAAGAAGTAAAACAAGTAGTTGGAAATGATTTATCTCAAAAGATTTTTTGTGATATATTTGCAGGCACAGGAATAATAGGAAGAACTTTTAAAGAAGAAGTGAAACAAGTTATTAGTAATGACTTAGAGCATTATAGCTTCGTATTAAATAAAAACTATATTGAAAATCATAAAGCAATACAAAATAAAGAAAAATATATTGAAGAACTTAATAACTTAGCTCTTATTAAAAATGGATTTATATATCAAAACTATTGTATGGGTAGTGGAAGTGGGAGACAATATTTTAGTGATGAGAATGGCAAAAAAATTGATGCTATAAGAAGTAAAATAAAAGAGTGGAAAGATACGAAGCAAATTAATTCTAATTTATATTATTTTTTATTAGCTTCCCTTCTGGAAAGTGCTGATAAAGTTGCAAATACTGCTTCTATATATGGTGCATTTTTAAAACATATTAAAAAATCTGCTTCTAAAGAATTAGTTTTATACCCTGCTAATTTTATAGAAAATGCTAATTCACATCAAGTCTTTAATAAAGATAGTAATGAATTAATCAAAGAGATCTGTGGCGATATTTTATATTTAGACCCACCCTATAATCATAGACAATATAGTGCTAATTATCATATATTAAATACCATTACTCATTATGATTCTTTTACCCCAAAAGGCAAAACAGGCTTAAGAGAATATAATCGTTCAAATTATTGTAAGAAAAAAAAAGTACATACTAGTTTTGAAAATTTAATAAAAAACGCTAAATTTAAATATATTTTTTTAAGTTATAACAATGAAGGCTTGATGAGTGAAAAAGATGTTAAAACTATTATGGAGAAATATGGAATATATAGTTTGAAAACAAAAGAGTATCAAAGATTTAAAGCAGATAAAACAGAAAATAGAAATCATAAAGCAGACAAAACTTATGAGTATTTACATATACTTGAAAAAGAGGATATTTAGAAAATATCTCTCCCCTTCTTCGAAATTTTTATACCAGAGTTGGGACTCTGATAGATTGATATTCTCCTTTGATTATAGTGATTTATTTTAGTGTTGCAATATATGTTGAAACAGCATCTATATCAGCATCACTTAATGTAGCTACTTGACCCTTCAT
>JADGER010000036.1 GCA_016744315.1 Sulfurovaceae bacterium
AAAAGATTTCGGTGAAATCTATGAGATATTTAAGCCAACCAAAGCAGGTGAACAATCTGATAGATGTATTCAGTGTGGTGACCCTTATTGTCATAATGGCTGTCCACTGCACAACTTTATTCCACAATGGCTTAAAGCAACTGCACATAAAGATTTAGAGTTTGCCTTTGATTTATCAAATGAATCTTCACCTTTTCCTGAAGTAATGGGAAGAATCTGTCCTCATGATAGACTCTGTGAAGGCTCTTGTACACTCAATGATGGACATGGAGCAATTACTATAGGTTCTGTAGAAACATTTATCAATGAAGAGGGTTTCAAAAATGGTCTAAAACCTAAATTTGCTACAGAAAAAGTAGGCAAAAAGGTGGCTATTATTGGTGCTGGACCTGCTGGATTATCTGCGGCTACATTCTTGCTTAGAGAAGGTGTTGATGTAGAAATATTTGACAAACAAAACCAAGCAGGGGGTCTTTTGAGTTATGGAATTCCTGGTTTTAAACTCAATAAGTCAGTAATCCAAAGAAGAGTTTCACTCTTAAAAGAGGCTGGGGCAATTTTTCATCAAAATTGTGAAATTGGGAAAGATATCTCTTTTGAATCACTTAAAGATGATTTTGATGCTGTCTTTATTGGTGTAGGTGCAACAAAAGGTCAAATTCCTAATATGGATGGGCAAGATGCTAAAAATGTTTATCTAGCTATGGATTTTTTAACCTCTATTCAGAAAAAATTATTTGATGAGCCATGTAAACTTACGATAGATGTTAAAGATAAAAAAGTTGTTGTAATTGGTGGTGGGGATACTGCTATGGATTGTGTTCGTACATCACTAAGAGAAAAAGCAACAAGCGTCAAATGTCTGTATAGACGAGATGCTGTAAATATGCCAGGAAGTCGGAAAGAGTATGTTAATGCAAAAGAAGAAGGTGTAGAATTTGAGTTTTATGTCTCTCCAAAAGGATTACTTCTTGATGAACAAGGCTGTGTAACAGGTATTACTATGATTAAGACGCAACTAGGTGAGGCAGATGCTAGTGGTCGTCAAAGAGTAGAAGAAATTGCAGGAAGTGAATATACTGTGCAAGCAGATAGAGTTATCTTTGCTCTTGGATTTAAAACAGTTGAGTACCCTTTCTTGGAAGATAATAATATAGAACTCGATCAATGGAATGGTATCAAAGTAGATAGTAACTATGAGACAAGCTGTAGTAATGTCTATGCTGGTGGTGATTGTCATCGTGGTGCTGATCTAGTTGTCACCGCAGTCAAAGATGGACGCGACGCTGCTAAAGCAATAGTAGACAAGCTTTTAGCATAAATGACACATTTTTTATCTGCCTGTATTCAAGCAAATGAAGAGATTTATCTTTCTCTTGCACAGCCCTATCCAGAAAGTTATTTTGAACTTGGGATAGTGGGTGCAGGTGGTGATCAAACTACTGGACTAGATTTACTTGCAGAATCTATTTTTGTAAAGCATTTAGAAGAATATGGTCAAATAGAATCTGAAGAGAGTGGAGTAATAGGAGAAGAGCGAGCTACAACTATCATAATAGATCCCATTGATGGTAGTAGTAATGCTCTTTCATACTTGCCTTATTTTGGTACATCTGTTGCACGATTAAGAGATGGTGTAGTAGATACAGCTATGGTATGTAACCTAGCTAATGGGGACTATTTTATCAAAGATAATAATTCCAAAGTTCAGCAAGGAAAACTCTTTAGAGATAGGCTTGAAGACCCTATTATAGCTCCTAATTCTGCTATAGGTCTTTTTGAAAAATCTTATGAACATCCTCATCTTAGTAAAAAACTCTATGAAAATGGCTTTAAATTTAGAACTCCTGGTGCAGTTGCTCTCTCTTTGGCTTATGCTCATACTGTTGAATTTTTCATCTTTATTGGGAAATATAGAAAATATGATTTTGCAGCTGGGTTAGCACTTTGTGATGGGCTTGCAGTAATAGTTGAAGCCGATTATGTTATAGTATCAAAAGATAAAAAAATTGCAAAGCGTATAAAAAAACTTATAAAAACAGCCTAGATAAGGGAGAGTAAATGAATTTTGGTAATTTATTTGGTGGAATGAGAAAACAAGTAACTGTAGAAGATGTGCCAAGCCACTGGACTAAATGTTCAAAATGTAAAGCATTGATGTATTACAAAGAGGTTGAAGCCAAAAAAAATGTCTGCCCTAAATGTGATCATCATTTTCGTATAGATGCAGATAAACGAATTGCTCTTTTGAGTGATGAAGGAACTTTTGAGGAGTTTGATGCATCATTAGCTCCTGTAGACCCACTTAAGTTTATAGATAAAAAAAGTTATAAAAAACGAATAGAAGAGGGAAAAGCCAAAACAGGTCGTACCTCTTCTGTGGTAAGTGGTAGCTGTACGATCAAAGGTAATCCTGTAGAATTAGTGGTCTTTGACTTCTCTTTTATGGGTGGAAGCTTGGGTTCTGTAGAAGGAGAAAAAATAGTTCGAGCAGTCAATCGTGCTATCAAAAATGAGTCTGGTGTGATAATTGTTTCTGCTAGTGGTGGTGCTAGAATGCAAGAGAGTACTTATGCTTTGTTACAAATGAGTAAAACATCTGCTGCATTAAATAGACTCCATCATAAAGGGCTACCTTTTATCTCCATTTTAACTGATCCTACAATGGGTGGTGTTAGTGCCTCATTTGCAATGCTTGGTGATATAATCATAGCAGAACCTGGTGCATTAATAGGATTTGCTGGACAAAGAGTTATCAAGCAAACCGTAGGTGTAGATTTACCTGAAGGTTTCCAAAGAGCAGAGTTTTTATTAGACCATGGTCTAATTGATATGATTGTAAAAAGAGCTGATATTCACCAAACTATAGGGGATTTACTTACTCTATTCAAAAAAAAACTAGAAACAACAATTCCAAAAATGGAAACATTTACGGACTAATAGACAAAGAGACCTTACATAAAAAAGGTCTCACACTCTTAGATTTATTAGATAAAATATGCCCCTTAGATATACCAATTTTACAATATAGAAATAAATTTCAATCCCTCCAAGAAAAAATATCAGATCTTGCACTTATTCGTAAACACTATCATGGAAAGATTATTATTAATGATAATTTAGAGCTTATTGAATATGCTGATGGTATACATTTAGGGCAAGAAGATTTAACAAATATTGCAAGTAACAAAGAAGATGCTATCAAAATAGTACGCCAAAAAATAGGTACTAAACTTTTGGGTATTTCTACACATAATAAAGAAGAGATAGAAGAAGCCAATAGCCTCAATGTAGATTATATAGGTCTAGGGGCTTATCGTCAAACAGCTACAAAAGAAGATGCTAGTGTAGGTGGAGAAGCACTTATAGAATTAGCTAAAATATCTAAACACCCTGTAGGTATTATTGGTGGTGTAAAGATGATTGATATTTTTCCAGAACATATTAAATATAAAGTTATTGGGAGTGGACTCTATGAGTAATTTTAGCCATGAAAAACATTGAAAAACTATTAAAGTATACAAAAGATACTACTCTACTCTATATAGAAGATGACCCTTTTGTCAGAAGTAGTATGCTTGAGATGCTAGAGAGTATTTTTGACAGTAATAATATTACCATTGCAACAGATGGAAATGAAGGATTAACTCAATACAAAAAATATTATACGCAAACAAATACCTACTATGATATTATTCTCACTGACATCAATATGCCAAAGCTAAATGGAGATGAAATGTCAAAAATAATTTTATCTTTAAATCCAAAACAAAAAATAATTATCCTAACAGCCTATAATCAAAATACTGCTACAGATACCCTTAAATCTGTTGGTGTCAATATTATTAAAAAACCTATAATATTTGCAGAACTTATAGAAGCAATTACTTCGATGGAAAATCTCAAAAAATATGATTTTAAATAAAATACATCAAGATAATAATATTCTTAATTTAAATTTATAAAAAAGTAGTATAATTAACCAAAAATGATTAAGAGAGTAAAAATATGCCAAATACAATACCATTTTATAAACATCTTATTAGTGATAAACATAGACAATATATTGATGAAGTACTTACACTACAAAATGATTCTAAAATAGAAAAATTAGAAGAGAGTTTTAGCCAATATATAGGCTCAAAGTATGCACTATCTACCAATAGTAGTACTTCTGCTTTGCATCTTGCTATGTGTGCATTAGATCTTAAACGAGGGGATAAGATTATTTGTAGTATTAATAGTTTTCCAGATCTTCCAGAAGTTGTGCGTCATTTTGATGCAGAACCTCTCTTTGTAGATTGTAAAGAAGATGATTATACTATAGATTTAGCAAAGCTTGAGAGTGTTATTATAAATAATAAAACTAAAAAACTTCGTGCAGTTATTATAAACCATATTGCAGGAAGAATATGTGACCTAGAGAAAATTTATGCCTTAGCACAAGAGCATAATATTAAAGTTATAGAAGATGCTAGTGATGCTATGGGTGCAGAGTATAATGGTGCAAAAATAGGTAATAGTGGTGCAGACATCACTACTTATAGCTTTTCACCACATCTTCATAATAATATTATCCAAGGTGGTATGCTAGTTACAAATGATGATGAATTATATACCCGTGCAAAACTCTTTCGCACCCATGCTATTAGAGATGAAGAAGGTGCTTCTTTTGATGAAGTCGAGTACCTTTATAATGTTATTGATATTGGTTGGAAATATGATATGAGTGAACTTAGTGCTGCTGCATGTTTGGGAGAATTTGAGAGTCTGGATAAATCAATCAAAAGAAGAGAAGAGATAGGAAATCGTTACTTAAAACAACTTGCAAAAATCAAACATATTAAACTTCCAACAATAAAAGAGGGAGATATTTTTGGTCACTTTATCATAGAGATAGATACAAATCGTGATGCATTTGCAAGAGGTCTTAAAAAAGCTGGCGTAATGGTAGGACTCCATTATATACCTCTTCATTTTATGGATTATTATAAGACTAAATATGAACTCAAAGTTTTTGATTTCCCCAAAGCATTAGGTACATATCAAAAAGTAATGTCTCTACCAATTTATAATGGCTTAAGTGATCAAGAGGTTGATGCTATCTGTAGTGCAATCAAAAAGGTAGCAAAAGTACATATTTAAAGGAGGACACAATTAAGAATTTTTTTGAAGGGCTTTTTTTTGCTCCTAAGTTTTATCACTATCTCTTCTATCCAATATTACTGCCTTTAGCATTGATATATGGTTTGATTATGCTTTTTAGACGCTTGTTTACAAAACGAGAAAAGTTTGTTGTTCCTATTATCAGTGTTGGGAATCTTATTGTAGGAGGAAGTGGAAAAACACCTTTTGTAATAGCATTAGCTTCTGAATATCCAAGTGCCACAATTATATCTCGTGGCTATGGTAGAGAAAGTAAAGGACTTATAGAGGTTTCCAAAGATCAAAAGATACTAGCAACAGTCCAAGAGAGTGGAGATGAAGCTATGCTTATGGCAAATCTACTCCCTAATAATATTATAGTAAGCGAAGATCGCAAAAAAGCTATCAACTATGCTATTAATTCAGGAGCTAGATTAATCATATTAGATGATGGATTTAATCGTGTTAATATTGAAAAATTTGAGATTATCTTAGAACCTAGCTATATTCCAAATAGACTTCCCTTTCCTGCTGGACCATTTCGTGAATTTTCTCTAGCCAAAAGAGAGGCTGATCTTGTTCTACAAGAAGAAGAAGAGTTCAAAAGAGTAGTATCCTTTTCTAATCTTAGGAAAAAAATGCTTCTAGTTACTGCTATTGCCAATCCTCAAAGACTTAATAAATATCTACCAGAAGGGGTTATAGCCAAAAAAATCTTTCCAGATCATGCCTACTTTGATGAAGAGATTATGGTAGATTTATTACGAGATTCTGGGGCAGATACACTCCTTGTAACACAAAAAGATGCTGTAAAACTCACACCATTTATGTTACCTCTCTCTATTATGCGATTAAAGCTCGAAATTAACGAATCTGTATTTGAAGATATAGATAATTATATTAGTCACTACTAAGGAAATAAAAAATATGAAAAGTAAAATAGAGGTTGTTCAAACCTTACTAGATGCACTTCCATTTATCAAAAAATTCTCTAATGAAAAAATTGTTATCAAATATGGTGGTTCTGCACAAACAAGCAGTGATCTCAAAGAAAAATTTGCACAAGATGTAGTACTTTTGCATACAGTTGGAATGAAACCCATTATCGTCCATGGTGGGGGAGCAAGTATCACACAACTTTTGGCTGATTTGGGTATAAAAACCACTTTTGTAGAGGGACAAAGAGTCACTACAAAAGAAGTAATGCGTATAGCAGAGATGGTACTTAGTGGAGAGATAAACAAAGAAATAGTCTCACTTCTTAATAATCATAGTGGCAAAGCTATAGGTATATCAGGAAAAGATGCTAACTTCTTGGAAGCTGCACCAAAAGATTTTGAAAATTTTGGCTACACAGGAATTATAGAAACAGTTAATACAGATATAGTTGATAATATTATTGAAGATGGTTTTGTACCTGTGATTGCTCCTATTGCTTCTAGTAGTACAATAGGTCATCCTGGATTTAATATTAATGCAGACCTAGCAGCAAGTAAAATTGCTGTAGCTATGGGTGCAAGAAAAGTACTATTTCTTACCGATACAGAAGGTGTTTTAGATAAAGATATGCAACTTCTCTCAAATCTAAGTATAGAAAAAACACAAATGCTTAAAGCAGATAAGACAATTCAAGGAGGCATGGTACCAAAAGTAGATGCCTGTATTGAAGCCATTAGAGGTGGTGTCAAAAAAGCCCATATTATAGATGGACGAGTAGAACACTCATTACTCCTAGAAATACTCACAAGTAGTGGTGTAGGTACTTGTATAGAGCTATAAAAGCTCTATAGTCCAAGACTTTGTGTTATGCTTGCAGTAAAGGTTTGATTATTTGTAAGAGCATAACGCAAACGGGTATCAATTTTGAGTATATTCAGAAACTCTAAAGGGAGTGATTCATTTGATGCTAAGCCCTCATTAACCTCAAAAATTTCTAACTCAAAAAGGTCTTCAAGAACCTCTAAAGGTGTTGTTGGGTTTGATGCTAATGCAGTTAATAGAGCTTGGTTATTGATATTCTCTTTATATATTTCAATAAGTATCTCTATAGAGGTAGAGGGATTTGCTGATAATATAATATCATATTCTTTATTATTCTTTTTATAAAGAGTTTCAAGCATACTTTCATCTAATGAAGGATTTCCTGCTAATGCTTTGAGTAAAAATAAATTTTTTCTCTTGACTAAACGATGGAGAACATCTTTTTCAATCAAAATATTTTCGCCTAATGCACCATAAGAAGACTCTTCTATCTGTATGGCTTCAATAAGATTAAAGCGTTGTGCATTAATTGGCTGATAAGTCAATAGAACCTCTCTTACAGAACCTCTATTACTTAAAAGTTCTATAAAAAGTGAATGGTCAATAGTTATATTCGATGCCAAAGCTTCATCAATCTCTGTTTCATGGTAATTATTTGCAAATTTTTTCAATATTTCAAGAGGTGTAGAAGGATTTGCAGAGAGATAAAATGGAATATTTTTATCACGAAAATTGAGTAACTTATAAATTGTTTTTTCATTAATATAAGAACTACTTGCAATAATTTCTCTCAATGTTACCCATTGTTTTCCTTTTTGAAGAAACTTATAATCAGGAAAATAAAGGAGTGCATATAAAAGTTCTGGATCTTTTGTATCTCGTACAAGACGATTGAGTGTAAGATGTGAATAGAGTAAATCCTCTTCATTCGTTTTAATTTTTAAAAAACGACGAAGTGTTGCTATAACAACGCCTCTATCTTCATTACTATCATTATTTTTATTTGTATCCCAAATATACATAGGAATCAATTTTAAAAATAAAGAATCATTAATATATGGATTATGAAGAAGTTGATAGAGTCTCTTTTGGTCATTTTTGAGCTTAAGACTCATCAAAATATGAGAATCAACCAAAGATAAACTCATAATCTTTTCAAATTCACTCAACTTATAAATCGGTATATCACGCACATACGCATCACATGATATAAGTTCTTCAACATGGCTAATACGATGGTATTCAATAATAGCCACTACCCCTTCTTCTAATCTTGTCACTACTTCTATATCACTTTTTTGTAGAAAAGCTATATACTCTTCTCTCGTAAATAGTTCTCCTTTGCCTAGAAGCACTACTTTTTTACCAGAGTTTTTATATAGAAATTTATCTAAGGGTAACATTTTTTCTCCTAATATTTTTCTAATGGATTATAATGAACTGTAGCACCTTGGGAGAAATTTGGTACATCATCATAAGTAAATACCGCATAATATTTCTCTTTATCATACGAAGCAAAATTATCATAAGTATAGCTATCACTTCCACCATAAATTTTTACTCCATCAGTAAAGTGTTGTGGTGGGTGGAAACTATTACGAACTACATAATATCCTGTAACGGCTTCTTCTTTGACTTTATCCCAGTTGAGTTTAATCATTCCATTCTCTTTACTGATATAAAAATTCTCTGCTTTATGTGGTGGGGTGCGTCGTTTTTTGATATATTTTACCACAAGTTCTGCATCGCTATTCCAACTTGTAACACGACTTGTTACACCTTTAGACGATACAGCACGAATAACGAGCTTAAGCTTTTTGCCCTCTTGGTGCATGGTATCTAAAGCTAGTTTAGAAAGTGTGTCAAAATTAAAATATTGATACTCTTTGCCATTAAGATCATCTTCAGAGACCTCATAGCCTATATATTCTATCTTATCTCTATTTTTAATATCTTCATAGCTTCCTACATCATCAACCTCAACTAGCTCAATATAGTATCGTACATCTTTCTTTTTCTTAAATGTATTACTATTTTTGATCTTTAGCGTACAGTTGATAATAACGGTCTCTTGTGAACTAGGAAGTTCTGATAGGTCAAAATCTAAATAAGCATATATTCTATTGCCCTCTTTATCAAAACCACTCTGAAGTATATTCTCATCAACTTGATTTTTTGCTATAGTTGTTTGTGTACAAGTAGAAAGTTTTATCTTGTGTTCTGTCACTGTATACTTAACATCAAGAATAGGTCTATAATGTATTCCTCCTCCAAATTGTCCATATCCAATATCAAATTGCATCATCTGAGAATCTTCTCCATCAGGCAACTCTTTTGGTCCATCTATACGGAAATTAGCTTTTCCTGCCTCGATTTCTTCTTGGAGTAACGCACATTCATGGCTAGAAAATTCCCAAAAATTCCATATTCCTTGAGTAAGATTATGAGATTTAATAGCTCTTCCTATAGTTCCTTTTGTTTTGGCTGTTTCTATAGCATTAAAATCTGTTACTTCATTAAAACTTCCATTTTTCATCAACGAAAGATTCCATTCACCAAATCTTTCTATCTTTGCACCTACACGGTTCATAGGATAAAGATAAACTCTAGCTTCTTTTATAATTGCGTCACAAGGGAGTGAATCAAAATCAAAACTCACAACTCCATTACAGATTCCCTTGGATTTATTAATCCCAACAAACAAAGAGTTCAAACCAAAATGTGAACGGTTCTGTTCTTCAGTATATTGCCCAACATACCCTGTACCACTTTTATTAGCAAAAATTAATTTGAAAAACTCATCATCTTCCAAAGCAGTTCTTACTTTGACAATAGGTGCATAGGGTGATTTATAGCCTGATTTCTTATTCACTGCTCGAATGGTATAGTTATAATTTGTAGAACTATTAAGATCTGTATCTTCAAAAGAATTTCCACCAACGGTAGCAATAAGTGTACGACAGTTACATGCATCTTTGTCTTCGATACTTCTAAAGACTTCAAAACAGATAACATCTCGTTCTTCATACTCCCAAACAAGCGTTAATGAAGATGAATTAACATTAGAAATAGTAAATGATTTTACACGAGGTGGTGCTTTTTTGGAATAATTTACAACTTCACTAAATGCATATTTAAGTGCTGGAATATTTTCATGGACACTACTACTCATACTTTTCATATAATCTGGAATATTTTTGGTTCCTACTTCTACCACTGTAGAAATAATCCCTTTAGAATAATAATACTCTCTTCCACTTCCACTAATAAGGTGTGCAGGTGGCTTTCCTCTGTGGATACCATATTTTCTTCCTGTAATTTTATGAATTTCATCATTCATATTTGCACAAAGAGCATTCATATCAGTACCATCTATCTCAGCTTCATGGTTAAAGTTATGTGCTGGGAAGAATACATTTCCTTGTGAATGGTAATCAAATGCTATAGTGATATTATTATGTGTATCCACAAACTCTTTTATCGCCCTACTCTCTGCTTCACTAAAAGGAGCGTCTCCACCATAGATATTAGAACTAGTATTACTGCTTTTGGTCCATCCTATAGAAAAGTTACGGTTTAAATCTACACCTATTGTACCATCTGCATTTTTGCGTCTATTTTTTCGCCAAAATGAAAAATGTTTTCGTGAGTACTCAAATCCATCAGGATTAAGACAAGGTACCATATAGAGAGTTGATTCATCAAGACTTTTTTGGAGTGAAGGATCTATAAATTGATTATCTCCAACATATTCAATAAATTTAAGAGCAAGTTCATGCCCTATCCACTCTCTAGCGTGTACAGTTCCTGTAAAAAGCATAGCAGGTTTTTCATCAGCTCGTTGAACATCTTGAGAAATTTTGACAAGAACAATATCTCGTTCTTCGTAAGTAGTTCCTATCTTGATAACTTCGATAAGATTTGGATATTTTTTTTGCATAGTATTTAGAAAGTCTAAACTTTCTTGATATGACTGATATTGATTTTTCATTTTTACATATTCTTTATTAATTTAATTATTTTTACTTATATAAGTGCCTTTTACACTACTCTAGGCAGAGTTATAGAGAGAAAAATTACATTTATGCAATTTTTCTCTCAAATACTATAGTAATTCTACAATTTCTTTTTGAATTTTTTCCACTCTTTAACAATACTATCTAAAACATTCTCTTTTAGCCAAGAGATGTTAAGAAGTTTTTTTGGCTCTTTTTCAAGTGCATGGACTAGTTCTATAGTGTCAAATTTATTTAGTATTTTTTCAGATTTTTTCTTACCAATACCTTTGACTGAAGTTAAAACCTCTGTCATTTTCTCTTTGTCAAGTACAATATCTGTAGTTTCTTCTTCTGTAGGTGTACTCTCATCTGTATCATACTTTGGATTTTTTTGACTATTTACTTTTTTGATAGACTTTCCATAATTATCTTGGAAGTTCCATTTTTCACTTGCCCACTCTTCATAATTTCTATCTTCTGTTAAAAGCATAGGATAAGCACTATCTAAAGTACCTAGAGCAATATCACCATCATCAGTTTCTACTCTTTTTTTATCAAGGAAATAGGCACCATCAAAACTAGGAGTATATTTACCAAAAGTAATATAACGAAGTGTTCTAAGTACAGAAGCATCCATTTTACCAAGCTCTTCCCAGTTGTATAAAGGAATATTTGGCTTAGGGAATCTACCATTACTAAATTTCCACATAAGGTATTGACCAATCCAGTCTCTAATATATGGGAATGCTGCAAATGCTGTAGCACACTCTAATATACGATACTTTCCATCTGTTCCAACAGCTACATCACAGGCCCAATATTCAGCGTTGGCAGCTTTAGAAACTTTGACTGCCAAATCTAATAACTCTTTAGGAACATCTTGATAATCCATAGAACCACCTTGGGAAGTGTTTGTTAACCACTCACCCTCAGGTGCTCTTCTCCAAAATGCACATACTGGTTTATGTCCTATAAGCATTACACGAACATCTGCTTCCATAGGGACAAAGTCTTGCATATATACAGGATTATATTTTTTCTTTGCAATTAACTCTTTTGCTTCTTGTGTAGAATCAACTTTATGTACAAAGTATCCACCATAATTAGATGGTCCATAACTCTTTTTGATAATTTTTGGATACTTCGTCTTCTCCATAAATTTTTCAGCTTTTTCTGGATTATAAAAGATATAAGTTTTTGGAATAGGTATATCATATTTCCATGCAAATCGTGTTACATTTTCTTTGGATTTATTAGAAAACTGTGTATCAAGAGATGGAATAAATTGTACATGAGGTAATTCTCTAGCAATTTCTCTAAATGTTTCATAAGCTGTTGCAGGAATATTTCCGATAAGAACATCAATCTTTTTGCGTTTTACTTCTTTTACAAATCTATCTTTATCATTTTTCCAATGATAAGTAACCGTCTCTATTTTATCTGGCCAACCTCTAAAGTTTGACTTATCAAAAAATCTTAATACAAAATCGAGATAGAGCATACCTATCTTTGGGAGTTTCTCTTGTTTTACTTGTTTCTTTGCCATTTTTCTTCCTCTTCTACTTTTTAGTTTTGTTTTTATAATGTTTTGCCGATTTTCTATCTATCATATCAACAATCAGATTAATTTTCTTTTTATTAAAATTAAGTCCCATTTTTTCTTGTTCTGGAGTTGCAAAGGCAGGTATACCATTGACTTCGATAACTACATATTCCTCTTTTTCACGATCATAGATAATATCAACACCAGCAATATCTACACCACATACTTTGGATGCTTTTATTGCCAAATCTACAACCTCATCATTAGGCTCTCTCAAAAAGATAGAACCACCACTTGTAATGTTTGTTCTCCAATCACTCCCACTTGCTTTTCGTCCATAGCATCCTACAAACTGTCCATCTACAATATCTACTCTATAATCAGTATTATCATATTGAAGAAACTTTTCTACATAGAAAAATCGTAAGTCCATCTGGTTAAGTAATGGAAGTAACATATCTAAAGTAGCTTCATTTTCTATCTTTGTAAGACCCATACCACCCCAACCATCAGTTGGTTTATATACCATTTTATCCCATTTACGAATAATTGAACGAAGCTGTTCACCATCATCTCTATGACAAAGCTTAAAATCAGCTGTAGCAATGCCATGATTTTGAAGTACAAAAGATGTTTGAAACTTATCTTCAGTCAAGGAAAAAGCTTCATAAGTATTAATCATTGGCATAATACGGTTAAGTGCTTGATATAAAAAGACTTGATACTGTGTTTGCTCTCCAGCATTATAAGAGAAAAATAGATCAAGATCATTTGCTATCTTACCATCATAATATATATTACCATTTTTTGCAATAGCATTTCGTAGATTAAGCCCTGAAATTGTTTCTATATCTCTTGCTTTAAGTTTTTTGATGATTTTTTTCTCAATTTTATCACCACCGCCATTTTGATAGAGCCACATACCTATTTTTCTTGACATTTTTAAGCCTTTGGAAGAATTCAAGCTGTATTTTACTCTATTTTACTAAAATATCTACATATATTTTAGTAATAAGGATTACAAATGTCAAAGAGAGACTTTTCACAGCTTAAAGAGATTATAGAAATTAACTCATGGACTAGAAATAAAGCAGGGGTTGATAAAAATGGTGAAATCTTTTCAAGCTGGTTAAAAGAGTTGGGGTTTGAATGTAACATATATAAAAGAGAAGCAATAGGAAATCATCTCCATTGTACCTCTGCACATAAAGAGGGTAAAAAACTTCTTCTTTTGGGGCATTTAGATACAGTTTTTCCTCCTAATAGTTTTGAAAAATTCAAAGAAGATGATGCATGGATTTATGGTCCTGGTGTATGTGATATGAAAGGTGGAAATTTTGTAGCCCTAGAGGCACTGAGAACTATGTATCAAGAGAAAGATTCTATCCATAATATTGATTTCTTATTAGTAAGTGATGAAGAGACAGGAAGTGATGATAGTAAATATCTCTCTATGGAGTTAGCCTCAAAATATGATTACTGTATGGTCTTTGAAGCAGCAGGAGCCAAAGACGAAGTAGTAACTGCACGCAAAGGTGTAGGAACTTTTTTTGTAGATATTGCAGGAAAAGCTTCGCATGCAGGAAACCATTATAGTGATGGAGCAGATGCAAACCTAGAAGCTTCGTATATGATACAATCACTTATAGCACTCACTAACCTAGAAAAAGGTACTACTGTTAATGTGGGGAAAATAGAAGGAGGTATTGGTGCGAATACAATCTCTCCACATGCACAGCTCACATTTGAACTAAGATATACAGATACAATAGAAAGAGATAGAGTTTTAGAAGCTGTAAATAACATTATTGCTACACCCAAAGTAGCAGGAACTACAGCAACTCTAAGTGGTGGTATTCAAAGAGATGTAATGCAACCCTCTTGGGAGCAAGCCAAATTTGTAGAAAAAATTAATACTCTTTGTAATGTTAGCTTACCTACAGAACAAAGAGGTGGAGTAAGTGATGCTAATATTGTCTCTTCTCAGGGTGTAATAACTTTGGATGGTTGGGGTCCGTATGGAGATGGAGACCATACTATTAATGAAAGAGCTTCTAAAGAGAGTTTTGACAAAAGAATAATATTAGTAACAGAAATATTTGGGTATCTTATGGAAAATAAAATTTAAAGGACTATGCAACAAATGAAAAAAAACTTACTTATTATACTTGTATTTTCATCTCTATTATTAGCAGATGAAACAGAAGATTTTCTCTCTTCTCTTCCAAATCATACAAGCACAAAAACAGCTACAAAAGTAGATATAAATGAAAGCAAAATTACCAAAAAAGAGAAAAAAGAAGTACTAGTAAAAGAAATAAAACCAAAAGTTGAAACTAAAATTGAGAAAAAAATACTTCCAAGTAATACTATAGACTCTGTGCTTGTTGTAAAATCTGAAAGTAGGATATATTTGCTTTCAAATGGAAAAAGTATAAAAGACTACCGTATATCTCTAGGTAAAAGCCCCATAGGGCATAAACTCAAAGAAGGTGACCAAAAGACTCCAGAGGGAAACTATACGCTTGATTATAAAAAGAAAAATAGTACCTTTCATCGAGCTATTCATATCTCCTATCCCAATCAAAAAGATAGAGCCAATGCCAAAAAATCTGGGGTAAGTGCTGGTGGGCTTATAATGGTACATGGACAAACCGCAGGAGAGTTAGATTGGTTTTCTGTGTGGGCTATACGATTTTTTGACTGGACAGATGGATGTATAGCAGTTACCAATGAAGAAATAGATGAAATTTACTCATTAGTAAAAATAGGAACTCCTATTGAGATTAGACCATAAAAGAGAATAATATATGAAAGATCAACTTATTATCACCATTAGTGATATCCATGGCTCTACACAATATACTGTGAACGAAGTAATCAAAAAGATAATACTTTGGATTATAATGGGAATATTTTTGATTCTTGTTGGCACATATATCTATATCTCTATGATTCAAAATAATGTTACACAGCTTCATGGTAAAGTGAGTGAAATTGAGAAAAAAAGCCAAGAACTTACAAAACGAAATAATGATTTAATAGATAATAACACAATACTTACAGATGCAATAACAGATAGAAGCCAAAAGCTTGTCTCTATGGATGATAAACTCAAAGAGATAGAAGAGATGGTGGGTGTGGGTCCAGATATTAATTCTAGCTTTTTTGATCGTATAGATGATGCAAAATCACACCAAGCACAAAAGATAGAAGAAGCCAAAGTCACAGCTCTTCAAGTTGCATTTTTGGCAAAAGGTATTCCTAGTGGTCACTTTTTGAATTATAAACGCATCTCTAGTAAGTTTGGATACCGAATTCATCCTGTAACCAAAAGAAAAGATTTTCATGCAGGTCTTGATCTTACTGCTAAACATGGAACACCTATCTATTCACCTGCTGATGGTGTGGTAGAGTATGCTCAAAAAAAGGGTGCGTATGGTAACTTTTTGCTTATAGCTCATAATTATGGGTTTAAAACTGCTTATGGTCATCTTAGTAAATATGCAGTTAAACATGGGGAATATGTTTCCAAGGGTGATCTTATCGCCTATATAGGAAGCACAGGTAGAAGTACAGGTCCACATCTACATTTTGAGTTACGCTACCTTAATAAATGGCTTAATCCTTATACTTTTATGAAATGGGATACAAAAGATGCTGATATTATTAGAAAAAAAGAGAAAAAAGTAAATTGGCAAGGAATTTTTGGACAAATTCAAAAATCAATAGATCTAGTGAAGTAATTTAATTAAATTTAGCTAAAATACAATATGAACGATAAAATTTAATAATAAAAGAGGGTTAAAATGGCATTTTTTGGTGGAAACTCAAATAAAGATACACAAACAACAATAACAACGGCACCTGTTCCAAAAAAGAAGAATGGTACTAATATTAATTCAGCGACTATTATTACTACTGGTACAGAGGTACTAGGAACTATTAAAGGTAGTGATAGTGTTCATATTGATGGAATCGTCAAAGGTGATGTTATTGTAAATAATATGGTTGTTATAGGTAAAAGTGGTCTTGTAGATGGCACTATTAGAGCCCAAAGAGTTATGATTAGTGGAGAGCTTGATGGATCTATTATTTGTGATGACTTAGAAGTGATGCAAAGTGGTAAAGTTCGTAATGAAGTAAATGCCTCAGTCATTATTTTAGATGGTGAAGTAGAAGGTGATATTGTTGCAGAAAGAAGTATTCATGTAACAAATAATGGTAAAGTAAAAGCCCAAAGAATTATGAGCCAAAAAGTAATGGTAGATGGTTCTATCCTTGGAGAAGTTGTAGCTACTGAACTCTTAGAAATAGGTCCAAAAGGGTATGTAGAGGGCAATATAACTGTAAAAAATATTAAAACCCATGAAGGTGGAAGAATTATAGGATCTATGGCAACCTATATGGAAGCTATTAAAGAAACTATCAAAGAACCACAGCAACTTGAAGATAAATCAGAAATTGATGAAGATGCAAAAATTGATGAAAAAGATGTGCAAGAAGAAAAAGATGAGTTTAGTTTCGACAAACCTGCAAAATAATGGATATTATCTT
>JADGER010000037.1 GCA_016744315.1 Sulfurovaceae bacterium
GTAATCATATCATCACAAGCACAAGCAAAATTAGGAGTAGGGCTTTTATCAGCATTTAAAATCACAAAACTATCTACGGCATCAGCGGTAGTTGTTACTGTCCCTTTGATAATATCATCTGTTACAATAGATTCTTTAGGTTTCTTCAAACGAATAACAAAAGGAATATTTTCATCTTTAAGTTTGCTTCGATTGGCATTTAAATCTTGATTACAGCGACCACTATATTTATATGTAATATTATTTTCTTTAGCTTTTGTACGCTCAGCTTCTATTTGCTCTGGAGTACAAGTACATATAAACGCTTTATTTTCTTCAAGAAGTCTAATAGCTAGGGTTTGATGAATATGGAGATTTTCACTTTGGTCAAATCGTTGGTCATGTGGCAGGGCAAATTTTTCTAAGATAAGTAAAATCTCTTCATCTTTTCCTACTACATTTTTTTCTCTCTCTGTATCTTCTATACGAACAATAAATTGTTCATTTCTCTGTTTGGCAACGATAAAATTTAAAAGGGCAACCCGAAGGTTTCCTATGTGCATATCACCTGTAGGTGAAGGGGCAAATCGTAACATATAGACTCCATAATAATTAATTCTTTAATATGTGTATTATAAAGGAAAAACCTTTAAGTGAACTATCCAAAGAGAATAAAGATTGTAAAGTAAGTTTTATAAGAAGTGTGTTGTTGAAATTGGAGAATAAATAACCCCATAAAGGGGGGTTATTGAGGAGATAATTATGCTGAAACTGCTACAGTTACAGGAGTACTTTCCCATACACCATGTTTTGTACAGTAAGCGTGTGCTACTAGGTTCATTTTTTTACCTTTTGCAAGAATATTAAATGTAACAGTTGCATGACCTTTATGGTCCTGACCACCTAGCATACCAGCTACAAAGTCTGCTCTAGCAAGAAGAGTTTCACCATTATAAAGAGCCATATTAGCAATATAGTGATCAAAATCATCAGGGTGTGTATATTCTGCACCCATTTTTACAGTTACTGCAAACATCTCACCAGCTGTAGCTGTTTCTTCACAGTGAATAAATGGAGAATGTCTATCAATATAATCTTTTCTAGCTTCTCTCTCTACAGTATCTATATCTACATATTTGTTAATCTTTGGCATGTTTGTTCCTTTAAGTTATTATTGAATTGAAAGAAGTATAGCATAAATTTTTTTAATTAAGACTAAATCTATCTTATTTAATTAGATAATTAAAAATACCCCTCAAAAAGTTCACGATGTTGGGGTAATATTCTTACAGGTTTTCCCTCTGATACATAAACTAACACTACTTCCATACTAAATAACTTCACTTCATTATTGTATATCTCTTGAAGTAAAATAAGAGAACTATTTTTGAGCTTAAGTACTTTTCCTTTGACCTCAACTAAGTCTCCTAGTTTTGCTGTTGCTAAGAAACTTGCTTTAATATCTTTGACAATAAAGCCACTTGTATCACTATGAGATGGCTTTATCCCTTTTTCAAAAAATGTCTCACTTCTAGCTCTTTCACAATACTTGATATAGTTAGTATGATATACAATGCCACCTGCATCAGTATCTTCATAATAGATGCGTATCTTCATCTAAAACTCCTCTATAGCTATAACTTTTTCTTCTTTGGTCTCTAAGTCTTTCACCCATATTTTACCATCTCGCAATTCATCTTCACCAATAATAGCAATACTCTTTGCCCCTGCTTTATCCGCAGATTTAAGATGTGCTTTGAGTCCTCTTGGTGCATATTCTATGGTTACTTTTTGTTCTTGGCGTTTGCGTGAGGCAATAGGAAAAAGCATATCAATAGCTTCTTCGCTCATTGCACCCAAATAAATACCTTCTCGTTCTACCTTTGGCATACTCACAAGTTCCATTATTCGCTCTATACCAATAGCATAACCTACAGCAGGCGTGGGTTTGCCATCTAAAAACTCTACAAGCTTATCATAGCGTCCACCCCCAGCAATAGCACTTTGCGCTCCTATTTCATTGCTTACAAATTCAAAAGCACTCTTAGAATAATAATCAAGCCCTCGCACTAAATTTGTATCAATTATATAGCTAATATTTGCATCATCCAAAAGCTTTTTAAGTTTTTCAAAATCACTATCACACTCTTGGCAGAGTTGAGAAAGTAGTTTTGGAGAGTCTGTTAGCTTTGCTTGGCAGTTCTTATTTTTGCAATCAAGCACACGAATAGGGTTTGTAGCAATGCGTCTATTACAATCATCACATAACTCTTCTTTTATATTGCTCAAAAATGCAACTAAATCATCACGGTATTGTGGCATACACGCAGGACAGCCCAAAGAGTTTATCTGAATATCATACCCTATACCCAAAGCATCAAAAATATCTTTTATCATAGAGATAATAGTAAAATCTTCATACACGGAACCCTCACCAAAACTCTCACAGCCAAACTGATGAAACTCTCTAAGTCTCCCTTTTTGTGGTCTCTCATAACGAAACATAGGACCATAATAGTAAAATTTATATTTTAGTGGTTGACGGTCAAGTTTACTAGAGACAAAAGCTCGCACTACACCAGCCGTTCCCTCAGGACGCAAACATACATCATTCCCACCCTTATCAGTAAACTGATACATCTCTTTACCCACAATATCACTGCTTTCTCCTACAGAGCGTTTAAATAGAGCAGTTTGTTCTAGTATAGGAGTTTCTATATATCCATACCCATATCTTTTGGCAATAGTAATAGCAGTTGTAATAATATGCACAAACCTCTGACTCTCATCAAATGTAAGATCTTTCATACCTTTTAGGGGGTTTATCATTTTTTTTCCTTGTATTATATAACTTTTATCAAATCATCTATAGTAAAATTAGAATTTAATTGACAAACTTTTTTCTTATTCATTTTGTCCTTAATTCTTTTATTTTTACTAAAAAGAGTTTCATCAGGAGTAAATTTATGAATTAACAATCCTTTATCATTAATAGCCTCATAATCTTGATTTAAAACAGCACAAACACTCTCCCAGTCACCATGAAAATACTCTTTTAGTAAAGGAATAATTTTATATTCAAATATCTCTCTCAAATCTTCTACAGTAGTAGCCTCAATAAAATATGAATGACCTATCTGAAAATCTTCACCCTTTAATATGGATAAGCGTTTATTAATAGTTTTTAACATATTTGATGTATCTAAAGTCTCAATATTTTTTAAAATATCATATTTCGGTTCAACAAGAATAAATTTAAATCTTCTTCTTAATGCAACATCAAGTAAAGAAATAGATTTATCTGTGGTATTCATAGTTCCTATAATATATAAATTATCAGGAACAGAGAGCTTTTCTTGTGAATAAGGTAGTGTGATTGCAACAGATTCAGGGTTCTCATTATCTGTAGATGAAACTCTTTTTGTATTTTCCAAGAGAGTAAAAAATTCACCAAAAATAGAAGAAATATTTCCTCTATTGATTTCATCAATAATTAAAGTGTAGTTTTCTGCAGGATTATCTAAAGCTCTTTGTGCAATTTTTTTAAAAATACCATCTTTTATTTCATAAACTGTCTTTTTATTTTCTTCCTTAATAGTAATACCTTCAATGAACTCTTGATATTGATAACTTGGATGAAAGGTTGTGAACTCTACTAAAGGATATGCTTCAAGTTTTTTGATTTCTTTTGGAATTTCAGATATATCTTCTTTTTCTGCTTTAGTAGGTCTTTTCTTATTTTTTAGAAAGTTAAGTCTATTTTCTAATTCTGCAATTTCTTCATCTTGTTCTTTTGAAGTTATTTTATAATTCTCTCCTGTAAATTCTTCAACTTTTAAAATAGCCTCTCTTGTTTTACCTGTTCCTGCTGGTCCATAATAGATTATATTTAAATCTTTAGTCATTTTTTCTATCTCCTTTTGAGTGGTATTCGCTACTTTATGATTCTTTTTAAACTCTATACGAATTTTCTCTACTTCTTCTAAAGTAAAAATAATGTTTTTATGTTTTATATCAACTTTTTTTTTCAAGTCAATAATTTCTTGAGTTGAAATATTTAATTCTGATGCAAGATCTTTAACTCTAATATTATTAGTTTTAGTCATATTCCTCTATCCTTTTAATTTCATCTAATAATTTACTAGAAAGATTATTATTTAGTCGTATTGCTTCTTTAAAATCATTTATTGCAGATATATAATCTGAATTATTTCTATAAGAATATCCTCGATTTTGATATAAATTACTTAATGCTATTAGTTTCTCTTCTTTTTCAGCTAATACTATCGCCTTTTCAGAATATATTATTGCTTTTTTATAATCTCTTTTTCCAAAATGAAAATTTCTAGCTAAATAATCATACGCATAACGATTTGGATTTAATTCAATTGAACGCTTTAGATATATAATTGATTTATCATAGTCTTTAAATTCAAAATAAGTATAACCTATATCATTTAAAACTCTTTTATCTTCTTTTAATTGTAATAAAATTTCAAGTGCTAAATTGTATTTTTTATCTTTTATTAACTCTTTTGCTTTAGAATAATCACTTGTATTATTTTCATAAGTTTCGTTATCATCATCTGGAAAGGATTCTAACTCTCTAAATTCAAAATCTAATTTATTATCATTTATTGTAAATCTAAAATTATCAATGATATTATCAAAATTTGAACCCATATCAAGAGTTAGAACATTGAAAGATTTACCATTCATCTTATTGTTAAATAAAATATTATCACTTGAAGTTCCAAGCATTATTAATGAACCTTCAAAGTTCAAATTATCCATATAATTAGTAATTTGAAAAATACTTTTACTATTTGGGTTTTTATGTTCACCTGATGTTGTATATTGTGTATATTTTGCATCTATTACTATCTCTTCATTATATAAAATAAAGTCAGGTGTGATATAGTTATCCTCATAAGGGTATAGTTTTTCTTGTTCATTTACTTTAAGTCCTGATTTTTCTAGTAAATAATTAAGAAACTTTTCAAATAGGAAATCCATATCAAAATAAGGAGTGCTTTCATCTTCATCACTATTTAAAGGAAAATATTCAAAATAAATAATTTTTGCTTGATAAAATAGTAATTCAAAACTTTCATTTAAACGGGTAAAATTAAAATGCTCAAAATCAAAAATTTCTAACTTATCTAAAATTTCTACATTTTCCAAAATAGAAGTAATTTCAAAAAGATTTTGTTTTATTTCATAATAAAACATACTATTTTTCAAAAGATGTTCAGAAACTGTTTTAAAAATTTGCATTAATTTATTATTAAAACTAAGTTCTTGAAATTTACATACAATTTGTGATTTATCAAATATATCTTGAAGATGTGGTTGTATTGCTCCACGCACAAAACTACTTTCTTCTATTTTGGTAATATACTCAGCATAAATTCCTTTTTGTAATTCTTCTAATAGATTACTCGTAAATCGTAGAATAACAAATTCTAAATAGGGAATATTTTCAGCATCTTCTTCAATATTAGTTTCATTATCCCAAATATCTTCATATTCTGTAATTTCAATAAGACGAATTAAATTTTTTCTAGCAACTCTAATATCCATGTTATTATTAAAAATTTTAGGAAGAACTTCAATAGTTAGTTCATCATCAATTTTAATTGTACCCACAATAGAAGTTGCTTTTATAGTATTTGAACTATTCCATTCAAATATATTCTTTTTTTTAAAGTATCGTTTTTCATGAAAGTTTTGTTTAGTATCTTTAAATTCTTTTTTTAATAAAATATCTCTGTCTTTAAAAGATATTTGATTATTATCCTCATTTCGATTTTCCCCAACATTAATAGTAGAGTATTCATATACAGTTATTATCATTATTCTCCTTTTTACTCTCTTCTAAATATAAATTTATTTTTTATATGCAGTACTTTTTTACCACTCTATCTCATCTTTCCCTAAGCCTCTTAATATCTCATTTGCTTTAGAGAAGTGTTTGCATCCAAAAAATCCTCGGTAGGCAGAGAGGGGGCTTGGGTGGGGGGCTGTGAGTATGTGGTGTTTTTGATTATCTATAAGTTTACTCATGCTAATGGCATTTGCTCCCCATAATAGAAATATTATATTTGAAAAGTTGTTATTAATATGGCTAATAATATTTTCACTAAATATCTCCCAGCCTATGTTATGGTGTGATTTTGGTTTGGAGTCTTCTACTGTGAGTATTGTATTGATAAGGAGTACACCATTTGTTGCCCAACTTGTCAAATCACCATTACTATTTACAGAGATTTTTCCTATATCTGCTTGTATTTCTTTAAGAATATTTTGCATAGAAGGAGGGTTTTTGATCTCTTTGGGTGTAGAAAAAGCCAAACCTTGTGCTTGTCCTTGTCCATGGTAGGGGTCTTGACCTAGTATCACTATTTTTAGATCTGCATATTTTGTTAACTGATATGCATTGAATATCTTCTCTTTTGGAGGATATACAGTGCTTATGAGGTATTTTTGATCAAGATTTTCTTTGAGTTTGTGATAATACTCTTTTTGTTGTTCTTGTTCTATTATATCTATCCAGTTCATTTATAACTCTTTGTTAATATACTCAAATAATTTTTTTTCAATACTAGCAATATCTTTTGTAGCATCTATGATGAGGTATGGTATATCAAGGTTGGTTATACTCTCTTGCATTTTAGTTTGAACAAGCATAAGATATTCTAAGCCACGAAGTTCTATACCATCTAATTGTTTTTCTTTGCTTCTTTGAGTGAGTGTCTCTCTATCGGTAATAAAGAGTATTATCCTATCTGGTAATGTATCTTCTAAAGAAAACTTATTAAGATGTAGTAGGCTCTGAAAATCAAAATCTCCATTGGCTAGTGCATATCCTATTCCAGAAAGAAATCCTCTGTCAGAGAGTATTAATTTATTTTTGTTTGGTTTAATTACTTCTTCATAATGCTCTGCTCTGTCTGCTAAAAAAAGAAGAAGTTCTGCTCTTTTGGATTTGAGTTCATCACGCAATAAAATAGATCTAGCTTCTACACCAAAATTTGTGCCACCTGGTTCTTTTGTTACAATGCTATTGTGAAACCGATGTTTTAGTAGCTCTATCTGCGTACTTTTACCACAAGTGTCTATTCCTTCAAATAGTATATACATATTTATTTATCCTTTTTTATCATATTATATACTTCTTTGGGTACTAAATGGTCAATTTTACCATCAAAATAGAGTATTGAGCGGACAACAGAAGAGCTTACAAATGCTTGTTCTAAATTGGGCATCAGGTAAATCATTTCTAAATCTTTTTTGAGTGAAGAGTTTGCATATCCCATCTGAAGTTCATATTCAAAATCACTTATAGCTCGTAATCCTCTGATAATAAAATTAGCATCTAATTCATCCGATAGATTTACTAAAAGATTTTCAAATCCTATTACTCTGATTTTTGGATGGTCTTGTGTTGTAGCTTTAATCATTTCAATGCGTTTTTCTAATGAAAAGAGAGGTTTTTTGGCTTCACTTTGGGCAACTGCTACAATAATCTCATCAAATATTTTACATGCTCTCTTGATAATGTCTAAGTGACCATTGGTAATAGGGTCAAAAGTTCCTGGATATATTGCTCGTCTATTTTTTGTCATATCTATTCCCATCTTTTATAGAGTGTGTGTTGTATGCCTAATATATCATACCATTTACCAATAATAAAATTCTCCATCTCTTCAATAGAACTAGTATTAGAGTAATATCCCATAATTGGAGGTGCTATAATTACACCTAGTGTGGCGAGTTTGTGCATATTCTCCAAAGCTATAGCTGAAAAGGGCATCTCTCTAGGAGCCAAAAGAAGTGTCTTCTGCTCTTTGAGTGCCACAGATGCTACACGCGTAGCTAAATTATCTGCAATACCACAGGCTATTTTTGCCAATGTATTCATGCTACAAGGAATCACCACAGTTTTATCTACCTGAAATGACCCAGAGGCTATAGTTGCTGCGATATTGTCATTATTATGTATAGTTATCTTTTGGGTCTGCTTTTCTTCATACATATCTACGGTGATAGCATTTTTGGAGGTGACTACATGAATATCTATATTAGCATCTTTTGGAAGATGATTAATAAACTTTTTGGCCAATCCTACGCCACTTGCACCAGTGATTACTACTACCAATTTCACTTAGTAACCTTTTTTGAAAGTATTATAGCTAATTAATCAAAATCTAACAGACTCTTTAGTAATATAGTATATATAATTACACTCAAAGAGGTATCGTAAATGATAGTCAATTTTAATAAATTAAATTTAGCAGAACAAGATGCTGCACTCAAATTATTGGGAGCAGCTAGAGGTAAAGGTTGGGATTTAGGAATGCTCGGATTTCTACTTCCTGAAGATTTTGGTACTGGTGCTATTGGCATGAGACTTCAAATCAAAAGAAGTGAAGGGTATATGGCTCTTTTCTTGGATGAAAATGGTAAAGTTCAAGATGAATTAGTAATTACAGAAGCAAAAGATGTTAATGCAGGTGCTTACGGTTAATTTTTAAGGAAATATTTTGATAAAAAGCAATAGTACCTACTATACAGATAAAGAGACTTTTGAAGAGTTTATTCTTCAAGAGTCGATTATAGATAATAGCTCTCTGCTTATTCAAATTTTTACAGCATTTGATCAAAAAAATATTATTCAAAACTTTTTGAATACAATTACTTCTCTTCTTCCTCAGGCTATTATTATTGGTTGTACAACTGATGGTGAAATTATGAATGGCAAAGTCTCTACAAAACAAACAATAATAAGTTTTACTCAATTTGAATATACTACACTGCATGCTAAAATAGTCAAACATAAAGAAGATGGTTTTTATAGTGGTCAAGAATTAGCAAAAGAGCTTATTCAAGATGATAGCAAAATTCTTATAGCTTTTGTAGATGGACTGTATACAAATGGTGAGCGATTTTTAGAAGGTATTAGTACAATAAATAATAGTATAAAAGTTGCTGGTGGTTTAGCAGGAGATGGGGCTTTATTTAATCAAACTTTTATTTTTACAAAAGATTGTATTTTTACTAAAGGTGCTGTAGGTGTAACACTTAATAGTAGTAAGTTACATATTCATACCGATCAAAGTTTTAATTGGCAAGAGATAGGCAAAGAAATGACTATTACCTCTTCATATAAAAATAAAGTTTATACTATAGATGGTAGATCTGCTGTAGACACCTACACACACTATTTAGGCAAAAATATTGCGGAAAAACTCCCTGATATTGGTATAGAATTTCCTCTTATTACCAATAGAGAAGGTCTTATAGTAGCAAGAGCTGTTTTGGGCAAAGAAGCAGATGGAACACTTATTTTTGCAGGTAATTTAAATGAAGGGGAAAAGGTCTATTTTGGCTATGGAAATGCTCAAAAAATATTAAACCAATCACAAAAAGTATTTAACTCAGTAAGAGATATGAATCCTCAAAGTATTTTTATTTACTCCTGTATGGCACGCAGACGCTTTATGCCTACACAAGTTGAATTAGAGACTATGCCACTTCAGCAATTAGCTCCAACTTCAGGATTTTTTACTTATGGGGAGTTTTATACACACTCCTCCAAATCCAAAGAACTGCTCAATCAAACAATGACTCTTGTAGCATTAAGTGAAGAGTATAACTCTTATAAAAGTCAAGAGAAATTTATACCTACTACTTTAAATAGTAATGCAACTTCCATTGATGCCTTAGTACATCTAGTAAATACAGTTAGAGATGAAATTCAACTGCAAATAGATACACTCAAAGGGAGTGAGAGGCTTAATAATGAGCTAAAAGAACGCATGGAACTTGCTCTTTTTGGGAGTAAAGATGGGCTTTGGGATTGGAATATTTTAGATGATAGTATCTACTTTTCTACACATTGGAAAGAGATGCTTGGATTTAGAAATGATGAACTTTCTAATATTAAATCAAGTTGGCAAAGTCGTATACATCCCGATGATGAAGAAGCTTCACGCCTCAATATTATCCAAAACCTTAAAGGTGAAAGAGATTATATAGATCATGTGCATCGTTTAAAGCATAGAGATGGTCATTGGATATGGGTTTTGGAAAGAGGTAAAATTATTTTTGATGAAAATAAAAAAGCCATTCGAGCCATTGGAACACATACTGATATTACCCAAGAAAAAGAGAAACAACTCCAATTTTTAAAACAGGCACAAATTATAGATCAAATCCATGATGGAGTTATATCTACAGATTTAGATGGATATATTACAAGTTGGAATAGAGGTGCAAGCAAGCTTTTGGGGTATTTATCTGATGAGATGATTGGGGAACATATTCATAAAATATATCTCGAAGAAGATTACTCATTGATTCAAGATCATACCAAAGAACTTGATAAAGTAGGGGAGTATCGTACAGAAATTCGTTTGGTCAAAAAATCAAATGAAATTATTTATGCAGAAATGTCTCTTTCTTTACTTTATGATGAACAAGATAATCTTATAGGAAGAATAAATTATTCCCAAGATATTACTCAAAGAAAACAAGCAGAAAATAGTCTTATAGAACAAAAAGATATTCTCCATCATCAAGCACACCATGACGCTCTTACAGGTTTACCCAATAGAACACTTTTTCATCATAGATTAAATGAAGGCTTAGTTATTGCCCAAGAAAATCAGACACAATTAGCACTCTTTTTTGTTGACTTAGATAGATTTAAACAGATTAATGATTCTTTGGGACATGATGTTGGAGATAGTGTACTTAATATAATTGCAGAACGCTTAGAGAGTGTAATTACTAGAAAACATACATTAGCCCGTTTGGGTGGTGATGAGTTTACCATTATTATCAATGATCTTAGTAAAGTCCAAGACTCTTCAATACTTGCAGATAAGATGCTTCAGAGCATAAGTAAACCTATACACATTGATGAACATACTCTTTATCTTTCTATCAGTATTGGAATTAGTCTTTATCCTCAAGATGGGAAAGATGCACAAAATCTTTTGAAATATGCTGATGCAGCCATGTATAAAGCCAAAGAAGAAGGAAGAAATACTTTCCAGTATTACTCTGCTGAAATGACAGAATTAGCTTTTGAGCGAGTGGTTATGACAACAAGCCTCAAACAGGCTTTAGAACGAGAAGAGTTTGTGGTTTATTATCAACCACAAATAGATGCTAGATCTGATTGCATAGTAGGTATGGAGGCATTGATTCGCTGGCAACATCCAATTATGGGATTAGTTTCACCCAATAAATTTATCTCTTTGGCTGAAGAAACAGGTTTTATTATAGAGATAGATCAATGGATGATGAAGATGGCTATGAAGCAGTTTAAAGAGTGGTATGATAGAGGATTAAATCCGGGGATTTTATCTATAAATATCTCTTTTTTACAATTAGAACGGAGTGATTTTTTGGAAATACTCAAAGAAAAACTCAAAGAGAACAACTTTTCTCCTAAGTGGTTAGAGTTTGAGATTACAGAGAGACAAGTTATGCAAAAGCCTTTAGATTCAATAGCAAAATTACTACAAATTAGTAAACTAGGAATCTCTATAGCTATTGATGATTTTGGTACAGAGTATTCATCTTTGGCATATCTCAAACAATTACCTATTAATAAACTTAAAATAGATCGTGCCTTTATCAAAGATATACCAAAAAACCAAGAAGATAAAGCCATTACTCAAGCTATTATTCTGCTAGCTAAAAATTTAAATTTAAATATTGTAGTTGAAGGTGTAGAAACAGTAGAGCAGAAGATATTTTTATTAGAAAATGAGTGTGCTATTATGCAAGGATATTATTATAGTAAACCAATTATAGCTAAGAGTATAGAAGATAAATTTTTACTCAAATAAGATACTCCTAAAGAGTATCTTAAAAGTTTAGGCTTCAATTATTTTTGTTGTTGTAACATGAAAATTAAGACCTATCTCTTTTTGGGTACATCCAAGAGCTAGAGCTACCATTTGAGGCATATGTAAAACAGGAAGTTCTATATCTCTTCCCATAACTTTGGCAATACTATCTTGGTAAGTATCCATTTTGAGGTGACACAAAGGACAAGGAGTTACCATCATATCAGCATTATTATCAATAGCATCTACAAGAGCATTCCCTGCCAAAACTTCACTTGTATGGTTTGCTTGAAGCTCCACATGAAATCCACAGCATTTGTTTTTACTAGAGTAGTCTACAGGGTGACCTTCTAATGCATCAATTAGCTCATCTAACGATGTTGGGTTATATGGATTGTCTTGATTATGAAGTTCTGATGGACGGATATTATGACAGCCATAAAATGGTGCAATATTAAAATTACTCAAAGGCACAGTAACTTTATCTTTGATATTATCCAAACCATACTCATCTATAAGTGAATAAAGGAAATGCTTGATTTTGCTTGTACCTTTATACTCTAGTCCAACTTCAGCAAGTTTCTCATTTACTCTTGCTTTGAGTTCAGGATTTGTATCAAGGGCATGTTTTGTCATAGCAGAGTTGAGTTGACAAGTGTTACAAATAGTAATCATAGTCAAACCTAATTTTTCTGCGTAGCAAATATTTCTAGCATTCAAAACATGTGCTAAGAACTCATCAAAATCTTGAAGGTGACTTGCTCCACAACAGCTAGCCTCCTCAAGAATAGTAATCTTAATTCCTAGTTTATCAGCTACTGCAAGAGTAGATGAAAGCAGTTCAGGTGTAGACTGTTTAGCAGTACAACCTGTAAATAGTGCATAGTGTAATTGACTCATCTTTTCTCCTTATAGCTTATTTGTTTGTGAAATTTCGATTAGCTTTTGAATTTCACTTAAGTTTTTAGATTTTGGTACATTATCAATAAATGGTATTGGATCACTAAAATGTATTTTACCAGCTTTAAGCATTTTGATAGCAGTACCTATATGCTTGTACATTCCTAAATAGCCTTCAGAATAAACTACTATATCAGCCTCATCTAAGTACCCATGTTTTTTGATACTTCGCACAAAACCTTCTGCATGTCTTGTAGCTATATTACTTCTAGCTACTTTTTGTTCAAATTGCATATTGTGTAGTTTTGTAATCTTTTCTATAGGGTTAATATCTTTTGGACAAGCTTCAGCACATTCCATACATTTTACACAGTCCCATACACCTTTGTTTGCTTCAGCGGTAAGTTCAAGTCTCTCTTTTCCAGCTTCATCACGAGGGTCTATAGTAAATCTAAATGCAGCAGTTAAAGCAGCAGGCCCTAAAAAGTCTTCGTTCACTTCGAGTGCAGGACAAGCATAATGACAGTTACCACATTGAATACAGTAATCCGCATCAAGGAATGCTCCTGTTTGAGCTATAGACATTGTACTTTCATGTTCTGGATGCGTTGGTACTTCAGCCTCAACGAAAGGCTTGACCTCTTCATGTTTATCCCAAAAGTCTTTTTTGTCTATAATCATATCTTTAACAGCTCTTTTTTTACTTTGAGGTTCAAAGACTAACTCATCGTTAAAGAGTTCCAAAAGATCCATAGCATTTTCTTTACATGCTAGTACAGGTTTTCCATTGACTTTTATACCACACGCACCACAAATACCATGACGGCAAGAGCGACGGTATGAGAATGATCCATCATGTTCCCATTTAATTTTATTGAGGAGATCAAGGATAAGATCATCTTGACCTACCTCCATCTCATAGCTTTTATAATAAGGCAAATAATCCGTTTGGGTATTGAATCTAAAAGCCTTAATTGTTACCTTTTTATGACGGTCTGTTCTACTCATAACGGCTCCTTAGTATGTTCTTTCTTTAACTTCAAACTTACCTAATACAACATCAGCATATTCATGTCTGATATTATGATTTTCATCCATATAGGAGTAAGTATGTTTGAGGAATTTATCATCATCTCTTGTTGGGAAATCATCTCTAAAGTGACCACCACGACTCTCTTCTCTAGCCAATGCACCTTCAACAATAAAGAGTGAATACTCTAACATATGTTGTAGTTCAATAGCTTCTTGTAATTCAGTATTAAAAACATCTGATTTATCATCTATACGAATATCAGTATATCTTTTAAGAAGTTTTTTGATAATAGATACTTGTAATTGTAATGATTTACCTGTTCTAAATACACCAGCATTATCTGTCATGCTTTGTTGTAACTCTTCACGCAAAACAGGAACTTTTTCCATACCATTAGAAGTTTTTACACGATGGAGTTCTTCTAGCATACTTGTAGCATCTTCTTGGCTAGCTTCTCTTAACTCAATATCATCTATTACTTTCAAAATAGATTCTCCAGCATGTCGTCCAAAGAAAAGAGCCTCTAGTACAGAGTTTGCTCCAAGACGGTTTGCTCCATGTACACTCACACAACTACACTCACCAGCAGCATAGAAACCTTCTACTAATTCTGTTGGACTTTTGCGTACTTGACAATTGATATTTACAGGTATACCACCCATAGAGTAGTGAGCTGTTGCTGCAATATGAATAGGTTCTTTGAGCATGTCCTGCCCCAAGAAAGTAATTGCGAGTTCTCTAAGTTCAGGAAGTTTTGTCAGAATAATATTAGGGTCAAGGTGTGTTAAGTCAATATTAACAGCATCTTTATTTTCTCCTACACCATTTCCATCAAGAATTTCTTGTGTAATTGCACGACTAACAACATCACGAGAAGCAAGCTCCATGGCATTAGGTGCATATTTTTCCATAAATCTCTCACCTTTAGAGTTAAAGAGTCTACCTCCTTCTCCTCTGGCTGCTTCAGAGATGAGTATTCCAGAACCACCTAATCCACTTGGGTGAAACTGTACAAATTCCATATCTTCAAGAGGAAGACCCTTTCTTGAAACTATAGAAAGAGCATCTCCTGTATTTGCATGTGCATTTGAATTGATTTTAAATGCTCTTCCATATCCACCTGTAGCAAACATTGTTACTTTTGCATTGAATATGGCTGGTTTAGATGTTCTAATATCATAGGCTACAACACCTGATACTTTTCCATCTTTATAGATAATATCAGCTACATACCACTCATCAAAAACTTCAATGCCTTCTCTATGTGCTTGTTCATAGATAGTTTGAAGGAGTGTAAGACCTGTACGATCTTTTGCGTAACATGCTCTAGGCTTAGATTGCCCACCAAATGGTCTGATAGCAATATCACCTTTTTCATCTCGTGAAAATACTGCGCCCATTCTTTCCGCCCAACGGATAGTTTCTGGTGCATTACTACACATTAACTCTACACAATCTTGGTCAGCTAGGTAATCACTTCCTTTAACTGTATCAAATTCATGTAACTCTACACTGTCGTCTGCTCCTAGAGCGGCATTGATGCCTCCCTGTGCTGCTCCTGAGTGACTTCTTAAGGGGTGAAGTTTTGTAATGACTGCTGTTTTCTTGCCTGCTGCAGTTAACTCTCTAGCTGCTGCTAGTCCTGCTAAACCTGCTCCGACAACAACTGCATCATATTGATAGATTTGAACATCCATAGTTGCTCTGTCCTTTGCTATAAATTTGGTTTGATTATAACCATACTTAAATTTTAAAAAGGTTAAGTAAGCTTTGCTCTGCAAATAATCAAAAATGGTGTTACTATTTTGCCATTTTAACGAAAGATAAATATAAAACTTAAGCCTAATATACTATCATTATATTATAAATATAACAAAAAGGTATAAGAATGTCAAATAGTGATGAAAAGGCTCTGTTACTTCTGGAAAAAGCCGTAAACAAGGCTACATTATCTATTGAAAAGAGTCTTTCCTTTAGACCTTTTTTGATGATGCTTGATATAAATGGTACTATAAAAACGGTTGAGAATCGTGCTTCTACAAATGAAGAAAGCTATGCTCTTTTGGAAGCAAGCTTTAAAGGACGCGTACATGAGACAAATATAGATGTAGCCCTCTTGGCGACTGCTGATATGATGCCAGCACGATATACAAAAAAAGAACCAATACCTGCCATTCGCTTACATTTAGAAGAGAAAAGTCAACTTGATAAAAAAATATCTGCACGATTTATTTATGTTCCTTACTCTTTGCATCGCTTTAAAGATAGTGAGGAGATATTTGCACAAATAGGAACACCTATACCTGTAGGATTTCCTGCCGAATATCTGGCAAAGTAGAATCAAGGTGTGTAATAAAGAAACAAATAAAAGAGATAAGTTTTTGATAACATTGATTTACTTTACTTAATACGCCTTAAATGATAATATGGCGTTACTATTTATTAAACTCTTAAGGAAATTATATGTCACAACTACCAAAAATCATCTGGTCAAAAATTGATGAGGCACCAGCTTTAGCAACATATTCACTACTTCCAATCGTTAATGCATTTACACAAGCAGCAGGCGTAGAAGTTGTAACTTCTGATATTTCATTAGCAGGAAGAGTTCTTTCAGCAATGGGTTTAGCAGAAGATGAGCTTTCTAAGCTTGGAGAAGTAGTTTTAGAAGCAGATGGAAACATTATTAAACTTCCAAATATTTCAGCATCAGTAGGACAGCTCAAAGAGTGTATTGCAGAGCTTCAAGGTCAAGGTTTTGATATTCCTAATTTTCCTGAAAATCCAGCAAATGCAGATGAAAAAGCAATTCAAGCAAAATATAGCACTTGTTTAGGTTCTGCTGTTAATCCAGTACTAAGAGAAGGGAACTCAGACAGAAGAGCAGCAAAAGCTGTTAAGAAGTTTGCACAAAATAATCCTCATAAACTTAGAGCATTCCCAGAAAATCCAAAATCGTATGTTGCACACATGGAAGGTAACGGAGATTTCTTCGGTAACGAAAAATCTGTAACTTCTACAAAAGACCAAAAAGTAACAATTGCAATTAATGGTAATGAATTAACAACTATTGATGCACTA
>JADGER010000038.1 GCA_016744315.1 Sulfurovaceae bacterium
GATATAGTCAATGCTTCAAAATCTATCAAAATAGCAATGTATTATCTTACCAATAAAAATATCACAAAAGCTATTGCTAATGCTCATGCAAGAGGAATTGAAGTCCAAATTATTACTGATGATACAAAAAAAGGGGCAAAAAGATACCGTTATTTACAAAATCAAGGAATCATAATTGAAGATGACCATAATAAAAAAGCATTAATGCATAATAAAGTTTTGATTATTGATAGAAAAATAGTATGGATTGGTTCTGGTAACTATACAGTTTATGCCTTTTATCGTAATCATGACAATTATCTTCGCCTTAATAATCACGCTATAGCTAAGTACTATACGCAAAAGTTTAATATATTATATCAACACAAAAAAGAGTCTCTACAGCCATATATCTCAAAAAATATAGAAATATACTTTGCTCCTGATAGTAATATAGAAGAGAAAATTATAGATCAAATAGCACAAGCACAAGAGAGCATTTATATTATGATGTTTGCATTTACAAACAAAAAAATTGCAAATGCACTCCTTTTTGCAAGACAAAGAGGTGTTATAATAAAAATTGTTATAGATAAAGTCCAAAATCATTATCAAAAATATTCTGTATATGAGCATCTAAAAAATAATGCTGTGGATATTATTGAAGATAAAAATAAATTTAAACTCCATCATAAAGTATTAATTATTGATAAAAGTATAACCATCACAGGTTCTTACAACTTAACCAAAAAAGCAAATCAAAGTAATGCAGAAAATATTATGATTATAAAAGATAAACGCATAAGTAAAAAATATCTACAAGAATTCCACCGAGTTTATAAGTAATAAGTACTATACTTCTTGACTTATATCATCCAAAATTATACTCAATTTAAGTATAATTTTTAGGATTATCTTCTGGATAACTAAGGAAATAAATGATTAAAACTATAAACTTAAGTAAAAAATTTGGAAAGACACTTTCGCTAGATAATGTATCTATTGAGTTGAATAAAGGTGACTCAGTAGCTCTTATGGGTGCTAATGGTGCAGGGAAAACAACACTTATTCGTCTTATTATGGGCTATTACCATCCTACTGCAGGAGAAGTACTCATAAATGGACAAAACCCTATTAAAAATAGAATAGATATACTAGACTCTGTTAGTTTTGTACCACAACTTCCACCTCCCATTAAACTCTCTTTAAAAGAACTTATATCTTATATAAGCCATAGCTCTAATGTAGATGAAAAACTTATTTATCATTATGCTAATGAGATGAAATTTAATATTACACCTAATCTTCATAAATCCTTTTTTACACTCTCAGGTGGGATGAAACAAAAGTTTCTTATTGCTATTTCTCTTGCAAAAGAGAGTCAAGTTATGATATATGATGAGCCTACTGCCAATCTTGACCCTAAAGCAAGAGATGATTTTTATAGACTTCTTTCTACTGATACATCCAAAAAACTCTCACTTTTTGTAACGCACCGTATAGAAGAAGTCCAAGATATTGTAAACCGTCAAATTTATATGGATTTAGGAAAGGTAGTTACAGATGAGAAATATTAAAATATTTTTACTCCCTATTATACTTTTATTTGGTTTTTTAGGCTGTGAAAAAAAGATCTCTACAGAGCTTCACGCTGTCCATTGGGATAGAGATATGTGTGAAAGATGTAAAATGGTTGTAAGTGATAGAAAACATACCGTTCAAGTAATCCAAACCGCTACAGGTAAATCTTATATGTTTGATGATATTGGCTGTCTTGCTCTTTGGGTAGATGAAGAAAAAATAGTATGGTTTCCAAAAGCTAAAATATGGATAACTGATCTAAATACAGGTGAATGGATAGATGCAAGAGAAGCTTTGTATGATGCAGGTCATATAACTCCTATGGCCTATGGATTTTCTGCACATAAAAATACAACAAAAATAAAAGAGAAAGATAAATATATATCCTTTGATGCAGTTTATAAACTCATTCTCAACATTGAAGCTCAAAAAAATAGGAAATCATATTGAAAAATCTTAGCCCAGCCCTTAAAAACCTCCTTCTTATTGCCTATCTTGACCTCAAAGAATCCATTAGAGCTAATTGGTTTATTATCTACTCTCTTGTTTTTGGTGGGTTAATTGCTCTCTTTTTTATTGCAGGTATCACAGAGTCTCAGGTTATGGGCTTTAGTGGACTTAGTAGACTACTTTTGATGTATATTCAAGTAACTATTATTATCTTGCCTATATTTATACTTATTACCACAGTACGGTCTATATCAGGAGATAGAGATAGCCATATTTTAGAATATATGCTTTCGTTTCCTATCTCACTAGGACAGTATTACTGGGGTAAAGTATTAGGGCGATTTATCACTGTCTTTTTACCTGTTTTTATGGCAATGGCATTTGCAATTATTTATGGAGTATTTAAAGGTGCTGATGTCCCTTGGGAAATATTTTTTCTCTATACAGGACTACTTTTTTCTATGAGTTCTGCCTTTTTGGGTATTGCATTTTTTATCTCTTCATTAGTAAAATCTTCTGAAATGGCATTAGGAATTTCATTTTTTGTATGGATATTTTTATTAGCATTTATAGATATTGCACTTATTAGTTTAATGCTCCAAAATAGAATCAATGAAACCCTCATTATTTCTATTGCTCTTCTCAATCCTATGGAAATTTTCCGTGTATCAGCCATTAGCCTTTTTGATCCTGAACTCACCGTTATGGGACCTGTGGCATTTTATATATTAGATACCATGAAACAGAGTACATTTGTAGCAATATCTATACTTTATCCACTTATAATAGGCATACTCTTTGCTTTTTTCGGATTTAGAATATTTATCAAAAAAGATTTAGTGTAAAAATTTAATACCAAAGGAAAAAAATGAAAAAAATAGCTATCGTAGTACTTATACTCAGTACATCTCTTCTGTCACAAACATATGAAGATAAACCGTTTGAAATCAAAACAGACTATTCAATAAATTTTGATAAAAATACTTCTTGCCTTGTTCGCAATATCCCTTTATATAAAGATCCAAAATGGAGTGCAAAAATTGTTACAAGAGCTGGAAAAACCGTCTATTTTTCTAGTCCAAAATCACTTTTTGAATTTTATCATCGTCCTGGTAAATGGTTTGAGGTAGGGGTTAAAAATGAAAGAGACTTTAGTCAAATTGTGGTAACTGATTATTTGACACTACAAGCTATAGATGCTGAAAAAGCATTTTTTGTCTATGGTTCTAGTGATACTTCTCCAGCTGGTGATGACTTGGTACCATTTGCAACAAAAAAGAGTGCAGAAAAATTCGCTAAAGAGAATAATGGAAAAAGAATATTTGAGTTTGATAAAGTATCAGATGCACTTATACGGCTTCTAAATGGTCGTATTTAGTTAAGTTTTATTTGTAGTGAGTATATTCTAAGTCTATAGGGAAAGATCCCTATAGATGTATCTAAACTTACAGTCTAGATTCGTATCTTCTAATCATAAAGAGTTTTTTCAAAATCTTCTTACGAGTAGCGATTTTCTCTTTCTTTCTCTTCTCAGTAGCTGTCTCATAATATTGTCTAGCTCTAGCTTCTGTGACGATAAGGTTTCTATCGCATTGTCTTTTAAACTTTCTATACGCATCATCAAAAGAATCGCGTGGAGTTAAAATAATTCCTGGCATCGAAAAGCACCCCCTTCCTTATCAAAATTTCCTAGCAATAAGCAGGAGTGATAAAACTGAGGCGAATTATATCTAAAATTTATAAAAAAGAAGTTATTTATGGTAGAATAAAAAATTACATAAGGATTAAAATGAGAAAACGATATAAGAATATAATATTTATGAGCTTTTTAGCTCTTATTATCTTGGGATGTGATGATGTAACAAGCATTATCACTCCTGAATCAAAACCTATAGTCTCTGCTCCTACAACTGAAGAAAAGATAAATATAGATGCAAATAATAGTGAAGAGGTGATAGCTTCTACCATAGGAAGTATTGAGAAATTAAGCCAAGCTATCGAAGAGATACCTCGTATTGATATTGATGCTATTCCTAATGTTAATAGTAATTCACTTTTATTAGAGGCTATTGATATTAAGGCTATTACTGACTTGTGCCAACAAGGTGGAGATATGGAGACTCTTGTTCTTGACGAAAATCATCTTACAGTACTTTTTAAAGAGTGTCAAGATGATGGTATCTCTAAGAGCGGTACAGTAGAGTTAATACTAGATGCAGGAATCTACCATGTAGCATTAAGTCAATTTAATTATGGCTCAGAAGCATTTTTTGAATACGCTACTATTGATTTTGATGAAAGAAATGAAAATAAAAATTTTGAAGCCTATATATCATCTGGTTTTGCTATAAGTAATGGTGAGAAAATATCTGTGAGTGATTTTACACTTAATAAAAATAGTGAAGCCTACACTGCCAATGGCTATTTATCGACAGAGTGTATGGCAGGAATAGCACAAATCAAAACTGTTAGCCCAATTACTATTATGCCTTTGGCTTGTCCTAGCCAAGGCATTATCTCTATAATAGGTCAAACTTCTGCTTTGAGTGCAACATTTAATCCTAATGAGAGTATTGATATATTATATAATAACCAAGCCTACAATCATTATGCAAGTTGCCATGAGTTACCATCGTATTTAGATATTTGTCAATAGAGTCTGTATGATAGAGATAGATTTTGAAATAGAAGCACTCAATGCTATGCGAAAGTATCCAAAGCCTCTCTATGGTAAAGGAGATTTGAGCTTACTTTGTCGTCCTAAGGTCTCTATAGTAGGTTCAAGACGACCTTCTGCATATACTAAGACTATGACCTATAATCTTTCTAAAGCATTAGCAAGTAGAGGTGTCTGTGTGGTAAGTGGTGCAGCTATGGGAGTGGACGCTATCGCTCATCAAGGAGCGGGTGCTAAAAATACTATCGCTATACTCCCAACAAGTCTTGATATTTATTATCCCAAAGTAAATCAAATACTTATCAAAGATATAGAGAAAAATGGTTTAACTATCAGTCAATTTGAACCCTCTTTTAAGGCTACAGCTTGGAGTTTTGTACTTCGAAATGAGGTAGTTGTAGCATTGGGTGAATTTTTGATTGTAACTCAAGCAGATGAAAATAGTGGGTCTATGCGAAGTGTAGAGTATGCCCTAGCTATGGGAAAAAAGATTTTTGTACTTCCCCATCATATAGGAGAGAGTCAAGGGACTAATGAACTTTTACAAAAAGGATTAGCTACACCTATTTATGATATAGAAACATTTGCTTCACAGTTTGGACAAGCAGTAAATAATAATATTCCAAAAGATGATTTTTTCTATTTTTGTCAACAAGAACCTACGCTTGATAGCGTAGTCACTAAATTTGGAGATAGAGTCTATGAAGCTGAACTAGAAGGTATCATCATCATAGACAATGGCTTAGTACGGCTAGCATAGTTTTATAAGTATCTAAAGATCAAATAGCTCTTTATCACTTTCTAAAGATACTATCATACCATACTCCAACACCAAATCAGTAAACTCTTCAGAGTACAAAAATAGCTTTAATATCTCTTCCCTCTTTATTCTATTGTTTTCTAATTCACCTATCCAATACTCAAAACCTGCACTATCAGCTTCTCTTCCTAGTATAGCTTGATAAAGTGTATTTATAAAGGTAGTATCATCTGTCTCTTTATTTTGAAACTCATCACTCATAAAAAAGCCCATAGCTGCTGATATTACACTTCCTTGTTCTAAGTACTTAGCCCAAGCGTCTAAAGCTCCTTCTTGAGGTTCTCTTTCTAATATATATTTATAAAACTGCAAAGGAAAGATTGAACTATTCTGCACTCTTTTTTCTATTATTGCTTCTTCTTCTTGTTTTAAGATTTCTGCTTTTTCTGCTTCTTCTTGTTTTTCAATATAAATTTTCTTAAGAGCATTATACCAAACTGTTGCCATCTTTTTATATCCAGTATCAGTAGGATGAGCGGGATCTCTCATATCACTACTATAATTTAATCCTGCACCATTTTCCATATCAACAATAACAATTTTATCTCCATTATCAATACGCTGTTGTGCCATTCTTTTGACATTGGCATTAAAGTATCTAATCCAACTCTCATAATCTCTGCGATTAATAATAAGTGCTAGTACTACAGTTACGCTTGTATCATTTTCATACTCATAGCGATCAACATCATCTAAAATATCTTCAATAGCACTTGGACTATCATCCCAATCATTTGACCCTGCATGGAGTAAAATAATATCAGGTTTACTTTTGTTAATAAGAGAGTATGCTTTTTTTGATAATTCATAACTTGATAATCCAGGGTATCCATCATTATCAGTATCAAAAGCAGGGCTAATAGAGCTTCCTGCCTGTCTTGAACCAACAAAGTTCACATCATACCCTCCATCTTGTAGCTTATACCATAAATAGTTACGATAGGCACTACGCATACTTGTAGGTCGAGGATTTTCCAAATCCGCATAAGTATTGTCATAAGTTATAGAATCACCAAATGGCATAATTTTAATACTTGATGCATTAAGTTGCATTGCTACAAATAGACAAAATAGCATTATTTTTTTCATAGTTTTTTCTCCTTGTTATTAATCTATATCTTTTTCTCGATTAACCAAATAATTACTTACACCTTCAGCAATACCTTTGGCTATTTTATCTTGATACTTTGCCGTAAATATTCTAGCCCGTTCTCTTGAGTGTGTAATATACCCTACTTCTACCAATACCGAAGGCATTTGAGCACCAACAAGTACCCAAAAAGGTGCAGGTTTTACCCCTCCATTATTCACACCTTTATAACTTCTTTGAAGGTTAGTTACAACTCTTTTTTGAATATCAATAGCTAGTTTATGCGATTGCACTAGCTTTGGACCAGAAAGAACAGAATTAAGAATAACATTATTACTTAATCTATCATTTCTATTTAACACAACACTATTTTCTTTGGCTGCTACGCGTGCAGATCTAGCACTTCTTGAATTTTGCAAAAAGTAAGTTTCTACACCATGGACAATATTCCTTCTACTTCTTCTTGAGACAGCATTTGCATGAATAGAGACAAATATATCAGCATGATGACGGTTTGCAAATCTTGTACGATTTTTTAATTTGATAAAACGATCATTTGTACGAGTCATTTTTACCTTAAAACCTTTAGATTTTAATTTTTTTGCAACTCTTTTTGCTATCTGTAATACAACTGTTTTTTCATAATGTCTTTTAGTACCTACCGCACCACTATCTTTTCCTCCATGCCCTGCATCCACAACAATAGTATAAGTTTTCTTTGTACTTTTGGAACTATTAGCAAACAAAGAAGCAACAAAACTCTCATCTGAAGAGTCATCATACTCATCATCACTATATTCTACTATTTTTTCTCTTTTTTTACTATGATGCGTAGTATCATTGCCAATAATAGTAGCTATAGTAGTTCCTTTTCCTTTGCTAGGAAGCGAAATATGATAAAAAGATCGTGAAGACATGGGCTGATAATGCTTACAATTATAGGGTTTATAAGTTTCTATCACTATACGAACTGTACTTCGTTTATATTGAGAAATACGAAAAGACTTTACTCCCAAAGAAGAGAGTTTTGATGCAATTTTTCGATGAGCTAAACGAGAATTTTTAATATCAATAACGACCCGAGGAGGATTGCTCAAAGTCATTTTTTTTATATTTTTTTTATTTATCCATGCACTAAATATAAGATGTAACTCTTTATTTCTAACTTCTACTTTTTTCAGTGTATTTACACTCGAAAAGAGTGTTGTAGTGAGTATAAACCAAAATAGTACAAGTGAAATTACTCTCAAATTACTACCCTTCCCCATCCATTAATTTATTTATTAACTCTTTTACTGTAATAATTTTATCCAGTTTATATCCATTAGATCCTGTAAAAAAGAGTCCTGAATGAGTCAGACCATCATAGGCATCACTTAATCTATCTGCAATACAATACCCAACTTCTCTCGCTTCCACACCTCTATTACAAGGAGCAACACAATTAGAAACACAAGCAATTTTTGGAGCAGTCTGTTCTTCTATCATTGTCTGAAGATTTGTTTTTACACCTCTTGCAGGATAACCCACTGGAGATTTTAAAAGCTTAATATCTTTTTCTTTTGCATCAAGTATTACTTGCTTAAAATTCTCATGTGCATCACACTCAACAGTACCAATAAATCTAGTTCCCATCTGTACAGCAACTGCACCTAGGTCTAACATATTGACTATATCATCATGATCCCACACACCACCAGCAGCAATTACAGGCATATTACCCCAATTTTTTGCTTCTTCTATAACAGGTGGAAGAATAACTTCTAATTGATTTTGTGGTAAAAAGCATTCATCATATTTGAAACCTTGATGCCCTCCACTCAGTGGTCCTTCTACAATAACAGCGTCAGGAAGTCTTCCATGTGTTTTTTTCCATCTACGACAAAGTATTCTCAATGCCTTTGCTGTAGAAACAATAGGTACAAGAGCTACATCAGGATACTCTTTTGTAGCTTCTGGCATAGTCAAAGGTAAACCAGCACCAGTTATAATAATATTTGCACCTGCTTCACATGCATCTTTAACGATACGATTATAATCAACCGAAGCATAAAGTACATTACATGCCAAAGGTCTATCACCACATATCTCTCTAGCATTTGCAAATATTGCATGCAGTGCTTTTCCTGAATAAAAATTACCTGCTTCAGAAGGACGCATATCTTTTAATAGTTTATCAGAATATTTTCGATTAGCATATATACCTGTACCAACCGAACTAATGACACCCAATCCACCCTCTTTACTTACATTTCCTGCAAGCTGATCCCAAGAGATACCTACACCCATACCACCTTGAACAATAGGCTTTTCTATAGTATACTTACCAATTTTAAAAGATTTGAATGACACTACTTTACCCTCACTTTTGCAAATTTTCTTTTTCCTACTTGTAGAATATACTCACCTACACTTAAATTCATCTTCTCATCACTAATTTTCTCTTGATCTATACGCACAGCACCTTGCTTGATATCTCGTCTTGCTTGTGAACTAGATGGCTCAATACCCACATCTACAAGAGCTTTACATATCCAAACACCCTCTTCTACATCAAACTCTTGAATATCTGAGGGAATAAGATTGGATTTAAATACATTATCAAACTCCTCTTTTGCCCCTTGTGCTATAGACTCATCATAAAATCTCGCTGTAATTTCTAAAGCAAGAGACTCTTTGGCACTCTTTGGATGAAGCGTAGCATTTGCAACATTTTCTTTGAGTGTAGCAATCTCATTCAAAGATTTTTGACTCAGTAGCTCATAATAACGCCACATTAATTCATCAGAAATAGATAATACTTTAGCATAAATATCCTTAGCAGGTTCAGTAATCCCAATAAAGTTCCCCAAAGACTTACTCATCTTTTGAACTCCATCAAGTCCTTCTAAGATAGGCATCATAAGAATAGCCTGCTCTTTACCTATGCCATAAGAGCGTTGAAGCTGTCGCCCCATCAAAAGGTTAAACTTCTGATCTGTTCCACCAAGTTCTATATCACTTTTAAGTTCAACACTATCATACCCTTGAAGTAATGGATATAAAAATTCCGAAATAGAGATACTCTGACCTGCTTTATAGCGTTTTTCAAAATCATCTCTTTCCAACATTCTAGCCACTGGAAAAAGTGTAGTAAGTCCTACTAAACCTGATGCACCCAAGGTATCTAACCATGTACTATTAAATACAACTTCTGTTTTTTCAGGATCAAGAATTTTGAATACCTGCTCTTGATAACTTTTTGAATTTTCTAATACTACTTCTCGCGTAAGTGATTTTCTTGTTTCACTTTTACCTGTTGGATCACCAATCATCGCAGTAAAGTCACCAATAAGAAGCTGAACTTTAGCTCCATACTTTTGGAATGAAGCAATTTTTTGAAGCAATACAGTATGGCCAAGATGTAAATCAGCAGCAGTAGGATCAAATCCTATTTTTACACTGTACTCTTTCCCCTCTTGGAGATATAGTTTAATTAAATTTTCTATTTTTTCTCTGTCAATAATCTCAGCAATCCCTCTACTGATTTCATCCATAGCTTCTTTTAATAACATTTTAACCCTTTTTATTTATTATACGCATCATCAAGACTGATAATATCAATTAGTTTAATCTTTTGACCTATTTTTTCTTTGAGGAAACTCTTTTTTGATTCTAAACTCTCTGCTTCTATTTGACAATACTCTGCACTATCACTACTTTTGATACCTAGTTCAATGCTTGTAACATTGAGATCTAAGGAGGAAAGATTATTAAGGAGTTGTGCTAATGCTCCTTTTTGATTTTGTAAACTAATAATCAGACGATAGTGAGATAATTTACTATCTTTCCACTCAACAAATATCATAGCTTCTCTATCTACTATTTTTTGATAAGCTTTACGGCATAATTTATGATGAATAATAACTCTATTCCCTTGATAAAACGCAACTATTTGATCCCCTACTTTGGGATGGCAACAGTAATCAAACTCTACCCTGTCAAATGGTTTATTTGTATAGAATCTAAAATGTTCTACTTCTTTGATAAATGGTTTTTTATACCCTTTTTTCATAAGTTCCCAAAAACGAACCTGTTTTTTACCAAGATAAGTAGCAATTCGGTGAAGAACCTCTTTGTAATAATCAAGATGTGTAGGGAGTTTGTGTAGCGTATGCGTATAATTGAGCTCATCAATAATTGTCTCAATACTTCCTGCTTTGTGATCTAAAAGCGTTGCCAAAATATTATAAGCACTCTGTTCATTACTCTCTTTAAGACGATGACGACACAAACCTGCTATCCCATCTTTGGCTTTGGAGGTTTTGACTGTATCTATCCATGAACAGTGCATTTTAGACTCTTCACCTTTAATAATCTTGACAATATCACCATTTTTGAGTGTAGTTAAGAGTGAAGATTTATGTTTGTTGACCATAGCACTTACAGCTGATACACCAATTTCTGAGTGAATAGCATAAGCAAAATCTAAAGCTACAGAATTTTTAGGCAAGGTAAGAAGGTCTCCACTAGGTGTATAAACTGTAATATCTTCACTAAAAAGATCACATTTTGCCAGCTCATAAAATTCTTCTATAGACTCTTTTTGATAATTGAGACTCTCAAGCCATTCTAGGTTTACTTTATCACTTCCGCCTTTATATTTCCAATGTGCAGCAATACCATATTCTGCTAATTTATGCATCTCTATAGTGCGTATCTGTGCTTCGACAATACCATCTTCATCAAATATTGTAGTATGGATTGTCTGATACCCATTTTCTTTTGGAATAGCTATATAATCTTTGAATCGTGAAATAAGAGGTTTAAACTCTAAATGTAATAAGCCTATCACTTGATAACATTCAATAGGCTTTTTAACAATAACACGAATAGCTAATAAGTCTAAAACCTCATCAATGCTTACACCCTTACGGTGCATTTTGAGATAAATAGAGTAGTAATGTTTTACCCGTCCAACTATCTCGAAATCTTCTTGATGAAAACCATTTGTTCTCATAACACCTGATACTCTTTGGATAAAAGTATTCAATCTAATCTGAAGGCTTTGATCATTGGATTTAATATAAGTGTCAATAGTAGCATAATCAGCTGGATAAATATAATAAAAACTCAAATCTTCAAGGTGATTTTTGAGCCGAGAAATACCTAAACGGTGGGCAATAGGAGCATAAACAACAAGTGTCTCTTCTGCAATTCTTTTTTGTTTTTCTTTTGGGAGGGCATCGAGGGTAAGCATATTATGCAGTCTATCACATAATTTAATCACAAGTACTCTTACATCTTTGATAGAAGCTATAAGCATCTTTCTAAAACTAAATGCTGAGTTGATTAATCGTTCATTAGAGATAGAAGAGATCTTTTTTTCATCACGGATTTGAACAATCTTGGTTAATCCCTCAACCATATGAACAATATCTTTTCCAAAAATATTTTCTATATCATCTCTAGTGTAGTTAGTATCTTCTATAACATCATGCAAGAGTGCGGCTACAACCATCATTTCATCACCACTAATAGATGCTGTAATTGTAGCTACTAAAATTGGGTGTATAATATAAGGTTCACCACTCTTGCGTTTTTGTCCTTCATGTGCAGAAATAGCAAGCTCTAAAGCTTTGTGTACAATAGCTACATCTGAAGGGATATACTTATAAAGAAGGTCTGTTGCTTCTTTTATAGTATGGATGTTTTTTGCTTTGGCTAAAAGAGCATCCATGGGAAGTTAACTCTCTAGGCTGACAATAATTTTACCTTCAGCTATTTCCAAGAGTGCAACATCTGCAAACTTAGATTTTTTAGGGTCATAATCAACCATGGCTTTTGCTCCATTGGAAAGTGCTTCTGCTCGTTTGCCTACTGCACCTGCCAAAAGGTATCTATCAAATCCTACTCTTTCTAATGCTTGTGCTGTTAATTGTTCAACTCTCATTTTTTTTCCTTCTTACTTTCTTAAATATATTCTAACTACTCTACAATTGAACAAAGAGTTCTATCGCCATTAATAATAGCCATTAGATTCCCTTTTTGGAACATATTGCAAACAACTATAGGCATTTGATTATCTTTTGCTTGTGCAATAGATGTATCATCCATTACCTTAATATGATCACTCAATGCCTGATCATAAGTAATAGTATTTAGTTTTACTGCATCATCAAACTTTTTAGGGTCTTTATCATAGATACCATCTACTTTTGTAGCTTTGATAACCATATCAGCATTAATTTCTGATGCTCTTAGCGTTGCTGCACTATCTGTAGTGTAATATGGATTTCCTGTACCACCAGCAAAAACTACTACTCTACCCTTCTCTAAATGTCTTCTTGCTCTTCTTACAATAAATGACTCACCTATCTCTTGCATATCAATAGCTAACTGAAGTCTCGCATCCATACCGATATGTTCTAAGGCTTCTTGTATAGCTACACCATTGATAACAGTCGCTAACATCCCCATATAATCACCACTTGTACGGCTAATAATTCCATCTTCAGCAGCTGTTACACCACGAATAATATTACCACCACCCACAACAATAGCTACTTCAATACCATTAGAGATTAACTCTTTAATCTCATTAGCAATATATTTTAGAATCTTTGTATTGATACCAAAACCATCTTCACCAGCCAATGCTTCACCAGAAAATTTAACTAAAATTCTTTTTTTCATTTATTAATATACCTCTATGTATTTAAACGCGATTGTATCCAAAAGCGGTTGAAATGGTGGTTAATCTACCAAATAGCAATTTGACACTTGCGTCGCCCATCAAACCATCCTTCATGATAATTAACATTATTTTTAAACTTAGTATGATTTTTGGTATATGTCCCTTTTGCTGTTTGACAGCCCTCATAAAGACCTTTTTTATATCCATAACTATTTTTATCCAATTTCCCATGGTATACAGTAGGATATTTATTGGTTTTTGGTTTTTGTGCACAGCCAGTAACAAATAGGGCTAAAGCTATACAACTACTAGTAATTATCTTTTTGGAAATCAACATAATATAGTTCCTTCTTTGAATCTTTTGTGATTATAGCAAAAAATAATTTGATTTGGATATAATCACAATACTTAGCTTCAAAGGTATATAAATGTTCGTAGATAATGTAGAACTTACAATTCAATCAGGTAAAGGTGGCGCAGGATGTGTCTCTTTTTGGACTGAAAAATTTGTTATAAAAGGTGGTCCTGATGGAGGAGATGGTGGTCGTGGAGGCTCAATCTTTTTCCAAGTAGATAATAATACAGATACTTTAAGTGCCTTGCGTGGTAGAAATAGTATCAAGGCTGAAAATGGTCGTCCAGGAGAAGGACGCAAATGTTATGGACGCAGAGGACAAGATACAATTATTACTGTACCTCCTGGTACACAAGTTGTAGATGTAGTCACTGGTGATATTTTACTTGACCTTGTCGAAGAGGGAGAAAAAATACTCTTTTTAGAAGGTGGAAAAGGTGGTCTTGGAAACCTGCACTTCAAAAGCTCAACAAACCAAAGACCTACTTATGCACAACCAGGACTTCCAGGGATTACACAAAGTGTAACTTTAGAGATGAAAATGATAGCAGATGTAGGACTTGTAGGATTTCCAAATGTTGGAAAATCTACACTTATCTCTACGCTATCAAATGCGAGACCACAGGTTGCCAATTATGAATTTACTACTCTAACACCTAAACTAGGTGTTGTAATGGTAGGGGATTTTGACTCTTTTATGATGGCTGATATTCCTGGAATTATAGAAGGTGCCAGTGATGGTAGAGGTTTGGGCTTGGAATTTTTGAAACATATCGAAAGAACCAAAACACTTCTATTTATGATAGATGCAACAAACTATCGTGAAATGAAATACCAATATGAGACTCTCCAAGAAGAGGTCAAAAGATACTCAGAAGAACTCTCTTTGCGTAACCATGCGATAGTTATTACCAAAATTGACTCTCTAAGCCTAGAAGAAGTCAATAGACTTACAGAAAACTTCTTGGCTGATATTGGAGTCACAGCCAATAAAGAACTCAAAAAATACAAAGCTGATATGAATTATTTAAGCTATGGATTCAAAAGAGACTCTTGGGATGAATATAGCAAAGATGAAATAGCATTTGTACTTCCAATCTCTTCTGTAGCTAATTTTAACACACAAGCACTCCGATATGCTCTTTTTGATTTTGCAGAAAACAGAGCTACTACAGAAGATGAAAATGCGTAAAAATAACTCTTCTCTTAGACGAATAGTTATTAAAGTAGGCTCTCATATTCTTACCAAACAAGGGAAGAAAGCAAATGAGAGAGCTATAGCCAAAAAACGAATGCGCGCACTTATAGCTTTTATTAGTGAGCTACGGCAAAAAAATAATGAAGTAATTTTGGTAAGTTCTGGAGCTGTTGCTGCTGGATCTACTAAACTTCATATAGATAGAAGAGTAATCGCCAATAAACAAGCCCTAGCTTCTATTGGACAACCCCTACTTTTGGCAATGTATCAAAATAATTTTAGTCATTATAATATTACTTGCTCTCAAATATTAGTAAGTGCTGATGATTTTGATTCACGCAAACGAACAGCCCATGCAAAAATAGCTATTGACAAGCTTCTAGAACATGGTATTGTCCCTATTATCAATGAAAATGATGCAACAGCCACAGAAGAGTTAGTTTTTGGCGACAACGATAGACTCTCTGCGCATGTAGCACACTATTTTGATGCTCAAATGCTTGTAATATTATCAGATATAGATGCCTATTACACCAAAGACCCACACCGTCACACAGACGCAAAAGTACGCCCAATAGTCACAGCCATAGATCCAGAAGAACTTGATGCAGACCATACCCCAAACAATGAATTTGCCACAGGTGGTATAGTAACCAAACTAGAATCTGCTGACTTTTTATTACGCCGTAATAAAGAACTATTTTTAGCAAGCGGTTTTGATCTAAGCGACGCACATAGCTTTTTGATAGATGGTGTACATCAAGGTGGAACACTCTTTAGAAGAGGATTGTAATTTATTACAATCCCTAATTAAGGACACTGTCCACTAAAAGGATTTAATAAGGTATCTTTCTTATCACTATATCCCAAATTATCAATAATTGTAAGCTTTACATACCCCTCACAATCAGAAAGTATAGTATCCCCAGCAAGACTTGGATTTCCACCTGCTTTAAATTCTATAAACTCTCTATTAGATAAAATATTACCATTCTTATCTTTCCATATATATTCAATTATATCACCAACAATACTATAAGAATCTTCAGCATTCAAAAGAACATCTGCTTCTGATCCATCAATAGGATTTATTGTAGTAGCTGATATATAAGCAGAAATAACTCTTTCCCCTAATTCATTGCTATTAGTAATAATATTTAATGTATCTATTGCTAGAGAAATTGTAGTCTCATCGGCTGTTACATTAGATAAAATATCTTTTGCCATCTCCATATTATCAATTCCTGATTCTACAAATCTTGTAGCAACTTCTGTTTTATTCTTCAATATTTTTGCATCATCATCTATAGCTCCATTTACAACAGCTAATATAAAAAATGATCTATCAATAATACTATCATCCAATTCTGTTTCCCAATAAACTGCACCTAAATCATCAGGATCTCGTTGAAATAAGTTAGCATATATAGCAAAAATAAATTCTAAATTACTATAACCCAAAGGGTATTTCTCTTGTGTTTCTACTTGATCAAAAAAACTCTTAGCAATATCTTCGAGAATTAAATCTGAAGTATTAACCCAATAAGTTAAACCCTCTGCATCAGGAGCTCTATCAAAAGTAGCTATATAAAGAGCTGTGACATTTGTACTAGTAGCCTCTTGTGCAACAACTGATGTATTTCCAAAAAGTATTAAAAAAATGATTAAAATAAACTTTTTCATCTTACACCTCCTTTCTTCATGATAGAGCAATCCATCTTTATTTTTTATAAAACAAGTTAATAATTAAAGAAGAGCTTTTAGATACAATTGAGGGAAAGGAAGAAGATGAATAAATCAGAAAATACAACACTATTTTACCAACAAGAAAGAAGTGATAAAATATATGTAACTACTCACCCCATCCAACCCCAAAAACCTTAAACCAAACCCCCCATAAAAACATTCAAAATTCTCCATAAGAAATACTCATTAGAAAGCCCTA
>JADGER010000213.1 GCA_016744315.1 Sulfurovaceae bacterium
GTTTTGTTAGAAGGTATTCCTACTAGCCAGGTATTACATTTGTAGCACATGGTCCTTTTTGACCTTCGCCAACATCAAAGTCAACACTTTGACCCTCATTTAGTGTAGCGTAATCACCACCACTTCTGATTTCAGAATGATGAACGAAAAGATCTTTCCCTCCATCTTCTGGAGTAATAAAACCAAACCCCTTATCTGCGTTGAACCATTTAACTATACCTTTACTCATGCTTTCCTCCTAAAATTGTTGGTGAATGTTAATTTTTCTACAGTCTATTTCACCATTTCGACATAGAAAATATTCTTTTGAATGACAGATAAGTATCTATCACCAATATTCAAAGTATACAAAAAATCTCTTGATATAACAAGACATATAGCAATTTAGACTCCAAGAGTATTTTTTCTTACTCTGATGGCACATACTTTTGGCATTTCTTCTCTTTTTTATAAGGTGGAGAGTTACATATTTGCTAAAACCAACTTAAAAGATTCATTCCCACCATATTTATTCTTGGTCTTATTAGTACAATATTTCTCTTATTTTCTATTTACTTTAAACTGTTACTAAATAACACATATTAAAACAATATCATAAGAATATAATCATTAAACTATCAGCATATTATAAAGAGGGAATAAAATAAAGTAAATATGCTGTTTAACTATTATTAGAAAGTCCATAGATATATGTAGGGTGGGAGCATCCCACCATTGGCTTAAAAACCTCATCTGTAAGGTCGATTTATTGACCATCCATTACATTTACGGTGGGTTTCACCCACCCTACTACTCCCTTGAAGACTCCTATTATAGTTTATCTTAAAGTTCGATTTATTAAAGGGGTTTTTATGGAGAGGTTTAGAGGGTTCAAGAGCTTTTTGTTTTTGATTTTGTTTTTGCCAGTTTTGGTTATGGGTGTAGAGGAATGTAAAGAGAATTTTACATACGATATAGTAATTGTTGGTGATACAGCTTCTGCTATAGGGGCTGCGATTACAGCATCAAAAGAAGGAAAAAGTGTTTGTCTGATTAGCAGAGTAACAAAATTAGAGTCAATGGGTGGTATGATTACAAATGGTTTAGTTTATTCAGATATTGGATTACCCTCAGGAGAAACAGTAAATGGATATGTCAAAAAGGAATATCAAAGATTACCTAATTTCCAAATACCTCACCTTGAAGGAGAATCTTTAGCTTCTGGTTTATATGATGAATATACACAACATCAATATAGAGAAACTAACGATTATAGAAGATATACACCTAAAATAGCTAGAGATTATTTTTCAGATAAACTTAAAAATAGTGAAACGATAAAATATATGCTAGGATATGTTGTAAACCAAAATGATAATAAAATAACAGATACAATAATAACAGATATAAAAATTTATAAACTTAATGAAACTAATGGTAATTTAACGAATCAAAAGACCATAAAAGGTAAGTTTTTCATAGATGCTACAGATACTGCTGATTTAGCTTTTTTATCAAATGTTCAATTTAAACCTTTTAGAGAAGCACCACCTAAAATAAATGGGGGTTTTGATGAAGGTTTTGCAGGAGAACTATATTGGAACCCTACTCGTTTAGAATTTATATATAATAATAATTATAGGACACCTAAACTAATGGAGTCAAAGGGTGATGATAAACTACAAGCTTATTCATATTTTCTTGCGATAAAAAGAACAAGTTCAATAGAAAAAATTGAAGAGATAGATATTTGGAAAAAAGAGATAGATATTAGAGAAAAAATTAATGAAGAAGCATCTAAGATAAATGAAGAAGCATCTAAGATAGAGGATTCTTATTTTAATAATTTTGACAACACTAAAACAGTTACAGATAATGATAAATTTGAATCTTCTATTAAGGGTACTTATGAAGTAAATGTTCATCCTAAAGGTTCAGATTTACAAGAAAAAAATTATAATTATCATTCTAGTAGCTGGTCTGAACGAATAAAAAAAGAAAACTTATACAAAATAAGGGCTTTATATTTTTTACAATATTGGCAAGAGAAAGGAGAGAAAATATCGTTAGAAACTGATTGGTATTCAAATGGAATGCCTGATTCTATGTATATTAGAGAGAGTAGAAGAATAGAAGGTCTAGAGACTTTTAGCGAAAAAGATGCAACTCCTTATAATCTATATAACTTTAGAAAAAATCAAGAAGAGGGTAAAGGGTTTAAATTAGAATTTAGAGAATATGAAGTTGATGGTAAGAAAGTATTATTTAATGAATATAATAAACATAAAGAAAAACGCAGTATAGGTCTCTCTACCTATCCTATGGATTCACATGCTACACAAGCCCATCCAAATTATAATCATTCACTTAAAAAAACAGCTGATGAAAATTATCATGCAGGGGAAGGAGAGTTTTATCTGCAAGGTTTTTCAGCAGTTGGTATTATTCCCATTGGTGTGATTATACCAAATAATGGAGCTAAAAATTTATTAGTTACACAAGCAGTATCTGCTTCTCATGTAGGTTATGGAACACTAAGAATGGAACCAAATAGAATGGGTATGGGACAAGCTGCAGCTGTTATTGCATCATTAATGATAAAGAATAACAATTTGAATACAAAGAACTTCTCTGAAAGTGATACTCTTATTGCTGAAATGCAAAGAATCTTAAAAGATGATTATAAGATAAAAACTGAAATAGATAATAATATGAAAGTATTATATTATGATTACAATGACTTAAATAAAGATGAGTGGTATTATGAATTTATTTTAGAAGCAGTTGCGAAGAAAATTTTAACAAATTATGAAAAATTTAACCCAGGGAAAAATATGACTCGTGCAGAATTTTTGAAAATTTCAATTTTATCTTATATATATAAAGATGATTTAGATGAAAATTATATTTTGAATATATATAAAAATATATCACAGGATGATATTCCATTTGATGATATGAATAAAGATGATTGGTTTGTACCTTATGTATTATACGCTATAGATAATAATTTCATTAATAAAGAGAATTCTTCATTTAACCCCAATGATAATATTGATAGAGCTCAGGCAAGTCAAATAATTTTTAATATACTAAATAAAAGTAATGATTTACAATGTGATTTAAATAAAGATATTTTCACAGATGTAAAATATAATGATAAGCAGTGGTATTTTGATCCAATTTGTATTTTAAAACAAAAAAATATTATTAATGGATACCCAGATAATACTTTTCTACCTGCAAAAAATATTAATAGAGCAGAAGCTATTAAGATAGTCATTGGTGCTTTTAATAAAAAGGAGGAAAACTAATGAAAAAAATAAAACTAAACCCATTTTTGGTAATCCTATTATTACCAATACTAGCAATATCACAAGAATGCACAACATTTAATGATATAGATAATAGTAGCTATAAAAATGATATTCTTTATGCTTCAGGTGAAGGGTGGGTTACTTGTAGAGATGAGAGTTCGCCTTTTCGTCCTGATGTGGCTACTAATAGGATAGAGGCTCTTAAGATGGCATTGGTGGCAGGTGGGCAT
>JADGER010000214.1 GCA_016744315.1 Sulfurovaceae bacterium
AAATATCATGCTATCTAAATTTATCACTTAAAATCTCTTGGGCTTGTACCATATCTTTATCTCCGCGTCCAGAGAGGTTTACTAAGATAGTTTTTCCTTCAACTTCTTCTTTTTTCATTTTTTTAAGATAGGCTATAGCATGAGAACTTTCAAATGCTGGAATAATACCTTCGCTTTGAGATAACCATACAAATGCATCCATAGCTTCATCGTCAGTTATATAATCATACTTAACAATATCTTCGTCTTTAAGAAAGGCATGTTCGGGTCCAATACCTGGATAATCTAAGCCAGCAGAAATAGAATGAGCTTCTTCTATTTGACCATCTTCATCTTGTAAAAGGTAGGTAAGTTGCCCATGAAGTACTCCTGGAGTTCCTTTTGCCAAAGAACAGCCATGACGACTATCAAGTCCAAATCCACCTGCTTCTATACCAATACACTCAACGCTTTCATCTTGTAAAAAGTGGTTAAATATACCCAAAGCATTTGAGCCTCCACCAATGCATGCAATTACTTTATCAGGAAGACAGCCTTCTACTTCATTAAGTTGGGCTTTTGCTTCCCATCCAATAATAGATTGCATATCTCGTATCATCATAGGATAAGGATGCGGGCCCGCTACTGTACCTATTACATAAAAAGTATCTCTAGCGTGTGTTACCCAGTGTCTAATAGCATCATTCATTGCATCTTTGAGTGTACGACTTCCTGATTCTACTGCATGGACTTTAGCACCCAAAAGTTTCATTCTAAAGACATTAAGCTCTTGACGAGCTACATCTTTTGCACCCATAAAAACTTCACATTCCAAACCAAAAAGAGCTGCTACTGTAGCCGTAGCTACTCCATGTTGCCCTGCACCTGTTTCTGCTATGATCTTTTTCTTTCCTAATCTTTTGGCCAAGAGAGCTTGTGCTACAGTATGATTAATTTTATGAGCACCAGTATGGTTGAGGTCTTCTCTTTTGAGATATATTTTAGCATTGAGTTCTTTGCTAATATTTTCAGCATAATAAAGGGCAGAAGGACGACCTACATAATTTTTATAATAATAATCTACTTCTTTCCAAAATTCTTTATCAAAACGAATAGCTTCATAATCAAGTCTCAATTTTTCTAGTGTTGGCATCAATGTTTCAGGTACAAACCGACCGCCATAAATACCAAAATGACCAAGATTATCAGGGTCATAAGGTGAAATAGAGGGAATATAAATATCTTTTTGTGGGTTATAAGAGTTCATTTTACTTCTTCATAATATTAGTTTTAAGAAATTATACCTAAATTTATTTATATCTTTAAGTTGAGTTTTATCCTCTAAGATGTATATTTATACAATAATATAACTATACATATTAGGAGGTATATATTATGAAAAAATTTATAATACTATTTGTTTTTTTCTTTAGCATAGTCTCTTTTGCACAAGAGACAACAAAAGATAATCTAACAAAACTTTATATAGCTACATTCGATAGAGCCCCTGATATTGATGGTATTGAGTATTGGCTTGAGGCTAATCTAACACTCGAAGAGGTAGCTCAGAGTTTTTTTGATCAAGATGAGACTCGTAATAAATATTCTACTACTCTTTCTACAGAGAATTTTGTTTTGGCAATTTATCAAAATCTTTTCAAAAGAGTTCCAGATACAGCAGGGAAAGAGTACTGGATTGCAGAACTTGACAAAGGCACAATAAGTAAATCTCTCTTTATCTTGGCTGTAACAAATGGGACACAAGGAGATGATGCACTGATTTTAGATAATAAAACTGAAGTTGGTTTTTATTTTATGCTTTATAAATTAAGTGATCTTGTAGAAGCAAAAGCAGTAATGAGTGCTGTTAGCAAAGATACAAGCAGTATCGCTGAAGCATACAAAAAAATTGATTTATATGCAATAGAGCATGGAACTTTCCAACCATTACCTAAGAAAACACGCCAAACAGCTAGTTATGATAGTGATGGGAATAGTATAACAGATAAGAGTTTGCAAGATGATGGATTTTATGCTTTGGGTACAGTAGCAAATTATGAAAGAGATAGTACAAAAAATGTGGTTACAGACCATGTAACACAGCTTATGTGGCAAGATGATACAGCCGTCACTCAAACACAAAAACCATATATAGCACAAGCTAATTATGATACAGGAGACTATAGTAATACTTCTGGTGATACAGCAGTAAGTTATTGTGGTCAATTAGATCTAGGAGAGTATCGTGACTGGAGACTTCCAACTATCGATGAGCTAATGAGTCTTTCTATTAAAGGGCTTTCAAGTAGTTCAGCAGTAGATAGTATTTTTCAAAATATATCAAGTGCAAACTATTGGACATCTTCTGAAATTGCAGATTCTAATGATGCAAACTCTATGATACAAGATTTAGACCAAAGTATATGGGTTGTTAATTTTGAATCTAACCATGATGATTGGATAAACAAAAGTGATAATCGCCCATTTATCCGTTGTGTTCGTTCTATAGGAGATACTACTACTAGAAGCTTTAGCAAAGATGATACAACAGGAATAGTCAAAGATAATAAAAATGGACTCTATTGGCAAAATAAATATAGTACAAGTGTACCAAATATCAATTGGGAATCTGCAATACAATACTGTGAAGATTTAAGCTTAGGAACTTATGATGATTGGAGACTTCCAAACTTTAATGAACTTTACTCTATTGCAGATAGAAACAAATATAACCCTAGTATAAATACAAATGCATTTGAAGAAGTAATCCCACATCACTATTGGAGTTCTACAACAATAGCAGATAAAAAAAGTTATGCATGGAGTGTAAACTTTTATTATGGTTATGGTGATAGCGGAGACTGGCAGTTAAAAAGTGAAACAAATCGTGTGAGATGTGTACGGTCGCCACACTAATTTTTGAAAATATTTTTATCTAATTGATATTCTTTTAGATTATTTTTTAATTCTAATAAAACATTATCTATATTTTTTGGAGTTAGGAGTATACCAAAGTCTTCTGGTATACTCTTTATATTTTTATTATATATTCTTGCAAAAATTAGATTAGCTATTTTGGGTCTAAAGTGCCATCCATTTGTATCAAAATTTTTACTATCTCTAGTTATTGTATTATTTCCATAAAATATCCAAACTTTTGCTTTAGTTTCTTTAACTAATACTTTAATAGAATGGAAGTATTTATCTTCTATATTATTATACTTCTGAAACATCTTATACCAAGCTATGTATTTAGGTAATATTACGAATATATCATCTTCATCAGCACTTTTGGCTAAATCTATAATCTCTTTATCTGGATATATAGTGTAACTTGAATAGGATGCTTTTTCATTTGTACCATCTACACCACCTATTATAACCTTACTATTTATTGTATATGGGTGATTATTTTCATGATTTTCTATTTGATAATAGTCTTTATTATTTAATCTATCTAGTATATGATTAATTGACAGTAGCGTTATATCAAAATTAAGTAGTGCTAGATATATGTTTTTATATCTCTT
>JADGER010000039.1 GCA_016744315.1 Sulfurovaceae bacterium
AACAGGTTTAGGATTTACCTCTTTTGTAGTATTAATTCTAATAGCTCCACATAGAATGCATAGGATACTAAGTTGGTGGTCTACCGTTCAAGATACAATCTTATCATTTTTCCCTTTTGAAGTTGTCCAAATACTTCAAGTAGAAGCAGGAAAAGAACCGTATCAAATTTCAAACTCTCTAAATGCTATTCAAAACGGAGGTCTTTGGGGACAAGGATTGGGAAATGGTCAGTTTAAACTAGGCTATGTTTCTGAGATTCATACAGACTTTGTCCTTGCTGGACTTACAGAAGAATTAGGGTTCATAGGCTTATCTCTTGTGATACTAACATTTTTATTTATAGTATTTAGACTTAATAAAATTGCTGGAGATGTGAACGAACCCCATTATTATCTCTTTACTGTAGGTATCGCTTTGCTTATATCTTTGGCACTTATTATCAATAGTTATGGAATTAGTGGAATTACCCCCATTAAAGGAATAGCCGTACCACTCTTAAGCTATGGAGGATCCCAAGTTGTTGCCAACTCCATAGCTATAGGCATGGTACTAATGATTTCAAAAAAAAGACGCAAATGGCAGTATCAAAAAACAAACTCTAAGGAGAAGAAGTGAGTATTATAATGACAGGTGGAGGCACAGGTGGACACTTGGCTATCATCAAAGCTGTAAAAGAACAGATAAAAAATGAAAATCTTATCTATATTGGTTCTCAAAAAGGGCAAGACCAACAATGGTTTAAAGATGATAATGATTTTAAACAACGCTATTTTTTGGATACACGAGGTGTTGTAAATCAAGGATTTTTAGGCAAAATAAAATCTCTCTTTTTACTTGTAAAAGCAACCATACAATCTCTAAAAATCCTAAAAGAACAGCAAGCTACAGTAGTTTTTTGTGTGGGTGGATTCTCTTCTGCTCCAACTGCTTTTGCAGCCAAAATCAAAGGTATACCTTTGGTTATCCATGAACAAAATGCTGCACTAGGTTCCCTTAATCGTATACTCAAACCATACTCACATACTTTTATCTCTTCTTACCTAGAAGAGAGTCCTATACAAGCATACCCAATAAAAGCAAAGTTTTTTGACCTAGCACATATACGCACAAAAGTTAAAACTATTATCTTCTTAGGTGGTTCACAAGGTGCAGTAGCTATCAATAAATTAACCTTACGATTAGCTCCCTCTTTGCAACAAAAAGGTATCAAAATTATCCATCAAGCAGGAGAAAAAAATATACAAGAGATTCAAAAACAATACAAAAGCCTTGGTATTGATGCAGAAGTTTTTGGATTTACAACTACGCTTGCTTCTTATATGAATAAAGCAGACTTTGCCATAGCAAGAGCTGGGGCATCTACACTCTGGGAACTCTCTGCTATGGGTATCCCTAGCCTCTATATCCCCTACCCTTATGCCTCTAGCGATCATCAGTATCATAATGCTAATTACTTCGCCCAAAAAGAACTCGCATCTATTATGAGAGAAGATGCTATAGATGATACAAAAATCCTCTCTTTATTAGAACAAGACTTTTCACAACAAAGCCAAGGACTCATTTCTTTGGTACAAAAAGATGGAAGTAAACAAATTGCTACTATTTTATTAGACTTTGAAAAAGAGAAAACCTTATCAGCTACAAGACCTTAATAGAATTTCTTCCTGTAGACTTGGCAGTATACATAGCTTTGTCTGCTCTGGCTATAGAACTATTAAGTGTGTCACCTATAAGAACTTTGGTCATTCCAAAACTTGCTGTTACTTTGGGAAGAATGGAGTCATGAATATTTTCTATGGCTATTCGTATATTTTCTGCCACAAGATACCCATCATGTAAATTAGTTGATGGCAGAAGTATCACAAACTCTTCTCCACCCCAACGACAAGATATATCTATAGTCCGTAATAACTTTCTAAATATATTTGAAACTTCAATAAGAACCTGATCACCTATATTATGTCCATAAGTATCATTAATATTTTTAAAATAGTCCAAGTCTATAAGCATAATAACCATATCATTATCTCTTTGTGTCATAATCATATATTCAGATATATACAATTCCATAAACTTCATTCTATTATAAAGACCTGTAAGCGAATCAATAGATGCTAACTTTTCATATTGTGTATTTTTTTTCTTAAGAATCATATTAATATCATTTAACTCTTTATGATGCTGTTTCATAATAGTAATCCAACGGCTATAGTTTATAGATATAAGATTTTTTTGTGTAATAGCTGCAAAAAAATTACCCTTGCTATCGATAGTGACTATCTGCTTAAAGTGTCGCTCTTTGATATAGTTTAACGCCTCTTTGATAGTACTATGGTAATCCAAAGTTGATACAGGAGAGATCATATAGTGTTCAATTGGACAGGAGAGATCACAATCTGTTTGCAATAATCGTAATACATCTTTTGTAGTAATAATTCCTAGAGGTTTTTTATCTTCTATAATAATAATGGCATTATTACTGTTATCTTGAAGGAGTTTAAATACATTCGCTGTTACTTCATTCTTGGGTACACTAATATGACTCTCTTGAGCTTTTACCAAGTCAAGAATCTTATAGCTTTCCATAAGAGTATTAGGATCAATACTAGAGATAATATCCGAGTGTGCTACTAAACCATATAAACTTCCATCTTTGTTAATAACAACAAAATGCTCTAAAGAGTAATCAAAAGATGCAAGTGCTTCTACAATATCACTATTTTTATCTATTTTTGGTAATTTTCTAAGCAGTAAAATACTAATAGGTAAATTTAAATCAATTTTATTATAGTGTATGGAAAGTATATCTTGAATACTAAGTATCAAATATTCTTCTTTATCCGTTACAACTACATTTCGATGATCACCTGATAGCATATAGTTAATAGCTGATAATAATGTTGTGTCTGAGGAGACAACCTCAACATCTGTTGAAGCAATCTCTTTAATTGAAATAAACTGCATAACTGAGTGTAGCAAAAATTAAATTATAGAAGAGTATAATAGTGCAAAATAAATCAAAGGATATTTTATTACTTATAATATCATTCATATAATCCATATTTATGCTGTTTTTATTTATGGTGGTTTTCTGATTGTCGATAATCTTTTTATGGCAAAAATGAAACAAACACTCAGTGCAGATGAAGCTACAAAAGCAAGAGAAGCTATTATGATGCATGTTCGCAAAGTTGTTCCTAATGCTTTGCTTATTGCCGTAGCTACTGGTCTTTATCTGTTCACACAAGTATTTGGGGAAATTAGTGCTGATGGCTTAAGCTATTTTCAAATAGTACTTAGTATTAAAGCTTTTTTTGGTCTATGGCTAGGTATTCGTGGATTTAATCAAAAGTTTTTTAAAATTAATCCATGGCTATTTACTTCTCATCTTTTTCCTTTTTTTGTAGTAATACTCCTTATTTTACTTTCACAAATTATGTTTCTATAGGTTGCAATTATGAAATTACAAGAGATATATAATACGCTAGATCAAATTAGTCCTTTTGCACTCCAAGAAAAATGGGATAATAGTGGTTTGATTATTGGTGATATGAGTAGAGAAGTTACTACTTTGGTAGTAAGCCTAGATATTGACGAAGAGTTATTATTAGAGCAGGAGGAAGGGGTACTTTTTATTGTCCATCACCCACTTATATTCTCTGGGCTTATGCTATTAGACTTTGCTAAATATCCTGCTAATCTTATTGAAATAATGATACAAAAAAAACAATCACTTATAGCAATGCATACTAATTTTGATAAAACACATTTAAATAAATATGTTTTTGAAAATATTCTAGGCTTTACAACAAGCAAACAGAGTGAATTTTTATGTACTTGCAAACAAGAGTGGAAAAGTACTGATCTACTAGCACATATCAAAGAGCGTCTACAACTTCCTATACTCAAAGTAGTTGCACCCAAAGAAGATATTAAAAGTATTTCTATGTGTACAGGTGCTGGAGCATCTTTGATAGATAGTGTAGAAAGCGATTGTTTTTTGACAGGTGACATTAAATACCACGATGCTATGAAAGCAAAAAGCCAAAATTTGATGCTTATAGAGATAGGTCATTATGAAAGTGAACAGTTTTTTGCTGAGGTTTTAGCTGAAGAATTGAAACTTTTACCTCTTTTAGCTATAATCACGAACTCAAAGAACCCATTTACAATACAATTGCCATAACTAAACTGAGCAATTTTCCAAAGGAACACGCGTGAATAAACATATAATAGAACTAGTAGAGCTCTCTAAAACAGATAAAGCAATTGATAGCTATCAACCACAAATTGATGCTGCTAATAGAAAAATCTCAAGAGCAGAGGGTAGATTAGAAGATGCTCAGGGCATAGTTGAATCACTCTCTACACTTATTAGTGATAATGAACAAAAAGTAAACTCTTATGAAGAACAACTCAAGCTTCTAACTGCACAACTTGTAGATAATAGTAAAAAAACAAAATCTATTAGCACAGAAAAAGAGATGAAAGCTCTTGCAATAGAAGAAGATATTGCCAAAGAAAAGATGTTGTTTGCTAATGAAGAGATAGATAGACTTCAAATGATTAACGACAAAAAAAGTCAAGAACTAGAAGAAGGAAATTCTAATTTAGAAGTACTTAAAACTGATGCTACTCGTATCAATACTGATGCACAAAGTGCTAAAGTTGAAATAGATAAAAGTAAAGTAATACTCTTTACGCAAAGAGAAAAAACAATCCGTGAAACAGATCAAAAAGTATTAGCTTTTTATGAAAAAATTCGTATCTGGGCAGGAAATACAGCTGTTGTTCCTGTGAGAAAACAAGCATGTTATGGCTGTTATATGAAAATAAATGATAAAACTTATGCTGATGTTATTAAAGCTGAAGAGATTACAACCTGCCCTCACTGTGGTAGAATCCTTCATATAGAAAGAGAAGATACAGAGGCATAATTGAATATATTTTTTAACTCTTTATATCTCTTTTTAGCACTGTTGATTCATGCTTTGGCTACACCTTTTTTGTGGTTTTTTTCAGGCAAAGAGAAATATAAAAATTCTATCCCTTCACGGTTTTTTTTACGCAATAATCCTCCTCTTCAAGAGGATGGTATATGGTTTCATGCCTGTAGTTTTGGAGAAATGAAAGCCTTAGCTCCTCTTGTTGCTTCTCTTCCTAAAGAAAAACTTCGTTTTACAAGCACTACACAAACAGGATATGAAGAGAGTCTTAAATATAGCTCTGAGAGTCGTTATCTTCCTTTTGAATCCTTGCTCCAATTTTGGATGAAACCTCAAAAAATTTTGGTAGTTATGGAAGCAGAACTTTGGTATCTTTTGTTTGCTCTAGCACAAAAAAAAGGGACAAAAACTATACTGATAAATGCAAGAATAAGTGAAAGATCTTATCCTAAACAGTTGCGTTTTAAATGGTTTTACCAAAAAATATTTGCCAATATTGATACTATATATGCACAAACTCTTATAGATAAAGAGCGATTAGAAGCTTTGGGTGCCTCTAATATTATAGTTTTAGGAAATATCAAATTTTATAATATTGCCAAACCTACTGTAATCTTGGAAAAACCTGAAGATCTTTTTGTTTGTGGGGCTAGTACGCATGAGGGTGAAGAGTCTTTGATATTAGAAGCATTTCGAGTCCTCAAACAAAAACAACCCAAAGCAAGATTAGTAATAGCCCCTCGACATCCAGAAAGATTTGCAAAAGTACACCGTCTTTTGGGATATTATAGTGAGTTACAACAGTGGTCTTATAGAAAATATAGCACAAGAAGATCACTCAAAGCAGACATAACACTTATAGATAGTCTCGGAGAACTTATAAACCTCTATGCTATCAGTGATATAGTTATATTAGGTGGTGCATTTAACCCTATTGGTGGTCACAATGCAGCAGAAGCAGCTCAGTTTGGATGCAAAATTATCTCTGGGGAACACAACTTTAACCAAAAAGATATTTTTGAAGGTATAGAAGGCATGACTATTGTAAAAAAAGAAGAACTTACAGAAAAATTACAATACCCAAAACTTCTCTCTCAAACAAAGATTATCAAGCAAACAAATATAACTCCTATCATTACAAAAATTAAAGAGACTCTTTAATACTCTCTTTTGAATACTTCATTAAACACAAGGAATACACTATGGATAAAGCATATAAACTATTAGCAAAACAAGAAAGAATATCAAATAATAAAGCAAAACAAATAATTGACAGAGGTCTTGTTTTTGTTGAAGATAAAAAGGTCAAAATAGCTAGAGCAGATCTTCCTGATGATACACGATTTCGTATCGAAGAGACTGCTGATGTAAAGATACTCTACCAAGATGAAAATATTATAGCAATCAATAAACCCGCACAAGTAGATAGCTATGATATTCAAGATGCCATAGAAGGAGCAGAACTCCTCCACCGTCTCGATCGTGATACAAGTGGAGTATTGTTACTAGGATGTAACAAAGAGTTTATAGATGATGCTATCAATGAATTTAAAAATCGCCGTGTCAAAAAAGAGTATCTTGCATGGGTAGAGGGTGTAATATTTGAAGAGATAGAAATAGAAGCTCCTATTCATACTATCAAAAAAGGGAAAGCATTTTCACGCATTGATGAACTTCGTGGGAAAAAAGCCTATACAAAAGTAAAACCTTTAGAAATTCAAGGTAAAAAAAGTAAAGTAGCTATTGAGATAAAAACAGGAAGAACACATCAAATACGAGTGCATTTATCTAGTATAGGTCATCCTGTACTTGGTGATGAGCAGTATGGTAGCCGAACACAAACAAAAAGAGTTTTATTACACTCTCAGCGTATGGCAATATTTGATTACTCTTTTGAGGCACCAGAACCAAAAGATATTTTAAGATATAAATAAGAGTAAAAAAATGAGGCAAAATTATGCCTCATTTACTAACTATTTACCACCACATTTAGCAGAAGAGTTTTTGTCACCACCACACTTACTAGAAGCATTTTTATCACCACCACATTTTCCTACACCACATTTTCCATCTGCAGCAAATGCCGAAGCACTCATACCAACCATTAATAAACCACCAAAAGATAACGCTAAAAGAGCTTTTTTCATTTTAAAATCCTTGTTACTTAGTTAAGATAAAGTTATTTTATCAAAAAATGAATTAAAATGCAAGTATATTTAAAATTTTTATTATTTTATAATTATAAGAAGAATATTTTATAGTGAAAAAAATAGAAAACTAAGAACTCTTGGCATTTATTTCAGCACCTATAGATAAGAAAACAAGTAGTATAAAAGATATATTTAAAAAAGGATATAAATGAAAAAATTATTTTTTCTTATGCTAATTGGTATGACTTTTGCTAATAGTTCAGTCATCAAACTAGGCGATAACAATTATGAGCGTACATTAAAAAAGAGTAATAAAACTGTTGTGATGTTTTATGCATCTTGGTGTGGAGCCTGTCGTAGTATGAAGCCTGAGTATGTAAAGTTAGCAAATAATTTTAAAGGCAAAACTAAATTTGCTTTAATTAATGTAGATGAACATACAAAAGTTAGCAGTAAATATAATATAAGAAGTATTCCTACAACTATTATTTTTAACAAAGGAAAAGAAGTTTCTAGGTATGTAGGTTCACTTGATAGAAGTGAACTAATGGCTATAGTTGCTCCAAAAAAAGAAGAAAAAGATGATTTGGCATGCTACTAAAATAAAAACTCTAAACCCTTAACATATACTGTAAGGGTTTAGTTTAAAAATATTCTTAAATAATTACTATTTTTCTATTCTCATCATAGCTATACCTTCATGAACTGCATCAAGTGTAGCAAGAGCTTGGAGTGCATCTTGCATTTTGATCTCTTGACAGCTATGTGTAGTAAAGAGAAGCTTTACACCATCTTCTTTTTTACTTGGTTTTTGTAGCATTGATTCTATAGATATATCAAACTTACCCAAAGTAGATGCAATAGTAGCAAGTACACCACTCTCATCATCAACTTCAAGTCTAACATAATATTGTGATACAATTTCATCTTTGCTCAAAAGCGTAATATTCTTATCCAAGCTTTTTTTGTATCCTAACATTGGACTATAATTTCCTCTAACAATATCAATAATATCAGAGATAACTGCTGAAGCTGTGGCATCTCCACCTGCTCCTGCACCATAATACATAGTTTCACCTACACGGTCACCCACTACAGTTACAGCGTTCATAACACCATCTACTTTGGCAATCATACTTTCATTAGGAATCATAGTCGCATGGACTCTAAGCTCTACACTTGAGTCTACTTTTTTGGCTATACCTAAAAGTTTAATTTCATACCCAAATTCTTTGGCAAATTTGACATCTGTTTGTGTAATATTCTCTATACCTTCTATAAGTATATCTTCTGGCTTAGCATCTATACCATACGCAATACTTGCCAAAATAAGAAGTTTATGAGAAGCATCAAATCCACCTACATCAAATGATGGATCAGCTTCTGCATATCCTAAATCTTGTGCTTCTTTAAGTATCTCATCATACTGTGCACCTTCATTTATCATTTTTGTAAGCATATAGTTACAAGTACCATTCATAATACCTTTGATAGAGTCTATATTATTCGCAGAGAGTCCATTTCGCAATGCACCAATAATAGGAATACCTCCTGCGGTACTTGCTTCATACATAAATGGAATATCTCCAGCTAATTCTTGAAGCTCATATCTATGATATGCCAAAAGTGCTTTGTTAGCTGTGACTACTGCCTTGCCATTAGCAAGAGCTTTTTTGACCAAGTCATAGGGCTTATCGACACCTCCCATAAGCTCGACAACTATATCAATCTCAGGATCATTAAGCACATCTTCTGGGTTATCACTGAGTGTTATAGAAAGACCTCTATCTTTTGAAGCATCTCTTACTACACCACATTTTACTGCTATTTTAGCACCTGCTCTAGCTTCAATAATATCTGCATTATCTTCTAAAATTTTAACAACACTTGACCCTACTGTACCAACCCCTAATATACCTATATTAACCATTTATACTCTTTTCTTTTTCAACCTCTTTGAGGAATTTTTTAATATTCTTAGCTGCTTGACGGATTCGTTTTTCATTCTCTATAAGAGCGATACGAACATATTCATCACCATATTTACCAAATCCAATTCCAGGGCTTACTGCTACACCTGCTTGGATAAGTAACTGTTTGGCAAATTCCAAAGATCCCATATCTCTTGCTATTTCTGGAATCTTTGCCCAAATAAACATACTTGCATTTGGTTTAGCCAAAGGCCATCCTGCATTAGAAAAAGCATCAATCATAACATCTCTTCTTTTTTCATATAAAGGAATAATCTGTTCATCAGGAATATAGCCATGCTCATCAAGTGCCACAGTTGCAGCCACCTGAATAGGTGTAAACATTCCATAATCAAGCCAAGATTTTATATTTTGTAATGCACCAATTAATTTTTGATTTCCTACAATAAATCCAACTCTCCAGCCTGCCATATTATAACTTTTTGAAAGAGTATAAGATTCTACAGCTACATCTTTAGCTCCCTCTACTTCCATAATAGATGGAGTAGTGTAGCCATCAAATGTAATATCAGCGTACGCTATATCAGAGATAATATAAAATCTTTTTTCTTTGGCTAATGCTACAAGTCGTGTATAAAACTCTGGAGTAACTGTAGCCGTAGATGGATTATGAGGGAAGTTTACAACCAAAAATTTTGCTTTTGGCAAAGAGTTATCTAATGCCTGTTCTACATCTGATAAGAATCTATCTTCATCTACTTCAAAAGTCTCTTCATCAAAGATAAGTTCCATTTTTTCTACATTAGCCCCTGCCAATATAAAAGCTTGGGAATGTATAGGGTAAGTAGGGTCAGGAACAATAGCAACATCACCTGGATTGGAGATAGCTTGAACAAGATGCACATATCCCTCTTTACTCCCCATAGTTGCTACAACTTCTTTGTTAGGATCAAGCTCTACCCCATACTTTCGTTTATACCAATTAGCCATGGCCAAACGCAATTTATAGATACCTTTACTAGCACTATATCCATGTGTTTTTGGTTTCATAGCTGTTTCACATAACTTATCTATAATAGGTTGAGGTGTAGGGGCATCTGGATTTCCCATTGAAAAATCAATAATATCTTCACCTGCTCTTCTTGCCTCCATCTTAAGCTCATTAATCTCTGCAAAAATATATTTTGGTAATCTATTTATTTTTTCAAACTGTATTTCTTCAAACATTCTGTTACCTTTGTGTAGTTTTATTTTTCTAATGCTCTAAATTCATCTAAACTTAATCTATGAATTCCTTCTTGATCTAGTTGATAAAAAAGTTTCCCTCTTCCACCATATACAGCTGTTTTATTTTTATCTTTAAAAGAAAAATTAACATTTTGTGCTGCAAAAATCCAACCATTCTCACGCATATCAATATTATATGGGGTTTGTTGTTTGTATTCACTTCTTTTTTTTGTATCTAAGTTAATTAATCTAAACCACATATTCTCTTGAGGAAGCAGAGTAATACTCTTTCGTGGAATAACTTTTATTTCTGTAGGTACTAGTAATTCTAATGGATTTATTTTAGTAGTTGTATTTAACTCTTCTGTTGTATTAGATTCTACTACTGATGGAGTTTCTAATATTACTATTGTTTTATTGGCTTCTACAAGAGTTTTATTTGTTTCAACATGTACTAGAGCTACCACAGGCTCTATTATTTTAGCTTCCAATAGTTTTGTAGTATTATCTAATGTTCTAACTACTGGCTTCACTTGAGTATGTGACTCTTTTTTATTTGTTTCTACAAGTGTATCATCTTTTTGTAATATGGTATTTTGAATAGATCTATGTGTTGATGGTGTAGAAACTAGAATCTGTTTATTATAATACTCTACAAAAAAGTACCATGCCGCATACGCTAGAAGAGCTAATAAAGTTAATGTAATAAGTTTAGGAACAAAAGTCTTCTCCTCGTGAATAGGTTGAATAACACTAATCCCTTTATCTATAGGAGGATTTTGTGTAAAATAGTATTTACACTCTTCACTTAAAACATCTAAATTTATATCAAACTCTCTTTCGATAATAGCTATAGCCCCTTTTGCCTGAGGGTAACTAAATGAAGCGAAGTCTTTGTTAAATAATTTTTCAATAACAGAAACTGTTAAATTTGTTTTTTTACTAATTGTATTTACACTTCTATCTTGTGTTAATTCATTTAATTCCATATCCCATCCTATGTATTAAAATTGCTGCAGCTGCACTCACATTTAATGAATCAAAAGAGTTTTTCATTTTGATTGATACATTTTCTTGTATTTTAGCTTTTGCTTTCTTTGAAAGACCCTCTCCTTCACTTCCTAATACCAATACTTTTTTTGCTGCAAAAGACATCTCTTCTACAGAAGTACCATTCATTGATGCACCATAACTTACAAACCCAACTTGATGAAGCTCATTAAGAATATCAGCAATATTCTGATGTACCAAAAAAGGCATATCAAGAAGAGCCCCTGAACTACTACGAGTAATCGCTCCATAATAGAGTTTTTTTACACCTGTTGCTATAATTGCATCTGCACCCATAGCATAAGCACTTCGTACTATTGCACCTATATTACCAACATCTGTAAGACCATCAAGAATAATGATAAAATCACTCTTTTTTATCTGAGGAAGTGGTGTTTGGACAAATTCATCAATTTCAAGAAGAATACCTTGATGATTGCCACCTTTACTCATAGATTGAGCCCATCGTTCTTCTAAAAATTTTATCTTAGGTTTATAATTGTCAAAGAGTGGTTGGGAGAGTAAACCTTTTTTTGCTAAATATACGGTCTTAATAGTTGCTTCGTGGTGCTTTAATGCATACAAGCAGACCTGTTTTCCATAAATAATCATAATTACGATTCTACCTTTTTTTACTTTACTTTTTCATCAAATTAGCATAACACTCTTTAACAGATTTTCCTGTTAATTTTGCTAAAAGTTTCGATTTTGGTTTGGGTGCTAAGTCTAATGCTATAATATCTTCAAGATATAGTGATGGTCTTTCAACCTCTTTTGCTCCCAAGATAACTACCCACTCACCACGAATAACCTTTGTTAAGAGTTCCGTTTGTAATTGTGTAGCTGTACCACGATAATAGGTTTGATACTTTTTACTTATCTCTTTTGCCAAAAATAACTCTCGTGTTTCATCAAGCTCTACAAGCTGATCTACGAGTTTCATTAAGCGATGTGGAGATTCGTATAAGATAGTATTATACCCACTATTGAGAGCTTTATTTAATGCTTTACTTCTCTCTATTCCTTTATGAGGTAAAAAACCAAAAAACAAAAAGTTTCCTTCTTCAAAACCACTTGCAGCATACGCTGTAACTACAGCACTAGCTCCAGGTAAAATATCATAAGCTATATTATTTTTTTGGCAATACTCTACTAAAAGTTGTCCTGGATCAGAAATAACAGGCATTCCTGCATCACTTACATATACTACCTCTTTTTCACTAAGTTTATCTTGTAGTTCTTCTAATCTTCTACTACCATTATGTTCGTTAAAAGAGATAAATTCTACATCAGGCATAGTAAAATCAAACCTATCATCAAGTAGTCTTAAAAGCCTTTTGCTCTCTCTTGTATCTTCGCATAAAAATAGCTCTGCTTGTTCAAAAACTCGTAATGCACGAATAGTAATATCTTGGGGGTTTCCAATAGGTGTAGGGATAAATGTAATCATTGTATTATAATCTTAAAAGAATTAATTTGAGTAAAAGAGGTGCAGTATCAAAGATACTGCATAAAAGCTGGGTTGGACGATTAAGAAAGTTTATATTTACTTTTAAACTTCTCAACTCTACCTGCTGCATCAAGAATCTTCTCAGATCCCGTAAAGAATGGGTGACATTCATTACAAATATCAATTGACATTGTTTCTTTGTTTGACTTAATTGTAAACTCATTGTTACAAGCACAAGTAACTTTACACTCTTTATAATCTGGGTGGATTTCTTTTCTCATTGTAGAACCTTCTATAAAATAAATTTTAGTAATAGGCAACTAACCTATTTTAGTATTTTCATACTCTTCCTCTACCGTAGTAAAGGGTCATTGCAACTTCTCAGAGACAATAATTTAGAACGAGATTATATCTAAAACAGTTTAATTAATAATTAATCATACCTTTTACCAACCCTTTTTGTAATATCTATTCAAGTCATACAAACCTGCATTTAATGGGTCTGCATCTTCAAAATCTTTTTGAAACCAATCAAATGTCTCCCAAAATTTTGGATGAGAACGACTAATAAAGTATTTTTCTATCTTTTTATAATAGCGTTCACTTCCATCAAAATTAGCAATCAAATCAAAAAAGTCTGGTAAATCTTTATAATCTACAACAGCAAATAAATTTGGATAAGAACCTATAGACCCATCTATAATATCAATAGTATCTTTAGAACTATCAAGCCTAGCTTTTTCTTGAAAAAGTGAGTTTACATTATCATGCCAACGATTGACTACCAAAGTACTCACATGACTTTTTTTATTAGGTAATATAACTCTAAGATGCAATAAATTTGCACCCCAATCAGTAATATGTTCTACAAAACCCATCCCACGAGCTGTCAAAGAACGCGCTCCTTGTATAAAATCTTTACGCTCAGAAAAGCTTTTTGGCATAAGTGGTGGTTTTTGATTATATTTATAATAGTTAATCAAATCAAATGAAATATTCGTTGATTTAAGAATATGTTTATTTACTACTTTCTCTATAAATTCATTCTTATAGTTCAAAGTTTTATACTCTATTTTTGTGTCTCTATTCATGACGCAATCAAGCTGATTTTGAACTTTCCTATCAGCAATATACCAAGACTTAAAAAGATTTAATCGACTTTTTGAGGGAAGATACGAAAGAAAATTAGCTTCACCCTCCATACGCAAAAAATCCATATATCTACGAATATTTGTTTGATGAGAAATATTTCCATACACATCATATCCAGCTACTAAAGAGTAATAAATTCTTTCTAATTGTGGATAATCTATAACCCAAGCAGTGCGAGGTAATTCTCCTAGTACTCCACGATGTACAGAAGCAGAATTAAAATGTCTATAAATAGTCAAAAGAGGTGCATCACTTGCTTTCTCTCCTTTCCATATTCCTTCAAGCCCAAGTCCATTAGGATAAGTTTTATCATAAAGAGCCTGTTTTGCAATAAAGTATTGTTTATATTTATCACGATAAGAGTCACTAAAAGTTGAAAATATACTTAGCATACTTGATTCTATAGGCATAGAAAGATTGATCGATTGATTGTGCAGAAAATTTGGTGTTTGTACACTTAAATCATATTTGGGATCTTGGAACATAACCCAAAAATGATCATGAATAACATTAAGTGCCATCTGCCCTCTACAAACTGGACCTCGTATAAAAGTCATAAGGATATAATTACTATGATCTAATAAAAATTGGTACCGAGATTTAGCAGGTATTTGAGCAAAAGAGAGAAATGGGTTTGCTGATATTTTACTCTCATATCCTACAATATATGGTTTTTCATTCCATTGAGGTTTGATAAATAACTCTTTTACTCTCTCTAATTCTTTATCAGTAAATTGCGTTACCATATGTGTTTTATGCACAATTGTTGCATGAATTTTTCTAAATCTATAGTAAAATTTCTCTACCTTTGGATCATCAAAAGGACGCAAGGTTGGAATAACTTCTATAGGCTGGGGTGCTGGGGTATACGAACGAACAAGTTCATAAAATTCTTTATTATTATTTGCAAAATTAATATGAGCTAAAAAATAGTGTTCATACAAATAGCGAGCTGTCATACTATATTTACTACTTTGCTTATTTAAAAAATTCTCCCATTTATTTATACTTATTTTAGCACTTTTACTAGGAGTAGTTATACGAATTTGTTCTTTTTTATTTGGTCCTTTTGCTCCTTGCTCTAGCCAATTATTCAAAGTTAAAAACTCTTTATTTTTAAGTGTAGGAAAGCCATAAGGCATTCCATGGTTTGGCTTTTTACTTAGATATTTATCCATCTCTTTTTGGTCTTTGGGACAAATAAGCGTATCATATTCTGGCTCATACTCACCAATAATTTTAGGATTTCGTTGTTTATCACGAAGAAGTTGCGTCATGATAGAATCATTTTGATAACTTGTAGTATCTAAATCATCTGTAAGACTATAAAAACCTTTTTCTCTCCACTCTTTGGTACTATTAGCATCTATAAAAAGTCTTGTAGCATCTGCTACTAATAATCGTGTAGCATCATAAACCAACTCTTTACTCCCTCCTCTATCAACACCTTCAAAAGAACTATACTTTGACTGGCATGGAGAATTATAACAAGAGTGACAAGAAACACATCGTTTATCTAGTATTGGCTTTACCTCTTTAAGATAATCAACTTTCGATTGCACTTTATAGGGAGTATTTATAAGTTTGGACTCTATATGATTGTTCGTTCCACATGCAACAAAAAATAGAGAAAACAAAAGTGAAATATATATTTTCATGTATTATAACCTTTCAAAATGGATTAAGGAGTAAGAGAATCTATAACAACCATAGACTCTTCTACACTCTCTGTACTACTTGTGATACCACTAATTACAACTTTGGCATCTTCTATATCGTTTAAGCCTCTACTAGCAAAATATTCTCCTACTTTCTGTTTATTTGCTAATATAATACTATCATCATCTTTTGCTCCATTGATTACAGCTAATATAAAAAGTGAACGAGATATTGAGCCACTATTTATAGCATCTATCCAATAAATCCATCCTTCATTATCTGGTACTCTATTAAAGAGATTAGAGTAAACAGACTGCACAAATAATCCTACTTGGCTAGAAGAGGGATACAAGGTCTGTGTTTCTATTTGATCAAAAAAACTCATAGCTATCTGCTCTAGGCTTAGTCCAGAGTTAAGCCAATACGCAATACCACTCGCATCAGGAGCACGATTAAATGTGGCTACATAAAGTTTGGTAATAGCACCCGTTTGGCTAGTACTAGTAGTTGTTACTTCTGGTATAGAAACTATCTCTTTGTTAGTAGTAGTAAGAATCCAATCATAATAATTTTTAACATTAGTATAAATACCAGGATGAGAAAATTCTCCACAGCCTTTTCCCCAACTTGTGACTCCTATCAAAACTTCTTGCTCTTCTTCATAACGCAATAAAGATCCACCACTATCTCCTATACAACTATCAGCACCACCTTCAAGATAGCCTGCACAAATCATATTTTCTGTAAGATCACCATTATATACAAAGTAGCTATTACAAGTAGAAAAATTAATAATAGGTACTTCTGCTTCTCGAAGGCTCCAAGAGATTGTATCTGAACCCAAAAA
>JADGER010000215.1 GCA_016744315.1 Sulfurovaceae bacterium
TTATGTCAGCTAGTGATATTGATGCATTTGTAGGTCTTGCAGATGTTGGATTTGCTGTTACATCAATGGATTTTGCTTTAGCTATATTAAAAGATAAAAGCAATCCAAGTAGAAACTGGACAACAATGAAAGCTCTTGCAAATAAAGCAGAGTTCACAGGTATATCTGGATTGACTATTGAAGGTAGTAGCGTTGAAATATTATCGACAAAGACCTCTCCAAATACGGGTGCTGTTGATTTTGTAACTTCTGGTTTTGATTTTGGTGATATTGTTATTGATACTAAAGTGGCAAATGTGATGAAGATAGATGCTGACTTTGATATTGACTTATTTGGAATATATAATACTATTGACCATATATCTTTTGAACAAGAATTTGATAGTGTTTCAACTAAAAATGTATTGACAAATGAGATTACAACATCTAATGCTTATATATTTAAGATGGGATATGTTCAAGATGGAGATAAATTCTTTGGAGTGAATGAAGGAAGCTCTAGTGCCATTGGAGTAAATATGAAAGATAGTAGTCTAGGTTTAGCCATAGCCATAGAAGCTACTAATCCTTCTAACTATTGGGTAACAGCTCAAGCAGCATCAGATAAAGTTGAATTTGTTGGTTCTGATGATATTACTATGAAAATAGAAGATGCTAAATTTGTAATAAATACAAAGTCCGATGGTAGAGTTGTTGATTATTCTCAATCTAATTTAGAGATAAAAAGTAATGGGAAAACCTTTTTACTAGATGTTGAAGGTAGAGAGACTATAGGAATTGATATTGGATATGCAGAGCTTAATCTTGCAGGTTCAATTCAAGTCATAGGTAGTTTTAATCTCCAAAAAGGTGCTGATATGAAAGTTGATGTATCCACAAACCTTACAATGGCACAATTACCTTTTGTTGAACCTAATAAACTAAAAGGTATCCTTCTTGACGCACTCACAGCTGATATTGGATACCAAGATGCATTAGCATTACTATCTAATTTAACTCCTGAGGGACTATTAGATCTAGCAATAGACAAATTTCAAACACTTGATTTTTCTGTAATAAGAGATGTAAGTGTATCTACAATGACACTCGGTGCTAATAATGTCAATCTCTTTGCAGGTCTTGATGAGTATTTCATTGATAGTAATAGTGATGGTCGAATTTATTTAGAAGAGTTCACTGATAAAGATGGTAAAGTTTGGGCTAAAGATACGGTTAATGACCAAGCTATGGGCTTTGTTTTACAAGATACAGAATTTGCTTTAGGTATATTTAGTCAAAAAAATTCTCTTATTGATGGAAGTATAAACCCAGCATATTTAGATTCATTTCAAGCACTTAAAGTTCATTCTGATTTCATTGGATTAGTTGGGTTTGATGATTTTTCACTAGAAGCTAGAGATGTAGAAATATATTTAAATCAAGGTGGTAGCTGGGGTGAATTTGTCTCAACAGCACCAGCAATTAATTTTAAAGAGAGTTTCTCAGAAACAAATGGATTAGAAGTTCCAACAGGTGGAGGTTCATCAATATTATTAGATTTTGATGGAAATAATATGATAGGTGTAGATGTAGGTCAAGCCAAATTACAAGTGAGTGAATTTGTATATGTGCAAGGTGGATTAAACTTTGAAATGGGAATGACTTATGATGTTGAAGTAGATATGGGAGATACTGGTGATTTACTATCTAATGTTGCCTCTATGCCTTCTACTCAAACAGTAAAAGCAATTCAAATAGGTGCATCTAATTTACAAGGTTTTGCTGGTATAGGTGGTCCACATAAATATGATGCTGACTTGGGTATTGATAAAAATGATGATGGTAATTTTTATAATGATTGGGAGTATAATGATGATGCTATGGGCTTGGCTATTACAGATGTAAATCTTGCCATGGCAATAATGAGTCCAACCGCTCTTCCCGCAGGGCAAGAGAGTTTACTGAGATATATAACTCTTAAACTTGATATTGGAGAAGCTGGACTTATTGGGTTAGATGATTATTTGACTGCTTCACTTCAAGATATATCAGTAAATATAAATACAAGTATCTCCTCTGCCATACCTATTGAGGCTTCTCTTTTAATGAGAATGCCTTATATTAAATATATTGATAGCTTCGGTGAAGATGGCTTAGCTATCAAAGTAGGAGGAGATGCAGAACCTATAATTTTTGATCATCAAGAAGAGATAATTCAAGCAAAAGTTGGATATTTTGAAGGTAGTATACTAGGTATGATAGAAGCGAGTGGTTCTTTTGCTATGACAAAAAGAGGAAGCGAAGAGATTACTTTAAACTCAGGAGAAAAAGAGAGTGTAATGTCTTTGTCCTTAGGCTTTAGTGATATGTATGCTTTTATTGGGATCCCAAATGCTGATGGAGGCTACTGGGTAGATAGTGATAGCGATGATAATAATAGAATTGATAAGTTTGATACACCCAATGAGGGTGCTATAGGGTTGGCACTAGAGGATCTTAATGCTGGTCTTGTTATTATGCGAACTGCTGATATAACAGCAGGAGTACCAACAGTATATGCAGGAATGTCTGCAAACTTAACAGCACTTAAGTTAGTAGGGGTTGAGGGTGTTACAATGTCTGCTACAGAGTTTGATTTAGGTATTAATATGAGTAGTAACCTTGATAAATTTGTTGATTTTTCTAAATCAGGAGATAAAGGAGGTTCTTATAAAATTGCCACAGGAAATGAAGCAAAACCTATAGAGCTTACACATACTTCTCTTTTAGTTGCACTATCTGGTAATATACATTTGAATGTTATTGGTATAGCTGACTTCCAAGTAGTTGCTGATATTGAAATTACAGATGAGAGTCTCTCTATATTTGTAGATGGTGATGCTACGCTTGGAGTAGATGGATTTAATATATCAGCACATGCAACAGGACTTCTTGTTATTGATAGTGATGGTCTAGCATTAGTTGCAAATTTGAGTGCAACTATTGATTTGGGTGATATGGCAGAATTTACAGTTGAAAGATTAACATTAGCAATAAATACCACAGATAAAGATGTAATCTATCCCATACCTGATAAATTTCAAGATAATGTTGATTTTACTAAACTTCCTAAAGACTTTAAAGAACTTACTAGTGATGGTAAAAAACAACTTACTATTCCTAAAAAAGCACCAGGGTTTGAAGATGATTCATCATCATTTTATGTTTTGGTTAGTGCATCAGCTACACTAAAACTAGCAAGTGTAATTGAATTAACTGGTGAGTTTGACTTTTTGTTCTCTGATGTTAGAGTAGAGATGAGAGTAGGAGCTATCGCCAAAATTAGTGGATTAAAGGATGTAGGTGCTGTAGGTACACTAGGACTTACAAATGGAGGAATGTATGGAGCATTACAGATTGGCGAAGATCCTAAGCAAGGTGGCACAACACTTATTGAAAATAGCTTTTTAACGCTAAAGGGAGGATTTATCTTCCAAATCAATACAACAA
>JADGER010000040.1 GCA_016744315.1 Sulfurovaceae bacterium
AATGAGTTTGAAGCTTTGAGGGATGTGATTGCTGGGATTAGTATTTTTTAGGGATTTTTAGGTTAAGGTTTGGGTGGTAGAGGGGGGTGAGTAGTTACTCTACTTTTTTGCTCTTTTGGCATATCTACAAAAGAGTAACACATAATATTTTAGAACTCTACAAATTTCTCTATGATAGTTTGATTAAATTTTTCTGCTTCTTCATAAAAGGGAAAATGAGAAGAGTTTTCAAACCATATAAGCTCTTTTGTTGGAGCATCTAATATCTGATAATACTCTTCAAGCAAGGAAAATACTGTGTCATAATCATGCTGACCTGTCAAAAAATATACTGGCACACTTACCTTGGTTATACTTTTTCTAAAATCAAGATACCAAAGGTTTGGATCTTCAAAGAGTAGCTGTGAAAACTCCCAACCATCTATAAGTTGTGATGGGTTTTGAGCATATATTTCACTATTGAGAAGGATATTTTCTATCTCTTGGGAACTAGTTTTACCATATAGCTCACCACCATAATAGCTCATCCACTTCATAGTTATATCGTAAGCAGAATTATCTAAATATTCACCTTCATTATTAGGGTATCCTATCTCTTCTAACTCAGAAATTGCGATAGGATTGTTGGTAGCTGTAGCGTTATTTAAAGCAAAATTATAACTCTGCTGTTCATTGGCGATAATATCCACTACTTGCCCAACTCCAGCAAATGCAAAATAATCTTGTGGGTATTTTTGAATAAGTAGCATACCTAGCACTGTTCCAAAAGAGTGACCAATAATATATATTTTTTGACGATTATATTTTTGTTTGAGATATTCTGTTAGCTCATGAGCATCTGCTACAAATTGTAAAAGGTTCATAGAAGCGATAGGAATAGTATTACTATAAGATTTTCCTGCACCTCTTTGATCCCAATTAACCACTATAAAATGATTTTCAAGTTCTTTATTTGTTTGATGAAATAGTGGCATCATAGCAAAGCCAGCTCCACCGTGGAGTACTAATAATATAGGTTTTGTAAAGTCTTGACTCTCTATTAATATTGATTGTTTGATTCCACCTAAATCTATAATATTTTCAATATTTTGTGTTTTTATCATATCATCATACAATGTATCTATCATCTGCATAGCTGATTCTTGACCCTCTTGAGTATAAATATTCATTACATCTTTTGCATAATTTTGAGATATTTTTTTGGAAAGAAATAATTGAGAGAGTTCTTGTTTTTCTTCTAATATAAGAGCATCATTCTCTAATGCTCCATTAATTATAGCTAGGATAAATGTAGATTTTATAATAGCTCCACTCTCTAACTCTTTTTGCCAATACTCTAGCCCATCCTCCTTGGAATCTCTTCTAAATAGATTTTGGTATACAGTATTGATAAACTCTTGGGTAGCTATTTCCTTGGTAAGTTGTTTGTTTTTGTTGGGGTATTATAAATTTTGGGATAAATCAAAGGAAGATATAAAGTTTCTCTAAATTTATTCAAAGTATAATATAACAAAATATTTAGGATAAAAATTGTTATTTAATAGCTTTGAATTTATATTTATATTTTTACCATTTAGTTTCTTTATCTACTTTTATCTAAACTCTAAACGATTGACAGAAGCAAGTAAAGGTTTTTTGATAGCGTCATCTCTCTTTTTTTATAGTTGGTGGAATATCAATTATTTACCATTAATTTTGATTTCAATGCTCTTTAACTATATTATAGGAATATCTCTCACAAAAGATACAGAACATAAGAAAGTATCGAAAAAACAACTTTTAACTATGGGAATATTAGCTAATATAGGATTGCTTGGATATTTTAAATATAGCGATTTTTTTATTATTAATATTAACTTTGCCTTAGGAAGTGAAATCGAGTTGCTTAATCTTGCTTTACCTTTAGCTATTTCATTTTTTACCTTTCAACAAATCGCCTATTTAGTAGATAGCTATAGAGGTGAAACTAAAGAGTATAGCTATTTAAATTATGCTCTATTTGTAACATTTTTCCCTCAATTAATAGCAGGACCTATTGTACATTACAAAGAGATGATGCCACAATTTGCCAGTGTACGAAATAAAGTAAAGAATTATAAAAATATTGCACTAGGACTTTTTATTTTTTCTATGGGACTCTTTAAAAAAGTAGTTATTGCTGATTCGTTTGCCTTGTGGGCAACGGCAGGATTTGACATGGCTACAACACTTAATTTTTTTGAGGCTTGGGTGACCTCTTTATCCTATACCTTTCAACTATATTTTGATTTTAGTGGTTATACAGATATGGCTATAGGAATTGCTTTGCTTTTTAATATCAAGCTACCTATCAATTTTAATTCTCCTTATAAAGCAACTAATATTCAAGACTTTTGGCGAAGATGGCATATTACTTTAAGCAGGTTTCTCAAAGATTATATATATATCCCTTTAGGTGGTAATAGAAAAGGAAGAGTTAAAACTTACAATAATCTTATGGCTACTTTTATTTTAGGTGGATTGTGGCATGGTGCAGGATGGACATTTATATTTTGGGGATTTTTACATGGATTAGCTTTAGTAATTCATAATATTTGGCAATCTATTGGGTTTAAGATTAATAGCATTATGGCATGGTTTATTACTTTTAATTTTATTAATATTACTTGGGTATTTTTTAGAGCCAAAGAGTGGGAAGATGCTATTAAGGTTTTAAGTGGAATGGTGTCAATTGAGAATGCTTTTGAAACTTTAAATATAATTCAACTAATAAGTTTTTTTGGGATATTTTGTATTATATTTTTAAATAATAGTACAAAATATTTAGATAAATTTCGATTTACAATTATCAAAGTAATATATTCTAGTGTATTGTTGTTTGTAGCATTAATAGTATCTGAATTGAGGAGTTCAAGTGAATTTATCTATTTTAATTTCTAATAGAACTAAGATATTATTGGTATTTATTATTTTTATTGTATTAAATATAATCTATACAATAGCTTTGCAACAATATATATATTATAAAACAACATCAACATTTTGGTATGAGGATAAAATATCTAAATCATATCATTTTGAAAAAAATCAATTATATAATTTAGATTATGCTTTTATTGGTACTAGTAGAACACTATATCATATTAGTACTAAGATATTCAATAAAAAATTTATGAGAATATATAATTTTGGAATACCTTTTTTTACACTATATGAACATCCCTTATATGTAGATAAAGCAATTTCTTTTAGACCAAAGTCCATTGTAATTAGTTTAAGTATTAATGAGATGTTTGAAGAACCATTTATTGGAGATGATTTAACATTGAAGGATATACAATTTATTTTTAAGACACAGTCATATCAAACGAAATATGAATCAATTATGCACTATATAAGAAATATTACAGAGTTGTTAAGATTACGAAACTCAGTATATTTAAAAAAAGAAATAATTAGTTATTTTAATAGATCATATATTTATAGAGATAAAGATAAAACTAAAGAATATACCCATATATCTAGTGATTGTAGTATTTTTGATAAGAAAAAAGTTTCAGATAATCGTTCAATTGTAATGTGTAGTAATGGTGATTCAATCATTTATGCTCAAAATAATTTTCTCAAGAGTTCACAAAAGCAATATGCTCAAAAAGAGCTAGTTAATTTTAATATAGATTACATTAACTTTCTCAATAGTTTAATTGATAATATTAAACAACATAATATTAAACCAATAATTATTTTAGAACCTATATATCAAAATCATTATATATATACTCTAGATAAAATTAAAAAAACATTACATACAAAAAATGTAATTGACTTAACAAACTATAAAATCAAAAAATCTTTTTGGGCAGATTTACGACATCTAAATAATAAGGGTAGAATCAAATATTCAGAATACCTTTCTAGTATGATTAGTACTCTTATTTTAATTAAAAACTAATTGGATTATTAAAAAGAAGCCTAATGTATCTATCATCTGCATAGCTGATTCTTTACCCTCTTGAGTATAAATATTCATTACATCTTTTGCGTAGTTTTGAGATATTTCTTTGGAAAGAAATAATTGAGAGAGTTCTTGTTTTTCTTCTAGTATAAAAGCATCATTCTCTAATGCTCCATTAATTATAGCTAGGATAAATGTAGATTTTATAATAGCTCCACTCTCTAACTCTTTTTGCCAATACTCTAGCCCATCCTCCTTGGAATCTCTTCTAAATAGATTTTGGTATACAGTATTGATAAACTCTTGGGTAGCTATTTCCTTGGGATATTTTATTTTTGTCTCTTCTTGGTCAAAAAAGCTACTAGCAATATTTTCAATACTAAGCCTACTACTAACCCAATAATCTAAACCATCTTTATCAGGGATTCTATCAAAAGTAGCAATATATATTTTGCTTACTTCTTCTTTGCTTACTCTATCTTGAGCTGTAAGAGTAGAGAGAATGATACTAGTAGCGATGAGTAATAATTTAAAAGAGTAAGATTTCATGCTAAGTTCCTAAATTGATATTTATTAAATTATATCCAAGACTCTAGCTCTCAATAGCAAACCGCTTCTCAACATAAAAGATACTCTTTCCTTTTTCCATAATAATTACCTCATCCCCTTCTATTAATGTCTCTTCTTCTTGGAGAGGTTCTATACGAATATAGTGGTTTGAGCCATAGACATCTATCAGTTTCGCACGAGCGGGGAGGTTTCTTTTGGCTTTGAGATCTAGGATGATGGCTATTTTACCGATGAAACTATCTGTGGATACGACTTCTGTAGTCTCGTTGGGTAAAATTTTACCGATGATATTGGTAATATGTCGTAAGAGAATAAAGGTAAAGAAAATGACAATGGGAAGTGTGATAATGAGAGGGAGTAAGCCTAGAATATTTTGTAGTAATGTACCAATAAATCCAAAGATAAAGAAAAATGAGACCAGTACCATAGAAAAAGGTACTTTCTGAGGATTAATATAGCCAAAAAAACCACTAATTGGACTACTTGTATCTATCTGTATATCTGAATGATTGCTAATGAATATCTCATCTAAAAAGCCAAAAATAGCCCAACCTAAGAGTAAAGAAATAAATTCTAGAAATGCAATAATTATAAAAATCATAAATGCCACAGAATAAGGGAACATTTCAGGAGCTAAAAAATCCATTGTTTATTCACTCTCTTTTACAATATTTTTATATTTTATATTTGTATCTGTCTTGGTAATAGTATTAGATTTTAAAAAGTCTTTTAACTCTGTGATACCTGCTGTTTCACTTAATCCTGACTCTTTGAGCATATCATTTATCATGGCATTTCCTACAGAATAATTCATCATAGCATTGGTGATTTGTTCAGGTAAAGAGACTTTTGTTTGGCTCTCACCTTCTACACTATTTTGTAAAAAATTTCTACCACCATCTCCCATATCTACAATTTTTATACTATCTATATTGTTGGCAGGCTTAATCATTTGTTCTATAATCTCTGGTAATCTATCTATCATGGCAAGTTGAATTTCTTTTCTAATCTGTTCATCGGAGAGTGTATTCATTGCTTCATTGATACGCTTTTTACCTTCTGCTTCTACTTCATACTCTTTTTGCATGGCTTCAGCTTTGATTTTAATTGCTTCCGCAGTACCTTTTGCTTCTATCTTAATGGCTTCTGCTTTATCTTGTGCTGCATCTTTTTCTGCTTGGGCTAAAGTTTTCTTTGTGATGGCTTCTTCTTCAGCTGTTTGTAGTGCTTTGATAAGTGCTAAACTTTTTACTCTATTTGCAATTTCTGTTTCTTTGGCTGTAGTAACAGCTTCTTGTGTTTGTACTTCTTTGGCTTTTTCAAGGTTTGCTTTGGCATCAGCAAGTGCCACAGCAGAAGATTTTTCGGCAATCTTAATCTCTTTGTTTTGCTGTGTTATTTTAATTGCTTCATCTTTGAGAATTTCATCTGTTTCGAGTTTTTGATTTTTTAGAATCTCTCGTTCACGAATTTCTTTATCTTTTTCTATATTGGCAAATGAGACAGATTTATCATTGAGTATCTCTTGTTCTTCTGCCTCTTTTGATTGTTGTGAACGCTCAATACGAATGTTTGACTCTTGTGAAGCCTGTGCAAAAGCTTGTTCTTCTCTTACAGTCAAAATCTTCTTCTCTGCTTCAAGTCGTTTTTGTTCTATTTGTACCTTTGTATCTTCTTCTATATCAACTCTCTCTTTTCGTTTGGCTTCGGTAATTTCTGCAATTTTGCGTAAACCTTGGGCATCAAAAGCATTATTTTCATTGAAAAATGAGATATTTGTTTGGTCAAGTGAAGTCAAAGAGACAGATTCTAATTCTAAACCATTTGTATCCAAATCTTCTGCTACAGTATTAGATACTTGTTGTACAAAATCTTTGCGTTCAACATGTAGTGATTCCATTGTTGTTTGTGATGCAACAGAACGCAAAGAATCTACAAGCTTCCCTTCTATAAGTTCTTTCAAATCCTCGGGACGCAGTGTTTTTGATCCTAAAGTTGAGGCTGCACGAGAGATAGAGTCTTCATCCCTTTTAACTCTTACAAAAAATTCCACAATCACATCTACTTTGAGCTTATCTGAAGTAATTAAAGATTGTTCATTTTGTCTTGTTACAACAAGCTTGAGTGTATTGAGATTGATAACTGTACGGTCATGTATCATAGGTAAAACAATAATTCCCCCATCCAAAATTACTTTTGCTCCTCCTAATCCTGTTCGGATAAAGGCTTCTTCTTTAGTAGTTTTTTTGTATATTTTGACAAAAATAATCCCTAAAACAAAAATAAAAATGATGATACCAATTGCGTATATCCAAATCCCCAATGAGGCTATTATATTTAAAGCTTCCATTTTTCTATCCTTTTATTTTGATATTGTTATAGAGTATAGTACTCTCTAAGAGGTTTTTTTCCCTTAATGCCAATGTCAGATGATATGTTTTAATTATAGCAATTTTATCATCTATTTGATTAAGAAAAAAATCACTATTTTTATATGTAGCAAATCTTTTATGTAATTGTTCTAATTTTTCTAAGATTTGAGTAACTCTAATAGAAGCAAGGTGATTCTTTTTATATTCGATTTCTAGTTTATAAATTGCACTATGCAGTTTGTCTTCTAAAATAAAGTATTTTTTTTCTAATTCTTTTTCTTTTTGGCTATGAAAAAAAGTATTCCATATCTTGTCTAACCAGTGAATATTTTTATTTGGGATAGTTTCTTGTATTTCTTGGATAAGAGAAAAATTATTTTCTGATAGTATTGGCTCTTTGAGTAAAGCCTTTACTTCTGAAATTTGTTCATCAATAAGAGCATTGAGCCAATAGTCTAAATAGTTAGGATTATCAAAAGATTTTTCTATTAACTGTACTATATTTGACATATTAAAATAAACCTTCTTAAGCCAATTTAAAATTTATAAATCTAGTTTAGCCTAATGTAATACTAATGTCAATATTTGTAATTTAAAAAAGAGTTTTATCTATAAATGCTATTATGTTGTAAAGCTAAAATAAAAGAAGTCACATGTACCAAAGTAACATATATGAATACCTACTAGATAAACCTCTTGCTGATAAACCACTGCTTATACTTGCCAAAGATGATAAAGAGGCTATGTCTGTGCGTGATGTTGGGAGTGTGTTGGGGTATAGTGTTTATACTTTGCCTGATATTCGCGTAAGTGTGGGAGAGGATTTGAGGGCGTATCAAGAAGAAATTTATGCTCTGCTTTCTACGCTTGGGGAATATTATAAAAGTTCAGAAAAAACTCTGCTTGTTGCTCCTTTGCGGACTATGTTATTGCCTTTGCCTAAAGTTGAATTTTTTCAGACTCAAAGAATAGAGTTTGGGGATACGATAAAGCTTGGAGTTTTTAAAGAAGAGTTATATCATTGGGGCTATCATTTTGTGGATATTGCTTCACAAAAGGGTGAGGTTTCGTTTCGTGGGGATATTATTGATATTTTTCCTATAAATTGTGAAAAGCCTTATAGAATCAGTCTTTTTGATGAAGAGGTAGAGAGTATTCGTAATTATGATGAGAATACTCAAAAAAGTTTTCCTGAAGAACTTGAAGAGTTGCATATTATTCCTACTTATTTGGCTCTTGAATCCAAGCAATATGAGGCGTGGAAACTACGAACACAAATGAGCCATCATGACTCTTTTACCAAAGATATAGATAGTTTGGGTTTGTGGCATTTAGAGGAACTTTCTACGCCGTATTTCCCTCTTTTTGAGACAGCATTAGCATCTAATCTTGATGAAGAGATAGAAGAGATATATAGCCTTGATATGCCTCTTGTGCCAAGAGATATTCTCCCCTCAAAAGTTATTTTGCCTGCTACAAAATATAGAGATTTAGAAGTCATAAAACCTAATGCTCTTTTGGCATCGCACAAAGACAAAAAGATTACTATTATTGCTAGAAACGAAAGTATTGTTAGAGGGAGTGAATTAGACTTTTTTGAGGGCTTGGAGTTTGTTTATCAAGAAGGAATAGTTAATATTTTAGGCTCTGATAGACTTATTATTTCACTTAATAAACCTATCAAAAAGAAGCGAGTCAAAAAAGCATCTATTATATTGGACGAACTCAAACCAGGGGATTATGTCGTCCACGAAAACTATGGAGTAGGACTTTTTAGAGCCATAGAAAAAAGAGAAATATTAGGATCTACAAGAGAGTTTGTTGTTATCATCTACCAAAACGAAGACTCTTTACTTGTACCTGTAGAAAACCTTGAATCCATTGATAGATATGTAGCCGAAGGTGGCTCTTTGCCATCACTAGACAAACTAGGCAAAGCAAGTTTCAAACGGCTCAAAGGCAAAGTGCGTGAAAAGCTTTTTGCTATTGCCTCACAAATTATCAATCTCTCTGCCCAACGACATTTACAAAGAGGTATCACCCTTAAAATTCCTAGAGAAGAGCATACAATTTTTATGAGTGAAGCAGGATTTTTGCATACAGAAGACCAAGAACAAGCCATTATGGATATGCTCGAAGATATGAATAGTGGGCGAATGATGGATAGGTTACTTTCTGCGGATGTGGGTTTTGGCAAAACAGAGGTAGCCATGAATGGTATGTGGATAGCCGTCAAAAATGGCTATCAAGCAATGATGATAGCTCCAACTACGCTTTTGAGTTCTCAACATTTCAAAAGTCTAAAAGAACGATTTGATAAATATGAGATGACTATAGCCAAGCTTGATAGATTTAGCTCTGCCAAAGAGAAGAGAATTACTTTAGCAGGTTTGGCTGATGGCTCAATAGATATGGTAGTTGGCACACACACTTTACTCAAAGCCAAATTTGATAAATTAGCTTTTGTTATTATTGATGAAGAGCATAAATTTGGGGTCAAACAAAAAGAGACGCTCAAAGAGATTTCTGTAGATACGCATCTGCTAAGTATGAGTGCCACACCAATACCAAGAAGCCTCAACCTTGCTCTTTCACAGATAAAGACCTTTTCTGAAATACTCACTCCACCAACCGAACGCCAAGGAGTACGGACTTTTGTCAAGAGTTATGATGAGAAAGTTATCAAAGAAGCTATAAGCAGAGAGATTCGTAGAGGAGGGCAAATATTTTATGTCTACAACTCTATTGCAGGAATAGAAGAAAAAAGAAAAGAGTTACTTGCCATTTTGCCAAAGCTTCGTATAGCCGTTTTGCATTCACAAATATCTGCCGTACAAACCGAAAATGAGATGATGCTCTTTGAAGCGGGAGAGTATGATTTGCTCTTGTCTACTTCCATAGTGGAATCAGGTATACATATGCCTCATGCCAATACCATGATAGTTGATGGAGCGGATAACTTTGGTATAGCAGACTTGCACCAATTGCGTGGACGCGTAGGCAGAGGAGGCAAAGAGGGCTATGGCTATTTTATAGTAGAAGACAAAGAGCAACTCACCGACAATGCCAAACGCCGATTATTAGCCCTAGAGTCACACTCACAGCTAGGAAGTGGAGCAGTATTAGCCTTTCACGACCTAGAAATCCGTGGAGGTGGAAACATCATCGGAGAAGCCCAAAGCGGTCATATCAAACAGATAGGCTATTCCCTCTACTTACGAATGCTAGAAGATACTATCCGAGAACTTAGTGGCAAACAACAAGCCCAAGAAAAAAGCGTAGATATGAAACTAAGCATAGATGCCTACCTCAACGAAGACCTTATTAGCGAAGATAGATTAAGACTAGAACTCTACCGCCGATTATCCCTCTGCGAAAGTGTAGGAGAAGTCTACGAAATAGAAACAGAAATAGCCGATAGATTTGGCAAACTAGACACCATCACAAGACAATTTATAGATGTAATAGTAATGAAAGTCCTAGCCAAAGAACAAGGCATAAGCAAAGTATCAAGCTATGAACAGAATGTATTTATAGAGTTTGTAGAAGAAGCAAAAGAGAGAGTAATTATCAAATCACGGAGTAAAGATGATGATGATTTGATAGCGACGGCTATGGGGTATTTGCGGGGGAAATATTAACTTTACCCTTAAATTTATGATACAATGTTTAATAAAAACTGAGGATATAAAGTGCAAATTAAAAATATTGAGTTAGAAAACTTTAGAGGTATTAGAAAGCAATCTATAGATTTATTACCCAATATTAATGTATTTGTTGGTGTTAACGGCTCTGGAAAATCTACAATTTTAGATGCTATTGCTATCTCTTTGTCTTGGCTTGTTGAGGGTATTAATAAAATAGAATCACAAGGTGAAAATATACCTGATGATAGTATTAAAAATGGTGCTGAGTATGCTTCTATTAAATTAGAAGTTTCTCAGAAGAATAATACTTATCAGTGGGAAAATATTGAATTTAAAAGAGGATATCCTGCTGATAAACAATCAAATTTATTACAATTAAATCAATTAGTTTTTGAATATCAGAAAAGATATAGAAATAAAAATAAATTACCAATGATAGCTTATTATCCGATTAATAGAATTGCAACAGGTATTAAAGAGAATAAGCAAAGGTTAGATAATTTTTCGCAAATAGATGTCTATGATAATGCTTTAGGGAGTCAAGCCAATTTTCAGTCTTTTTTTGAGTGGTTTCGATTGCAAGATGATATTATAAATGAACAATGGAAAGAAGCCACTAGAGCAAGTGGTTATTATGATTTAACACATATGAGTATTACAACAACAAGACAATTTCAACTTATTATTAAAGCCATAGAAAGTTTTATTCCTGAATATAAAAATTTAAGAGTGACAAGAATACCAACACCTCGTATGCTTGTTGATAAAAATGGAGAGACTCTAAACCTCAATCAACTCTCAGATGGTGAAAAAAATATGATAGCTATGGTGGGTGATATAGCTAGAAGACTCTCTATGGCAAATCCAAAGTTAGATAATCCTTTAGAGGGTGATGGTATTGTAATGATTGATGAGATAGACTTACATCTTCATCCTGCTTGGCAAAGAGTGATTATTTCCAAACTTACAGAAGTTTTTCCCAATTGTCAATTTATCGTGAGTACACATTCACCTCAAATATTGAGTCATCTAAAAGCAGAGAATATTTTTGTACTCAAACAGAGTAAAGATAATATAGATATTAGTAAGCCTACAGAGTCTTATGGAAAAAGTACAGATAGGCAGTTAGAAGATATTTTAGGGGTTGAGGCTAGACCTTTGGAGATAAAAGAAGATTTACAGAGGCTTTTTAAACTTATTCAAGAGATGAATTTAGATGAAGCAAAAGAGTTAATGAGTGAACTTGAAAATAAGATTGAGGGTAGAGAAGTTGAATTAGTAAAAGCTAATGTACTTATTCAGAGAAAAGAGATTTTGGGGAAATGAAGTATATTATCAAAGGTACTGAACCAGACAGTTTTAAAGATTGGAAAAGCAGTGGAGATAAAAAATATAATGATTTAATTAATCCAATAAAAAGTGATGTTAAAAAGTCTTTACTTGTAGAACAAGGATATATCTGTTGCTATTGTGAACAAAAAATATCAAGTGATAGTTCTCATATTGAACATTTAAAACCAAAAGATAGAGATAAATTTCCTGAATTACAATTAGACTATACTAATATGCTATGTTCTTGTCAAAAACAATTAGCCAAAGGTGAACCAAGGCATTGTGGTAATAGTAAAGATAATAAAACTATTTTAATTTATCCTTTACAAAATTATTGTGAAATAAAGTTTAAATATGGTTTTAATGGAAGTATTGAACATATAGATGAGGTTTCAAAAGAGACAATAAATCATTTACAACTTGACATAGACAAACTAAATGATTTAAGAAAAAATGCTATTGAGCCTTTTATCTTTGATATTTCAGATGAAGAAGCACAAATATTTGCAAGAGAATATTTAAAACAAAAAGATGGAAAATATAATGAGTTTTATACAACTATCAAATATCTATTTCTTTAAATCTACCACACACCATAAAACATACTAACAAAATAGTATAATAACCTTTTTAAAAAGGAAATAATTATGAAACAATTTTTACTTATTTGTAGTTTGGTATTTTCTACTTTTCTTCTTGCTGAGCAGTCGAAGGGTGTTAACGAGATGAGTCCTAAGGTGCTGCTTGGGTTGATAGAAAAAGATGTGGATGATTTGTATATTCTGGATATTCGAGAACCTGATCAGGTAGGGCATGGGGAGATTTTTCATTTGAACCTTGTGAAAATTACTCGTGGGTATTTGGAGTTTAAGGTAGAAAAAGAGATAGCTGATAAAAAGGCTCGTATTGTTATTTATTGCTGTACAGGCAAAAGAGGGCAATTAGCAGCCAAAACACTGCAAGAGATGGGATATACTAATGTTTATTCATTGGAAAATGGTATTAGAGGATGGGTAGAATCTGGCTTTCCACTTGATACTGTTTATGGGGAAGTTGTGTTAAAAGAAACACTCAAAAAATAGTTAGAGGTATATATTGTCTATTATAAATAAAGTATCTGTGGTTATTCCCTGTTTTAACGAACAAAAATATATAAATGAGTGTATTGAATCCATTATAGCCTCTGATATTTCAAAAGATACCTTTGAGGTGATTTTTGTAGATGGGAATAGTGATGATACTACAAGAGATATTATTAACTCTTATCAAAAAAACTGTCCGTATATTAGGCTTTTGGTAAATCCTCAAAAATTTACACCTATTAGTATGAATATGGGGATAAACGCGTCAAATGGGGAATATATATTTATTCTTTCTGCTCATGCCAAGTATGAAGCCTCTTATTTTTCTAGCTTATTGCATTCTATACAAGAGTTAAAAGTAGCGTGTGTAGGTGGAGTGCTTATTACAGATGTAAAAAATGCTAACAAAAAATCAAACTCTATCAAAGAGATTCTTACTAATAAATTTGGTGTAGGTAATGCAGAGTTTAGGACTGGGTCAAAAGAGATCAAAGAGGTAGATACTGTAGCTTTTGGCTGTTATAGCAAAAAGGCATTTGAAAAGTTTGGTCTGTATAATGAGCTATTAATACGCAATCAAGATATAGAACTCAATAAAAGAATTATCAATGGTGGAGGGAAAATATATTTAATTCCTGAAGTAACTTGTACTTATTATGCACGAGAAACCTTTGGACAATTAGCCAAAAATAACTACTCCAATGGATTTTGGAATATTTTGACTGCGTATTATACAAATAAACTCTCTTCCCTTAGTTTGCGACATTTTATTCCTTTGCTTTTTGTTTTATCTTTGATAGTTCCTCTACTCTTCTCGCTAATTTATACGCCATTTTCTTTGATAGCTCTGGTATCATTTATAAGTTATCTCTCTTTGGTTATAATCATAAGCTTTAAGTCAACAAAGAGTTCAAATAGTTTTTTCTATCTGCTTTTTGGCTTTCTTACTCTGCATCTATCCTATGGATGGGGTTCTTTTGTAGGGATTTGGGCAGTGGGTATCAAAATAATTAAGGGATTATAGTGAATAAAAATAGTTTAGAAAATCTAGCTACTACACAGGTAGTAGGCTTGATGCTTCTTGCGTATGCATTTAGTTTTATGATGCGTATGATATGGGTTTGGCAGTTTGGTGGTGATGACACTTTTATGTGGAATAATGAGCTGATGATTAATACGAATGATGGGTATTTTTTTGCATCAGGAGCACAGCAAGAGTTATTTGGATTGCATGACCCTAACCCTCGTGTTTTTGGTATGTGGGATTATGGAGTAATCTTTTTTACAACACTCTTTGTCAAGATTACACCTTTTTCTTTGGAGACGGTGATTTTGTATATGCCTTCTGTTATTTCTAGTTTGGTTGTTATTCCTATTATTCTTATATCACGACTCTATAACAAAACACTTTGGGGTTTTTTTGCTGCACTTTTGGGGAGTATTACTTGGAGTTATTATAATCGCACAATGACAGGCTATTATGATACAGATATGTTTTCTGCTATGGCTCCTATGTTTATTCTCTTTTTCTTGATGAAGAGTACCATTGATTTTAATCTTCGTTCTGCTTTTTATGCTAGTATCGCTATTATTATTTATCCTTTTTTATATGACCAAGGGCAGGCAATTGTTTTTGCTATGAGTATAATTTATGTAGCTTATATGATATGGTATCACTATAATGAAAAGATTACTTATCAGGCTTTGATAATAGTTTTATTGGCACTTATTCCTCTGGGTATTGCCAAACCTTATGATTATATTGTACATTTACTTTTGGTTTTTATTGTATATATTATTTTGCTCAAAAGCCAATTTAAGATGAGAGAATTAATGGTGGGTGTAGGCATACTCTTTTTTGTTTTTCTTATCTATAGCAATGTCTTTGGGCTTCTTTCGTATCATATTTTATCATATACCAACACAGGCACAGCCACAAATGGTCTGCACTTCTTTTCTGTAAATCAGACTGTGCGAGAGGCTGGACAGATACCATTTAGTACTTTTGCTAATCGTACTTCAGGTTCTGTAACAGGTGTTATTTTGGCACTTATTGGTTATGTTGTACTTGTGGCAAAACATAGAGCATTTATCTTGGCTCTTCCTCTTATTGGTATTGGTATCTTTGCATTATGGGGTGGACTTCGGTTTACTGTGTATGCTGTGCCTGTGGCTGCTATGAGTGCTGTGTATCTTTTTTGGGTTGTGGGTGATTACCTAGAAGATATTAGACTTAAACTAGTATTTGTAACCGTGATGACTGGGGCAATGTTGTATCCAAATATTACACATATTATGGCATATATGACTCCTACTGTACTCAAAAGCCAAGAGGTTGAAGATTTGGTCAAGCTAGATAAAATAGCTGATGCCAAAGATTATACGCTTACTTGGTGGGATTATGGCTATCCCATATGGTATTACTCTGATACTTCTACGCTAATTGATGGTGGAAAGCATAATAATGATAACTTTATTATTTCCAAAATTATGTTGAGTGAATCGCCTATTTTTACCGCAAACTTTAGCCGTCTTGCAGTAGAAACTTATGAAGAATCAAACCATTCTATTGTTACAAGCACACTTTTCAAAAAGAGCAAAGATGGCTATGAAGACCCAAATATATTATTAACAGAGCTTGATGATGAAGCGTATGTATTACCTGAAAAAACACGAGATATATATTTGTATCTTTCTTATCGTATGCTAGGAATTTTTCCTACTATATCACTCTTTGGAAACCTAGATCTTACCACAGGAAAAAAAGAGAGAGATGTAGTTTTTTATCCTACAGAAGCTATCTCTAAATCTCCCGAAGGCTATTTAGAGTTTGCAAATGGTCTCTCTTTTGATATTGCTACAGGAGTACTCAAAATGGGAGAGAGTGAGCGTATAGTCAAAAACTTTATTATTACACAATATGATGAGCAAGGGAAGCTAGAAATTTATCCTAAAGTCTATAACTATAATGGTCAGTACTCTATTGTCTTTATGAAAAGTTATAATAAGTTTGTAGTTATGGATAGTCGCACAATTAACTCTACATTTGTACAAATGTTTATGCTAGGTAAATATGACTCTGATCTTTTTGAGCTTGTAGTTAGCTCTCCTTATAGCAAAATATATAAGATTAAAAAGTGACAAAAAATCAGTGGATTATCAAGAGAGTTTTTGATATAGCTCTCTCGATAATAGCTATAGTTTTGACTCTGCCTATTATAATTATAGCTCTGTTTATAGCCTCTATTGATACGCGTAGTTTTGGGCTTTTTATGCAACCAAGAGTAGGGCGATATGGCAAAGTCTTTATTGTCTACAAGATAAAAACTATGCGTCTTATAGAGGGCTTT
>JADGER010000216.1 GCA_016744315.1 Sulfurovaceae bacterium
AAGGAAAAACTATCTTAGTAAACCTCTCTGGACGCGGAGATAAAGATATGGTACAAGCCCAAGAGATTTTAAGTGATAAATTTAGATAGCATGATATTTAAGATATAATTGCTCTACTCATAGTATTGTCACTAAAGGCATAAGATTTTATAAAAAAAGGTTTTTTTAATGTTTGAAACGGTTATCGGTTTAGAAGTTCATGTACAGCTTAATACAAAAACAAAGATTTTCTGCTCTTGTCCAACAAGCTTTGCAGAACAGCAAAACAAAAATACATGTCCTACTTGTCTGGCACTTCCTGGTGCTTTGCCAGTACTTAATTTAGAGACTGTAAAAAAAGCTATGTCTTTTGGATATGCAGTCAATGCTGTTGTTAACAAAAAGTCTATTTTTAACCGTAAAAGTTATTTTTATCCTGATAGTCCTATGGCATATCAAATTACTCAATTTGATATACCTATTGTTGGTGAAGGAGAACTCTTTATAGACCTAGAAGATGGAACTAGCAGAAAGATTGGTATTACAAGAGCTCACTTAGAAGCAGATGCAGGAAAAAATATGCATGAAGGTGCAGTATCAAAAGTAGATCTTAACCGTGCAGGTACTCCTCTTTTGGAGATAGTTTCAGATCCAGATATGCGTAACTCAGAAGAAGCTGTACTCTATCTACGCAAGCTTCATTCTATTGTCCGCTACATTGATATATCTAATGCAAATATGCAAGAGGGATCATTTCGCTGTGATGTTAATGTCTCTATTCGTCCAAAAGGTCAAGAAGAGTTTGGAACAAGAGTAGAGATTAAAAATATTAATTCATTTAAATTTGTAAAAGCATCTATCGCGTATGAAGTCCAAAGACAAACAGAAGCCTATGAAGATGGTGTTTATGAACAAGAAGTAAGGCAAGAGACGCGTCTTTGGGATGTTGCTAAGGGTATTACTAAATCTATGCGTGGCAAAGAAGATAGTGCAGATTATAGATATTTTCCAGATCCTGATTTGCGTCCTACTATTGTTACTGATGAAATGATGGAAGAGGCAAAAAAGATACCAGAGCTTCCTGATGCAAAAGTAAAAAGATATGTTGCAGAACTTGGGATTAAACATGTTGATGCTCTTATTATCTGTTCACTCAAAGAGATGGCATACTATTTTGAAGAGATGCTCCAAAATGGTGCGAATCCTAAAACAGCAGTGAGTTGGCTTACCTCAGAACTCTTAGGACGACTTAATAAAGCAAGTCTTGATATTACAACTTCTCCTGTAGATGCAACAACTCTAGGTACACTTGTAAGTAAAATTGAAGATAATACACTCTCAGGTAAAGGTGCTAAAGAAGTACTTGATTATATGATGGAAAATGAAAATCGGGATATTGACGCAATTATTACAGACCTTGGACTTGTTCAACTAAGTGATGATACTGCAATTCTTGCTATTATTGATGAAATATTAGCAAATAACACAGATAAAGTAGAGCAGTATAAAAGTGGTAAAGATAAATTATTTGGTTTCTTCGTAGGTCAAACTATGAAAGCAAGTAAAGGCTTAGCAAATCCAAACAAAGTTAATTCATTGATTAAAGAACGATTAAACTAATTTACAAAAAATAAAAGGATATTTATTGAACTATTTTATAATGCTATTTATAACGCTTAGTACACTGCTTATTGGACAAAGCAGTAGTCTAATCCCTATTTCTAAGACAAAGTTTCTTCATATAGATAAAAATGGTGAACGACATAATGTGGATATGACAGGGAAAGATTTTATTCTTATCTCTATGCGTGAAGAAAATAGCGATGGTAGATTTTATGCTGTTGATAGAGATGGCACTGTTTGGCTTAGTTCAGGAATTACTTCTGGTATTGATAATTTTACACCCTCAGGAGTTTGGAGTATCTTAAGAAAAAAACGCTATCACATGTCAAATGCATATCCTGATGAAGATGGTATTAATAATATGGACTATAGTCTCTTTTTTACTAATAGAGGGCATGCAATCCATAAAGGAAGTATGACAGGTATGTCTCATGGATGTATTCATGTACACAAAAGAATTATTCCTTCTTTATTTAATTGGTCTTGGCTTGGTATGCCAGTAATTACAACTCGTAAGAGTTATATGCCTTATGCTAAGGGAGATCTCAAAAAAATATACCGTCAAGTTATCAAAGTAAAACGAAGAGCAGACCACTCAAGAAAAACATTTCATCGCTAAGGGTTATTAAAGTTTCCTTAGCTACAATAGCAAAAATTAAAAAATGGAGCTATTTATTATGGCAGTTGAAAAAGAAAATTGTGTAGTTGCGATTGAATATGAAGTCAAAGAAGCAGGAACAACGGAAATCGTTGATTCAAACAAAGGTGCATCTCCACTAGAATTTATTACAGGAAAAGGTCAAGTTATTCCTGGTTTAGAGAATGCTCTTGTTGGTATGGAAAAAGATCAAAATGGTGATATTCTTGTAAAAGCATCTGATGCCTATGGTGAAGTGAATGCTGAAGCAGTTCAAGAACTTCCAGTAGAGCAATTTGAAGGTATTGAATTGGCTGAAGGTCTTGTACTTTATGGTCAAGGTGAACAAGGTGAAACTGTACAAGTAGTTGTTAAATCATTTACTGCAGAGACAGTAAGCGTAGACTTTAATCACCCATTAGCAGGTAAAGATTTAATGTTTAGTGTAACAGTACTTAGTACTAGAGAAGCTACAGAAGATGAGATCGCTACAGGTCAAGTTGGCGGTGCTTCAGAAGAAGGTTGTTGTAGTACAGGTGGTGGATGTGGCTGTGACTAATTAGTCCCCTCCCCTCTTTCTCTCTTCTTCTTGGAAGAGAGTCTTTACTCTCTTTTTAATTACCATTATTCCCACTCTTTTTATATACATACATAAAACTTTTTTACATTATAGACTCTTAATCACTCTCATTGTAGAATAGAATATATTTCAATAGGAGTTTTATATGAGAGAAATAGCATTTGATGATGTAGTCAAAGCTGTAAGAGATATTATATTACATTGTGGTACTGATTTGCCACAAGATACTTATGATGCACTCAAAACAGCTATGGAGACAGAAAAGTCTCCAGTGAGTAAAGAAGTAATACGCCAAATTTTGGAAAATGCTGATATAGCAAAAGATGAAAAGCGACCACTTTGCCAAGATACAGGTTTAGCTGTCTTTTTTGTTAATATTGGTGAGGAAGTTAAAATAAATGGCGGTCTACTAAGAGACGCTATCAACAAAGGTACAGAACAAGGCTACACAGATGCCTATCTTCGTGCAAGTACTTGTGAACCTTTTAGCCGTGCAAACCTCAAAGATACTGTAGGGTATAACCTCCCTGCTATTATTCACTTTGATATAGTTGCTGGTGATAAGATAGATATAGAATACGCTGCCAAAGGTGGTGGTTCTGAAAATGTAAGCCGTGC
>JADGER010000217.1 GCA_016744315.1 Sulfurovaceae bacterium
TATATGCTAAGAAGAGCAAGAATAGATTCGGCTATTTCTATGATTATCAAGAGTGATAAAAGTGGAGATTGAATGGCAAGGGGTGTAGGTTAGAAGCCCCTAAAATAGGTATCTGAGAGGTATTTTTAGGCTGATTAGATTTGGACAAATATAAAAATACTTTTATAAACCTATAAGAAAAAAAAGAATAGATATTTAGAGACTATTTAATATTTTAGGGGGTCTTTTTGTAGTGAGTAAAGTATTAAAGAAATAAACCCCCCTAAAATTTTTAGATTTGATTGTATGATTAGACTAATAGAATAGCTTATGTGATGATTATAAGGGGTTTAGATAGATTATATTGGAGAGTATTAGATGTAGTTTGGTGGAGGCGAGGGGAATCGAACCCCTGTCCTAAAATAGATAGGACTATGACTCTACATGCTTAGACGGTATTGTTAGTTTTAATCTAGCTTTGTACAACACTCAAAACTTTACTAGACGAGCTAAGGTTCTCACCTCTTGGCATAGCTTCCACGAGGCATATCCATCAGATATGATACCTCAAGGTCCGAGTAAGATGGAACTCCTCGGCGAGGCAGTCCTCCGCTTTCGCGGGGTTAAGGACTTACGCTACTGCGTAAGCTGGACGGTAATCTGTATTGTTTGCAGTTATGCGTTTTGGGCCGCGTAACGGAAATGCCCAGTCCGACATGCACATAGCCCCGACTACTCCAGTCGAAACCAAGTCACCCCCATAAATAGGTGTGTTAAAATATATCTCTAAGCTAACTTAGAGATATAGTAGATATTTAGAGGCTAGCGTAACTTACGCTAATACATGCATCAAGTTTTGCTAATGCATCTATTATCTCTTTGGTAATAGTTCCATCTACACGAACTACAGCAAGAGCTAGACCTTTTTTATCTCTTCCTAGTCTAAAGTCAGAGATATTGAGTTTATGATCTGCTAATAGGTGACCTACTTCACCAATAACACCAGGAGTATCTGTATTTCTAAAGAAAATCATATTTCCCTTAGGTTCGACATCCATATCATATTCATCAATTTCGATTATTCTTTGTACATTTTCATCAAATATCGTACCTGCAAGAGTGATAGTACCACTCTGTGTAGTAAGTTTGATTTTGATTTTATTATTAAAACCACTTGTATTTGGAACAACTTTTTTGCTTATCTCTATGCCTCTATCTTTGGCAACAAACTCTGCGTTTACATAGTTTATTTGATCACCAATAGATTCTCTAAGTACACCAACTGTGGCATAAGTAGTCATAGATTCTATGTATTCACCTATGTCACCTTTGGCAGAGACTTTGATAGATTTAATAGCACTTTTTGTAATTTGAGCAGTTAAGTGACCCATTTTTTGAATTAATTCCAAAAATGGTTTTACATATTCTGGCAACTCATTCTCTTTTATAGGGAGATTTAGAGCATTAGGATATGATATTCCTTTGGCTGCTGCAATTGCTTGCTGTGCTGCTTGTTTTGCAATATTTCTTTGTGACTCTTTGGTGTTTGCACCTAAATGTGGTGTAAGTGTAACATTATCTAAGTCCAAAAGTGGATGGTCTGTGGCTGGTTCTTTATTGAATACATCAATACCACCCATAGCAATTTTACCACTTTTAAGACCTTCAACAAGTGCTTCCTCATCATATAAACCACCTCTAGCACAGTTTATAAGAATAACACCATCTTTCATTTTGGCAATTTCTTCTTTGCCAATTAATCCAAGAGTTTCACTATTTTTTGGTGTATGGATAGTAATAATATCACAGGCTAAAATGTCTTCAAAATTTTGTGTATAGCCAATATCAAGATTCATAGCTTTGCTTGCATCTATATATGGGTCATACGCCAAAACATCCATTTCAAATGCTTTACTACGAATAGCTACACGAGAACCAATATTACCAAAACCAATAATACCTAGTTTTTTATCTTTGAGTTCTGTACCATACCAATCTTGTCTTCGCCAAACACGATCAATCTTAAGATTATTATGTGCATAAGGGAATTTTCTAACACATGAGAGCATATGTGCCATAGTAAGTTCTACGGCTGCTATTGTATTAGCTGTAGGGACATTCATCACTACAATACCTTTTTTGCTACAACCCTCTATATCTACATTGTCTACGCCAACACCAGCACGAACTATAGCTTTCACTTTATGTGCATACTGAAGGAATTTATCATCAACATCTGTTGAACTTCGAGTAATAACAATATCAGCGTTTGGGATGATTTCTTCTATAAGCTTGTCTTTTGGCTCATCAGATGCATTGATCATTTCGATCTGTGCATCTGAAGCTAAGAGATCCAAGCCTGTTTGGTGTATATGGTCACATACTACAACTGTAATCTTTGACATTAAACAGCCTCTTCTTTCACTAATTTTATTTAAATTTTCCTTGCAATGCGTCACCCAATGTCATGCTATCATCTTGATCCATGTTGAGTTGATCCATTGCTTCTCTCTCTTCTTGTCTTTCAAGTCTCTTAACAGATACTCTAATACGGTCATTATTTGCATCAATAAAGCTAATTACTGCTCTAATTTCTTGACCTTTTTCAATCTCATCTGGTTTGATAGGGTGAAGATCTTCAGTACGAATAAGTGCGTCAACATTAGGAACAAGAGAGATAAATACACCAAAGTCTTTTTGGTCTTTAACTGTACCTGTAATAATATCTCCAACTTTATGCGTATCTGTAAATGCTTTTACAGGAGAATCTTCAAGTGCTTTTTTACTTAAAGAAATTTTCCCAGCATCTTTATCAATTTTGATAATTTTAACTTCAACTTCATCACCAGATTTTAAAACATCTTTAGCATTTTGTGACTTATCCCAAGAGATTTCTTGATTATGAAGAAGTCCTTCTACGCTATCAATTTTGATAAATGCACCAAAGTCAGTTAATGATGAAACTATACCAGTTACAACTTCTCCAACTTTATGGTTTTCTGTAAATGCATCCATTGGTTTAGGTAAAAGAGTTTTAAGACTTACTCTTAATCTTCTTCCTTCTTTATCAATTTCGATTACTTCAACATTAATTTCTTCATTAATAGTTAGGTAATCTTTTGGATGTTTAACATTTTTATCCCAAGATACTTCAGATACATGTAAAAATGCTTCAAGATCTTCACCAAGGTCTACAAAAACACCATATGGTTCAATATTACTAATAGTAGCAGTAACAGTATCACCAACACCAATAATACTATCAATGTCTCTCCAAGGATCAGGATTAGCATCTTTTACTGATAATGATAAGTGTCTTTTCTTCTTGTCATAATCAAGAGCAATAACATTAATAATGTCACCCTCTTCAAAATATTTAGAAGGGTTTACTGGACCTTTGTGTGAAATTTGTGAGTAATGAACCAATCCGTCCATACCACCAACATCAACAAACATA
>JADGER010000218.1 GCA_016744315.1 Sulfurovaceae bacterium
AAGACCCCTACTTTTGATATTATTAAGTTTTAATATTCTATTAACAGAGACATAAAAATTACTTCTATTAATAGGAATAATCTTTCCTTTCCCTTTGAATATATACTCCTCTTCACTCCATAATTGTCTAAAATACTCTAGTTCCACCTCTATATGTATAGCTTTCATAAGTGCAATTTGATCCTCTTTGGATTTGGTATCCAAAAGATGTATCTCATAAAAATCTCTTACCCCTTCACTATCTGTAAGCTCAGAAATAATAATATTCTCTAGTTTAAGGTTCAAGACCTCAGATACTCTTAGTCCAGAAAAGAGCATAAGCTTAATACCAAAAGAGTAAATATAGTCATAATGCCCTCCCCTATTTTGGATTCTCTCATGTAAATACTCCAAAATAACTTCTGTTTCACTATCAAGAAGATAAGTTAATTTTTTGGTCTTATTAATCTTTTGAGGCATCATCCCCTTAAACTCATTTTCATAAGTATAAAACTCATCATTATTATCAGAGATATAAACAAAAAAAGATTTCAAGATAGAAATATAAAGTGTCTTTGTTTTGGTAGAGAAAGTATCTACGACTGACTTCTTCTCAAAATATTCCAAAAATGAAAAAAAGAACTCTCTATCAATTTCTTTTATATTTTTAATATCTTTTTGCTTCTTTATATATTTCTCCAATTTTCCCAGCACCCTCTCATAAATCAAAAAACTATTTTTTGAAACCTCTCTATGTTTAGCACTCCTCATATATGATTTGAGCCAACGCTTATAATCTTTTAGAACTCCATTTTTCTCTAAAACCATCAAAAATCCTATATTTTTCCTAATCATAACATAATTTAGTATTATGTTATGATTATATACTATTAAAATAAGAGTTTTTATACTTATAAACCATAAAAACAAGAGTAAAAAGGGTTTATCTAGATAGTATCTTATGTTATTAATTTTTGGAGAAAGAGAAACCGAGTGAAATCCCTGCATTTAAGGAATTACTAGAAGATGAACGCTTTGCAAAAGGAAATCAAGCTAAAGAGACCATTGAACTCTTCAGTAAACTAACGAATAGTTATAAAGATAAAAGACCTACCATAGATTAGCCTATTCCACTACTAAGTATCACCGAAGAACCAATAATTTTTCTAGCAATATTTTTAACTTTAGCAACAAAGAGAGAACTATCTTCTTGTATCTTCTCTAATGTTTTTTTGGGTGTTGAGGGCATCAAATCCATAGCTAAAGCTCTCATCAAGCTCCCCTATAAGTGCTTGTAGTGCTGGTATCTCATTTGATTTCTCTTCTATCTCTTTATGTGCTATTATCAGTTTACTCTCTGCTAATACTGCTGAAAGGATTGAGACAGCACTTTTATCTTGACTTCTACTTCCTCTTAATACTTTACCATCTACGGCTAAATCTTTTCCTAACTCTATCTTACAACACCATTTAGACATGTTGACCAAGGAAGACAATCATATCCGCTTATGTTAATCCCTTTTTAAAGAAGTCTACTTTATTCCTCCAAACAATATCCACTCCCATTTACTGTTATAATCCTTATATACGCTAATTTCACTCTTAATGAACCTATAAGATTAATTAGAGAGTTTTTATTCATTTCTCTATCTTTCCAAACATAATCATCGATTGTCTGATAAGAGATAATTTGATAGGGATATTTAAAAAATAGTTCTATAAGTCTATACTCTTTTTTTGTAAGATTAACTTCAAAGTAATCATCAAGATAGAGTTTATTTTCAATGAGACTAACTCTATATCGCTCTAAAATAATTTGTGTTACCTCTTTTTTTATTCTTATATTAGCATAGTTATTTTCTAATTTTTCTATGTTAAATTTTGATATTAATATATCAGTAGCTATTGCAATGTCAGTTATTTTAATTGGCTTAGTTAAAAAGTATTCAGGAGATAGATTACTAATAATATTTATGGCTTCATCATCGGTATATTGGCTCATAAGAAATATTTTTATTTGATATCTATATTGTAGTATTTGAGTAGATGCTATTCCACATACTTCACCATACATATCAATATCTATAATTGCTAATTGGATGATATACTTTTTGGCTATTTTTAGGGCTTCAGTATAAGTTGTAGCTATATGGACATTTATGTGCTTGTTCTTTAGTCTATTAACTAAGTATGAAGATATATCACTATTCTCCATCACTATCAAACACTGAAAACTATTATTGTTGCTACTCATGGTGTTATTTTACTTTAGTTGTTGATTTACTTTTATTCTCATCAATATTAATTTTTATTAAACTACTTACTCCACGACATATATTTTAGAAAAGAAAAGAGCTGATACTCTATTCTTTTTATTTTGGTTAAATTAGTTATCTAAAGTATATTTATGAACAAGTGTTCTCCATCTACTTTTTCCCATTCCATTTCTGGCTTCTTTTAAAGATTGTAGCTTTATTTTTAATTCATTAGCACTTTGTACACCTTGTTTATACTCTACTTTTAATAAACTAAGATCATAGAAATGGTAATTTTTAATAGGCTCTTTTTCATATAACCTATGCTTATCTATAGTATCTACATTATCCATCATTCCTTCATGTGCAGTATCTACAGCTATATATTTGAGATATTTATTTATCTTCATATTTTCTCCATCTACATCACTACCTTTATATTTATGTCCTTTTTTTGTTCCAACAATAGAATCTGCATATGTTCTATATGCAATACTTCTATCTCCTATTGCAGAGCAAACTACAATTTCTTTTTGATTGTTTTTGCACATATATCTAATTGATTTTGCATATCTTTTTTCAAATTCAGAAGAACTTCCACGGTTTTTAGAGACAGGATCTAAGAGTATAACTCTAAATATATTATTTAAGGAAATTAAGTTTCTATAAGCTTCATCAAATTTTTTGATACCTGTTTTATAGTTGGAATTTAACAAGTGATTTGCAAAAGATGAAGCTAACCCACACCCTCTTGAGTGAGCTAAAATAATTATATTTGATCTTTCTATTTGATCTTTCAAGCTTTTTATACTTTTAAAAAGAAACTTCATTCTTTTTATCTCTTGATTAATTGTTATACCGCTAGTAACATTAAGAGTACTAAAATCAAAGTTACTTTTTCTGAGTAAAAAACTATTATTTCTTTTACTATATGTAATTTTTTCTTTTTCCTCCAAAAAATACTTTAAATATTTTTCTGAACTAGATAGAATATTTGATTTTTTAGCCAAAAAATTAAATTGAATGAAGTGATTAGCTTTATTCAAAATGTAAGCTTTTTCTTCTTGTGTTGTACCACCAAAAACAATATAAAAATTTTTCATTTTTATCCTTATAAAATATTTTTTGAAATTTTTTATTTCTTAATTTCAATAAAGTATTATGCTCAAAAA
>JADGER010000041.1 GCA_016744315.1 Sulfurovaceae bacterium
TATTAGATGCTCAAATAAATATATCATTTATGAACAAAGCAGAAGCTAGACGAGGAAGAGGTGGCGGTGCTAATCGAAATAGAAGTGCAAACCGTAACAGAAATTCTAATCGCAACCGAAATACTAATGTTAATCGAAATGTCAATAAAAATGTTAATGTTAATGTAAATCACCGTAATGGTGGTAGATATTATGGTGGTGGTAGCTATAGAGGTGGTGCAATTGCTGCTGGTGTAGTAACAGGATTAGTTATAGGGTCTATCGTAGCCTCTGTACCTCCTAGTTGTAATACTGTTCGTGTTAATAATGTAGAGTATCGTAACTGCTCTGGTACTTATTACCAACCATACTATCAAGGAAGTACAGTCTCTTATAGAGTTGTCAATTCTCCTTATTAAATAGTGTATATAACTATAAAAGCTCTTCGCTTTATAGTTATATTGTAACTACACATTCTAAAGTAAAAATATATAATTCCTAAAAAATGTCTTGTTTATCTTTTTAAATTACAGTAAAATAGTAGCAAAAATAAATTTAGGAAATTACTATATAATGAAAAAGATTCTTCTCCAAAGCTTTTATAGCATCTTATTATTTTTTCTATTGAGCAGTATCTCTCTTCATGCAAACCAATATGAGATGGATCGTCTATCACAAGAAATTCTTATCACTAAAGAGCAACGAAAAATGCTTCTGCATAGATATAAACTAGAGAAAGAAAAATACTTTAATAATCGGACAGTTAATTCATATATTAAAGCTATGAATCAATTAAGAGACAAAGAAGTAGCACTTATCAGGAAGAAAAACTTTCTTGCAACAAGAAAAAATAGACTTATACAACTGCAAAGAGAAGAGAAAATAGCACAAGAAGAAAAATACAAAGCAGAGCGATTTTTAAAACGACAAGCAAAACAAAGAGAAGCCAAAGTAAAACTACTAGAAAGAAAAAAGAGAGAAAAAGCAGAAGCACTCAATAGAAAAAAAATCAAGAATATACATGGAAATATTCTAGTAAAGATTGATCTTTCAGAACAAAAAATGAATGTCTACAAGGGCAAACATCTTCTCTATACTTGGCGTGTTTCAACAGCAAGAAAAGGCTATGTCACACCTAGAGGAAATTATAAACCATACCACCTTGCAAAAATGCATTATTCTAGAAAATATGATAACTCTCCTATGCCCTACTCTATATTTTTCAAAGGTGGCTACGCAATACATGGTACAAAATCAGTCAAAAGATTAGGACAAAGAGCCTCACATGGTTGTGTAAGACTGCGTACAAATAATGCAAAAAAACTTTATAATCTTATTAGAAATAATGGCTACAAAAAAACATCTATCAAAATTAAATCCTAAGAGAGTAGTATAATTAATGAAAATAAATCTTATAATAATAGACAAAAAAGGCAAAGATCAGCTCTATGCACCACTGATAGAACATTATGTAAAGATTTCAAAGCCTTTTGCAAAAATAGAAGTAATAGAACTATTTGACAAAGATATTTCCAAGGCACAAGATATTTCTAGTAATATGGCACAGGCTAGCTATACCAAGGCTTTTGGAAAATATTTATCAGGTGGATATAATATTGCACTTAACCCATCATCAAAAGAGGTAGATAGCTTTGAATTTGCAAAGTTGCTTAAGGATAGAGCAGAGGTCAACTTCTATATTGGCGGTGCTTACGGACTTGAAGAGGATTTTTTATCACAATGTAATAAAGATATATCATTGGGTAAAATTACACTTTCACATAAGTTAGTGAAAGTCGTTATGATGGAGCAACTCTTTCGGGGTCTCTCCATTAATAATAATCATCCATACCATAAATAAAATTTTAGAAGGAAGCTTTTATGTTAACAAAATCAGAATGTACACAATTCCAAGAGAAACTATTGGAGAGAAAAGAACAGATTATAAAAAATCTCCAAGGTACAAGTTTGGAGCTAACTCAAATGAGAGATCAAGAGCTCAATGATGAAGGTGACCACGCAGCTATTTCTGCTGAAACTATTGTAGATAGTGCAATTTTAGAACAACAACGCAAAGAATTAGCAGAAATTGAACTAGCTTTGGATAAAATTAAAAACGAAACTTACGGTGTCTGTGAAATGTGTGAAGAGCCTATAGGAATAGAGCGATTAAAAGTCAAGAATTTTGCACGCTTTTGTATTACTTGCAGAGAGATTACCGAAAAAGAACACAACTAACTTATAAAGGTTTATTATTATGCGTATAGGATTATATTTTTTTTCATCTTTAATTTTAACAGGAATAGTTGGGGCGTATATACATAGTTTAGCACTTGAACCTCATACACAGAGACTCTTTGGTGTGGTCTTTACTGATGTACCCATTTCTGTTTGGCTTGTACTCCCTATGTTGATACTACTATTTTTTACACTTATGCACATGATGTTTTATAGTATGAAAAATTATTTTGGTATCAAGAAGTGGAGTAAAGATGCATTAGCACTTCAAGATGCACTCTATTGGTCAATTCTTAAAGAGCCAAAAGAGCTTAAATTTATGAAAAAAGAGATTAGAAGTAGTGCTATCTTACTAAGAAAAGCTACAATTAATGTATCAGGTTCAGTAGAAGGTATTTCTGAAAAAGTTGCAGACGCACTCGCATTAGTCAAAGACATTGAACGGGGTGAATATATAGATCTCAAAGAGAGAAAACTAGATAAAAAAATCTCCAAACAAAATCCTATCTATATACAAAATACAATCAATAGATTAGATGTTGATCCAAAATTTGTCGAAGAAGTACTTCTTGCAAGTGAATGCTATAGCAAAGAAACTGTCAAAAAAGCCTTAGGATTATTTGCGGCTAAAGAGACTTTCTTTAAAGCCAAAAAATTTGTAAAACTTTATGATATTGAGAACTTTTTTGTAATGATTAAAAGAGGAACAAGCGGAGAAGATATAGGTATGAATGAAGAGATGATACTCTTCTTTATTAATGAATTACCTTTTGCCTGTGTTGAATATATGCATTTAGCTAAACTTACAGTAAGAAAATTATCTCCTGATAAAAATCTGAGATTCTTTAAAGCATTACAAAAAAATGATGAAAATGCAAGTAATGCCTACCTTTATATGCTCTTTGAATATGAAATGTTAGATGCTATTGAAGAGTATCTTGAAGAACATGTAGATCATGAATTTACACGCTATAGAGCATTATATACGCTTAAAAGAAATGATAGTAAATACAAAATGGACAGCTTAATAAATTCAGATGCTGTATGCTATGAGCATTGATTTTTCTAAACCAATATTTGCTTTAGCCCCTCTTGCGGGCTTTACAGATCTTCCTTTTCGTAGCGTTGTTAAAAAATTTGGTGTTGATTTGACTGTAAGTGAGATGCTGAGTTCTAATGCTCTTGCCTATCAAAGTGAAAAAACACTCAAAATGCTCCAAAAAAGCCCTCTTGAAACCCCCTACTCCGTACAAATTGCAGGCTCAGATCAAGATATAGTCCAAAGAGCTGTAGAGCTATTAAATGAACAAGATGGTATTGATATATTAGATCTTAATTGTGGTTGTCCTGTGCCTAAGGTGGTGAATAATCTAGCAGGAAGTGCCTTACTCACTGATTTACCCAAAATGGCAAAAACTATAGAAACTATCAAAAAATACTCAAACAAAGAATATACCTCTGTAAAGATACGCTTAGGATTTGAGAGTAAAAATCATCTTGAAATTGCAAAAATATGCCAAGAGAGTGGTGCTGATTTTATCTGTGTTCATGGTCGTACTCGTGCTGGAAAGTTTAAATCCGAAGTTGATTATGATGCTATCAAAGAGATAAAAGAATTACTCTCTATACCTGTTATTGCCAATGGAGATATAGACTCTGCACAAAAAGCTCAATGGGTACTCGACCACACAGGAGCTGATGGCATAATGGTAGGACGGGCAGCTATTGGGAAACCATGGATATTTCACCAAATGCGAGAAGGATTAGAAGCTGTAGAAGGTTCACTTATACGAGATGTAGTCTTAGAACATTTTGACCAAATGATTAAGCATTATGGAGAATATGGAGCTATAATATTTAGAAAACACCTCCACACCTACTCCAAAGCAGGATACGAAAATGCCACAACATTCCGCAACCAAGTTAATACAATCGACAACTATAAAGAGATGCGAGAAGTTGTAGATACATTTTTTTCACAACCTATGAATCAAAAGTAGATGAAAGACTAGAAGGCACTTAGTAGTAAAATAATTTACTCAAAAATTTTTAAAATATAGAGAGATCTAATTCATTATCGTATTGTTTATAATCATCAAAATTTTCAGCTTTTACAGGCTCTATATCATATGAAACCATATTTATAGTTTTGATGTTTAATTGTTTCTTCTCTAATACCATTAAATATTTAATACCACCTATACAGCCATCATGTCTTGTCCAAATAATTGGCATCATTTTATTCTTGTAATAAACAATAAAGTTATTATCTTCAGGATAATTTTTTAAAAAATTCTTATCTTTGAACACATCTAAAATATTATCTCTTGGCTTATCTAATACTAAAGAGCTTTCTTCCATTGCCTTAATATCATGAAAACTTTTAAAAAATAGGTTGAGTTCTTTTTGAGTATAGTTTAACTCATCAAAGTTTTTTTCTTTGAATTCTAATAGCTTAAATTCTTCTAATGTATAGATATTTTTTGCACTTAGAGAACTAAAAGACAGAAGTAAGATTATTAAAAAGTTAAAGTAATTGTTCATTTTTTTTCTATTATAAGGTATTTAGCCATTCCGTATAGTCTCTTTGATAAGTGGTATTTGAGCTGGTGCCATACTTAGAGAGGTAAAACCTATTTGTAGTAATCTTTGTGAGGCTTGGGGGATGCTTGCTATTTCTCCGCATATACTTATGGGTTTTGTGCTTTTGGTATATAATAACTCTAATACATCAAAGAGTACTTTGGATAGTGGGTCTGCGTGGAGTGTGGGGTGTGTTCGTTCTATGGCAAAAAGATATTGCGTAAGGTCATTTGTGCCTATAGAGTAAAAATCTACTATATCATTAAATGCATCTATCTGAAAAATAACGGATGGGACTTCTATCATAATTCCAAACTTTACATTATCTACTTTGAGTTTATACTTTTGGGCTATACGAAGTGTGGTTGCCTTGGCATTGATAAACTCTTTGGGGGTAGAGACCATAGGAAACATAATCTTGATAGCTTTGCCTTTACTTGCACGAAGAATTGCTTTCATTTGTGTTTGTAATATTTCTGGATGAGAATCAAAAAGCCGTATGCCCCTAATGCCCAAAAATGGATTTGCCTCTTTTGCCATTTTGATATAAGGCAACTCTTTATCTCCACCTACATCAAGTGTGCGAATTGTAATAGTATCAAAGAGTTTGAAAATATCGCGATATACTTTTGTTTGTTCTTCTAGGCTAGGTTCTTTGCTTTGGAATATAAATTCACTCCTAAGCAAGCCAACACCATCTGCTCCTTGAGCTTTGGCTTCTTTGGCACTCTCTAGGTTTGTTATATTTGCTAATATTTTAACCTCTTTACCATTTTTATTAATGGTTTTATCAAACTTTTTCAAATCAGCACTATGCTTTATCTCTTGGTTTTTAATAATTCTATCTTTGGCTATATCTTTATCTTCTTGGGAAGGGTTAGGAATAAGTAATCCCAAAGAAGCATCTAATATACTCTCATCATTTGGAAAAATAGTATCTCTAATAATCACACTAGTAATAGAAAAATTTTTGAGTAAAATAGCACTATGTGAAAGTAAAGAACTCTTTTTTAAGACTACTCCTGCAACTGCACTTTTGGCAAGTATCGCTACTTCACTCGGCAAAAGATCATCTGCAAAAAGTATAAAAGGCGTATCTGGAAGCACAAGTGTAGAACTCTGTCCTAATTGGGCTAAAATTAGTTTTTGAATATCCAAATAATCAGCACGACGAGCATCAAAAGAGGTGGCTTGTAGAGACTGTATATGTTTTTTTATATAAATATTAAATGCATCAAGAGTTGTAATATTTTGTATCTCTTGGTCTTCTAGCAGTGTTTTATGTGCTAAATAGATAGAAGCATTTGCACTTTGTTTATGACTCTCATAAAGTTTGTCAAGTTCTTGAATGCTTTTTTGCAGTGCCTCTTGAAAATTAAGATTATTACTTTTATTTTCTATTTTGAGCGTAGCACGGTAAAGAGGTGCTATAACTATTCCCTCATAAATACTAGTTCCTCTAAGCAATTGCTTAGAATAAATGGCTTTCTCTATTTTTGCTGTTTCTATTATATTATTATCTAGTTCTATATCTGCTAATTGATATTTTTGGAGTTCTGTTTGCATTAACTCTTCAAAAAAATTAGCCAAGGTATACAAAGTTTTTTGTGGCTCTTGCCCAACAACACAGAGTTCAATCCTATCACCTGCAACCAAAGTAAGAGCCAAGATAGCATTAATGCTTTTGGCATCTACTCTTTGCTCTTTGCTAGAAAGAGTTATTTCTTCGCTATATTTTTTTGTTTCATTTACAAAAGAAGCAATAGGACGCAGATGAAAACCATTAGGAGAAGTAACAGTAAGGACGATAGTATATGTTTGCTCTTTAGGTTTAAAAATATTAGTAAAAAAATTCAATTTTCTAATCTCCTCTTATTTTTTTTTAAAAATTTCTCAGGAAAATTTTTGCGTTGAATATAATAATGTATAGCATTTACCTCTTCTTCTGTCAAATAATACTTGGGCATAATAGGGTGATTCCTTGCTACCGTTTTGCTAATTTCTAAAAGAGTTTTTTGTCTAATATCTACACCATTGATAACAACTCTTTTGCCATTATTATCAATATATTCTACAATCTTTTTCCCTTCTCCTGACTCCCCATGACAGACGGCACAGCTAATACCTCGTGGATTATTATAAAGCATCATACCATATTCAAAATCTGTAATAAAATCTCCATCAGCAAAAATATATAATGGAAGTAAAAAGAGTAGTTTCCGCATCAACAATAACCCCTAAATTAATTACGATATAATAGCGAAAAATTATCAAGTAGAGTTATAAAGGAGAGCAAAGATGCAGATAATCGATGGAAAGAGATTGGCAAATAGAGTCCAAGAATATGTGGCTAAAGAAGTTGAAGAGTTAAAACAGGTCAAAAACATTGTCCCAGGACTTGCTGTTATACTAATTGGTGATGATCCTGCAAGTCATGCCTATGTTAAAATGAAAGCAAAAGCATGTGAAAGAGTTGGGTTTTATTCTATTACACATAATATGCCTGATACCATTAGTCAAGAAGAAATTATTGGTACTATCTCTATGATGAACGATAATCCTCGCATAGATGGAATATTAGTACAACTCCCCCTCCCCTCACATGTTGATACAGATAAGATTCTTGAAGTCATCGACCCAAATAAAGATGTTGATGGATTTCATGCGTACAATGTGGGCAGACTTGTGACTGGTCTTGACAGTTTTGTAGCATGTACACCTCTTGGGGTTATGAAGATGTTTGAAGAGTATAATATAGACCTCAAAGGTAAAGATGTTTGTGTAGTTGGAGCGAGTAATATAGTGGGGAAACCTATGGCTAGTTTACTTCTTAATGCAAATGCTACTGTAACCGTGACACATATTCATACAAAAGACCTCAAAAGCCATACATTAAGAGCAGATATAATTATTGTTGGTGTAGGTGTTCCTAAACTTATCAAAGAAGATATGGTCAAAGAAGGTGCAATAGTTATTGATATAGGTATTAATCGTATCTCTGATGGCTCACTTGTGGGTGATGTGGATTTTGAAACAGTGAGCAATAAGTGTAGTTTTATAACACCTGTTCCTGGAGGTGTAGGTCCTATGACTATTGCTATGCTTCTTGATAATACACTCAAATCAGCCAAAAAGAGAACTCTATGAAAAAATTCCTAAGCAAGCTTTACCACTTTTCTGGTACTTGGACAGGAACAATTATTATTGTACTTTTTATTATATTTTTCATTGCACAATCATTTGTTATTCCTAGTGGTTCTATGAAAAGAACACTTCTTATAGGGGATTTCCTTTTTGCAAAAAAATATAGTTATGGAACACCTATTCCTCATTTGCCTTGGGTAGAAGTGCCTATTTTGCCTGATATTTTTGATAATGGACACCTTATCGAAGGGGATAAACCCCAAAGAGAAGATATTGTCATCTTTAGATTTCCAGACAATAACAAAATACACTATGTCAAACGATGTGTAGCTGTAGGTGGCGATGAGATTATTTATCTTGATAAAAAAATGATGATGCACTTTCATGAGGGTGATGACTATATCAAAGCAAACTATCCAAAAGAAAAAATTATTACTCTTCGAGATAAACTTTGGGTAGTAAACCCTTATATGAGTAAATATCCAGGTATTCAATATCTTCCTGAGAGTGAAGGGAATATCTTTGAATCACTACTTAATTATTATGCCTATGACAAAGCCGTAGATATGTCTCCTATTTATCTTCAGGGCTTTAAAGCACCTATTTATAATATAAATAATCGACCTGTAAATGCTTTGTATAAAAAAGTAGAAGCAGAACACTATTATATGATTGGTGATAATCGTGATAACTCTAATGATAGCCGTTTTTGGGGTTCTATCTCATATAAACTTATTGTTGGGAAACCTTGGCTTATCTACTTTAGTGTAGAAACAAGAAGCTATAAGAAAATGCTTAAAGGTGATGATGCATTTGGTTCGGGTCGTGATAATGCTGGACTCAAAAGAATTTGTCAAAAAATAGCCATAGACTCTACAGAGTGTCAAGAGTTATGGAAGAAAGAGAGATATAGTGTTCGTTGGGGACGCATTGGTCGCCAAATAGAATCACTACAGCTTGAACAACCTATTCAATAAAAAAAGAGAGTATAAATGGATCAAGTAGAGATTATAAAGATTGTTGCAACAGTATTTGCTCTTATTCTTGCAATAGTAGGGCATGAGATTATGCATGGCTGGGTTGCATACAAATATGGAGACCATACCGCCAAAGATTTAGGTCGTTTAAGCATTAATCCTATAGTGCATGTAGACCCGATAGGCACACTTTTGGTACCTGCTCTTTTGTACTTTAGTGGTGCTCCATTTTTGTTTGGTTGGGCAAAACCTGTCCCTATATATATGCCAACCGTACTCAAAAATGGTGGTACTAATGGAGCAGTGGCTGTAGCCTTGGCAGGAATTACTTATAATTTTGCTCTTGCAGCTATTTTTGCTACTATTTTTCCCTTACTTATGCAACCTGATTCTATGATGAGTGCATTTTGGTCATACTTTATATTTCAGAGTATTGTCTTGAATGTTCTCTTAGGTGTCTTTAATCTCTGGCCTGTTCCTCCTTTGGATGGGGCAAATGCTGTTCGTTACTTGGCTGCGGGGTGGAATATGAGAGCTGTTGTTACTTTTTATGACAAAATATACCCTTATGGAATGATTTTTATTGTTATTATTCTAATGACACCTATGAAAGAAATTCTATTTAAACCTGTTACATGGATTATTAATTTTATTATTTAATAAACCTATCTCAAACTAAAAACAAGGAAAAAAATGAAATTTTATATAGCTACAGATCACGCAGGATATGCACTTAAAGCGTATGTTAAAGAATATGTTCTCTCTAAAGGTTATGAAATTATAGATTTGGGACCTGACTCTGCTGATAGAGTTGATTATCCAGATTATGCCAAAAAGTGTGCAAATGCTGTGGTATCGGATGCGGGTAGCTTTGGTATTCTTATTTGTGGTACAGGTATTGGTATTTCTATCGCTGCTAATAAAGTAACAGGTATTCGTGCAGCATTATGTCACGATGCCTATACAGCCCAAATGACACGCGCCCATAATGATGCAAATATATTAGCATTTGGTGAAAGAGTTGTAGGCAAAGGGGTCATTGAGAGTATGATAGATGCCTTTTGTGATACACCTTTTGAAGGTGGGAGACATGCTGGGCGTGTTGAAAAAATAGATGCATGTAGCATGGGTGCTAATTTAGGTTGATTTAGGGTTAACTGTGTAGATAGTTCCCACTTTTTCTAAATTTTATACTTTTTCAAATGCTATTCATAAGATTTTATTCTTTATCTGCGTATAATAAAGCAACTTATTGTAACAAAAAGGAGTCTTCGTGAATATTCATGAGTATCAGGCAAAACAAATCTTTGCTAAATATGGTGTGCCAACACCAAAGGGTATTATTGCTAATACACCAAATCAAGCTGCAACAAATGCAGCAGAACTTGGTGGAGATGTTTGGGTAGTAAAAGCACAAATTCATGCAGGTGGTAGAGGTCTTGGTGGTGGTGTCAAACTAGCTAAATCAATAGATGAAGTTAGAGAACTTGCTACAGAGATCTTAGGTATGACACTTGTCACTCACCAAACAGGTCCTGAGGGTAAATTGGTACAAAAAGTTTATATTGAAGAGGGTGCAGATATTGTAGATGAACTCTATCTCTCTGTTGTTCTTGATCGTGCTGCGGAAATGCCTATTATCATGGCTTCTACTGAAGGTGGTATGGATATTGAAACTGTAGCAGAAGAGACTCCAGAGAAAATCATCAAAATAGCAGTAGATCCAGCATTTGGTTTCCAAGGTTTCCATGGAAGAGCATTAGTATTTGGTCTAGGTATCACAGACAAAAAAGAACAAGCTAAAATGATTAGATTTGCAAAAGCTGTTTATACTCTTTATATGGACAATGATGCAGAAATGATAGAAATCAATCCACTTATCAAAACCGTATATGGTGACTTTATGGCACTTGATGGCAAAATGGGCTTTGATGACTCTGCATTGGGTAGACATCCAGAAATTGAAGATATGAGAGATATTTCAGAAGAAGATCCAGATGAGAGAGATGCTAGTAGATATGGTCTAAGCTATATCGCTCTTGATGGTGAAATTGGTTGTATGGTAAATGGTGCTGGACTTGCCATGGGTACTATGGATACTATCAATTATATGGGTGGAACACCTGCAAACTTCCTTGATGTTGGTGGAAGTGCTAACGCAGAGACTGTTGCAAAAGGATTTGAGATTATTCTTAAAAATCCAAATGTAAAAGCAATATTTGTAAATATCTTTGGTGGTATTGTACGATGTGATAGAATAGCAAACGGTATTATCGAAGCAACAAAAATCACAGATGTTAATGTACCAGTTATCGTAAGACTTGATGGTACAAATGCACCAGAAGCTGCGGAGATCTTAAAAAATGCAAATATATCTAACCTTATTGTAGGTGATGATTTGGGTGATGGTGCAGCCAAAGCCGTAGCAGCAGCAAAGGGAGTGTAATAGATGTCAATTTTAGTAAATAAAGATACAAAAGTAATCGTTCAAGGTTTTACAGGTAAAGAGGGTTCATTTCATGCTGAGCAATGTTTGGCATATGGTACTCAAATTGTAGGTGGAGTAACACCAAACAAAGGTGGTCAAGAGCATCTTGGCAAACCAGTATTTAACACAGTTGCAGAAGCCGTAGTTACTACAGGTGCTACAGTTTCTATGATATTTGTACCACCTGCATTTGTAGCGGACGCTGTGATGGAAGCAGCAGTATCTGGTATAGAACTTGCTGTAATTATCACAGAGGGTGCTCCAGTGCGTGATATGCAAAAAGCAAAAGCCTGTGCTACCAAAAATGGTATGATGACTATTGGGCCAAACTGTCCAGGTGTTATTACTGCTGAAGAGTGTAAAATAGGTATTATGCCTGGTGCTATATTCAAAAAAGGAAATGTAGGACTTATCTCTAAGTCTGGTACACTTACTTATGAAGGTGCAAACCAAGTATGTAACGAAGGCTATGGTATCACTACAGCTGTAGGTATTGGTGGTGACCCAATTATTGGTCTTAGCTATAAGCAACTTCTTCAAATGTTTGAAGAAGATCCAGAGACTGAAGCTATCGTAATGATTGGTGAAATTGGTGGGGATCTTGAAATTCAAGCAGCTACATATATCGAAGAGAATATCTCTAAGCCAGTTGTAGCATTTATCGCAGGTCAAACAGCACCAGCTGGTAAAAGAATGGGACACGCAGGTGCTATCATCTCTGGTTCAGCAGGTACGGCCAAAGAAAAAATGGACGCACTCGAAGCAGCAGGTGTCAAAGTTGTTGTCTCTCCAGCAGAGATAGGCAAAGCAGTCAAAGAAATATTAGGTTAATTTTTTACCCATCTCTTCTACCAACCACAATGATTTCTCATTGTGGTTACTCCCATACTATAATCATCCGTCAATAAGTCCTCTTTAGCTATAATCACAAAAATTACAAAAGATATATTTTAGGAGATTAAATGGGATTAGGAATAGGATTAGTAGGATTACCAAATGTGGGGAAATCAACAACATTTAATGCACTAACAAAAGCACAGAATGCAGAGAGTGCAAATTATCCATTCTGTACAATAGAACCAAATAAAGCTGTAGTTCCTGTGCCTGATAAACGCCTTGACGCATTAGCTACAATAGTTAGCCCTGAGAGAATTCAACATTCAACACTTGATTTTGTGGATATAGCAGGACTTGTAAAAGGTGCTAGCAAAGGTGAAGGACTTGGAAATAAATTTCTAACTAATATTCGTGAAACAGAAGTAATCTTAGAGATTGTTCGATGTTTTATAGATGAAAATATTACACATGTAGAGGGTTCTATAGATCCTATTAGAGATATAGAAATTATAGAACAAGAGTTACTCTTTGCAGATATTGATTCCCTCCAAAAAAGAATTGATACTGTTAGTAAAAAAGCTAGAGGTAATGACAAAGATGCAAAAGCACAATTAGTTATTGCTGAAGAGCTTATGGAATTTATTGCAGAGGGAAATCCTGTATCAAGTTTTGCTAATATTGATGATGATCTTTTTATTAGTATGAACAAAGAGATGAGACTCCTTACAAGCAAAGAGATTATATATGGTGCAAATGTAGATGAAGATGGACTAGAAGAAGATAATGAATTTGTAACACTTCTCAAAGAGTATGCAAACCAAAGAAATCGAGAGGTTATCAAACTTTGTGCTAAAGTAGAAGAAGAGATGGTTGAGTTTGATGAAGATGAAAAAATTGAAATGCTAGAATCTTTGGGTGTACAAGAGTCAGGACTTGATCAAATTATCCGTAAAGGATTTGATAAACTAGGACTTATGAGCTACTTTACAGCAGGTGTCAAAGAAGTAAGAGCATGGACAATACGCAAAGAGACTACAGCTCCAAAAGCAGCCGCTGTTATTCATAATGATTTTGAAAAAGGTTTTATCCGTGCTGAAGTAACTTCTTATGAAGACTTTATAGAATATGCTGGAGATGCAGGTGCTAAAGATGCAGGAAAAATGAGACTAGAAGGTAAAGAGTATATTGTCCAAGATGGTGATGTTATGCACTTTAGGTTTAATGTTTAGGAAATTATTATGAAAAAAATTCTTTTAGTAATAATATCTTTGGGTTTAGGAATTTTTATCGCTACTTCTATGGGTGGATGTGAAAATAAAAAAGGTTCATTTATTAATACTGTAGAGAGTAAATACAGTGTAAAAGAGGGCGTAAAACGATTTGAAAAAATATTAGATGAGAGTGGATTATCCCTTTTTCAGATAATTGACCATGCACAAAATGCCAAAAACTCTGATATGACTCTCTTACCTGAACGAGTTGTTGTCTTTGGTAATCCAAAAATGGGTACAATACTCATGCAGTGTAATCCAACTATGGGGATGGATTTACCACTTAAAATGCTATTTTATGAAGATTATGAAGGAAAAAGTTGGATTTCATATACCAACCCTGAATACTATTCATTAAAACACAATATCAAAGATAAACAGTGCTTAGATGTTATCAAAAAAGCAAATATTGCTTTAGAGACTCTAGCCTATAAAACTGCTGATATAAAAATAGTTGAAACAAACTCAACAAAGGAATAGATTATGAAAAAAATACTACTAGCACTTGCAACACTCTATACATTAGGTCAGGCAAATGGATGTCTTCTTATCCAAGAAAAAAGTATGAATGTAGATTGGAAAGCCTATAAGACTTTGGGCAAAATTGGTGTTGGAGGAAAGTTTACTGATGTAACTTATACTCCTACTGCTCTTGAGGGTAAAAACTTCTCAGAGCTTCTTGTAGGTTCTAAAGTAGCAATTAATACAAGTAAAATAGATACAGGCAATCCTGCTAGAGATGAAACTCTTGTAAAGTTTTTCTTTGATCAAATGACAGATAAAAGTATTACTGCTACTATCAAAGAGATTACAGCAGATAAAAGAATAAAAGATAAACCAAGAACAGGTATAGTACAAGTGATGATAGAGATGAATAAAAAATCACTTCTTATTCCTATGAAATATAGCTATGTAAATGAAAATTTTGAAGCTAAGGGAGTGATAGATCTTTTTGATTTTCATGCCAATGAAGCATTAGCATCTATTAATAAAAGCTGTTTTGATTTGCATAAAGGCAAAACTTGGAGTGATGTAAGTATTGGATTTAATACTAAGATACAAGCTAAACTTTGTGATATAAATATTACAAAATGAGTAATACTATAATGCAAACAAATGATATTTTATATAAAATAACAAAAGCATTAAGCCTCGAGAATAGTTCTATTCTCGAAGCTTATAAACTAGCAAACTTTGAAATGTCTACTCAAAGATTAGACACTCTTCTTAAGCGTCATCAAGATACAGACCAAGAGATATGTACTTATGAAGAATTAGGAGTATTTCTTGATGGACTTATTCTTCTCAAAAGAGGTCCTAGCCCAAAGAAATCTAATAATACAGAGGTAGAATTAAGCAATAATCTTATACTTAAAAAACTTCGTATAGCATTAGAGTTCAAAGAAGCAGAAGTGGAAATTATTTTTGGTTTAGGAGAAGCAGAACTTAGTAAACAAAACTTAGCATCTCTTTTTCGTAACGAAAAAAATAAAAACTTCAAAAGCTGTTCTGATGAACTATTATTTGCATTCTTAGATGGATTAGATGAATTTTACTTTGTAGGAGTTGTAGAGTAAAGCTTTGTTATTCCTTATTTACAATATTAATAAATAATATATAGTTATCTATTAATATTAAGATTATTCTAAAAATAAAGTCAGTATAATATTTTTTTATAATTTATTAAGGAATAATCATGGAGATAACCCGACCTACCCCTACAGGAAAAGAGATTAAGCTAGATTCTGCACAGATGCTTGTTAGTAAAACTAATGCCAAAGGTGATATTGTTTATAGCAATGACTGCTTTGTAGATATCTCTGGATACTCAAAAGAAGAACTTATAGGCACTCCACACAATATACTTCGACATCCTGATATGCCTAGAGTAGTATTCTATCTTATGTGGAAAGAAATTAGGCGTGGGAATAATATTATTGCTGTAGTCAAAAATCTCTCAAAATCAGGAGATCATTATTGGGTAACAACTGATTTTGAAATCAAAAAAACACGCGATGGAAAAATAAGAAACTACATGGCATTTAGACAAGGTGCACCTCGTAATGTAGTCAAAGTTATAGAGCCTCTTTATCGTACAATGCTAGAAATAGAAGCCAAAGATGGAATGGATGGTTCCGCTGAATATTTTGAAAAATTTTTAGAAGCTAAAGGCATAAGCTATGATGAGTTTATCAAAGAATTAGCAACTCCAAAAGGTATTACTAGTATGTTTTTTCAAAAGATGAAAAAGCTATTTTCTGATTAATATGTTATAATCTATTTAAAAAGAGTACCTTATGTCTATTACTATTATTGCAAATAATAAAAAAGCCTATCATGATTATGAAATTATTGAAAAATTTGAAGCAGGTATGGTCTTGCAAGGGAGCGAGGTCAAAGCCCTAAGAGCCAAACGAGCCAAC
>JADGER010000042.1 GCA_016744315.1 Sulfurovaceae bacterium
CATTAAAAACAGAAAACCAAAAAGGCTTGTTAGCGTATCTTATTACACGATTTGATACCTTAGGTATAGATATAGTAAGTGCCAAAATACATACACAAAGAAATCGAGTACAAGATCTTTTTCTTATTGAAAAAAATGGGAATTTTTGTATGAATAAAGATAAAATTATTGAAAGCATGGGAGTCGAAGAGTAGGGGAGTTACTTCAACTCTCCCCAGCTATCTCCAGTACTTACAGAACATTCTAATGGTACTCTAAGCGTAATAATATTTTCCATAATCTCTTTGAGTTTTTTGCTTACTTCTTGGACTTGGTCTGCTTGAACTTCAAATATAAGTTCATCGTGGATTTGTAATAACATAAATACTTCAGGTAGGCTATTTTGTATAAGTGTGTCTATTTCTATCATAGAGAGTTTAATTAAGTCAGCTGCCGAACCTTGAAAAACTGTATTTACAGACTCTCTCATAAAGGATGCTTTTTGCATTCCATTAGCATTTTCATAATCAAATATTCGGCGTCTTTTATTGATGGTCTGTACAAAACCTTGCTCTTTTACATCTTCTTGAATACTCTCCAAAAAGCTTTTGACTGTAGGAAAAGAGGCAAAATAGTTTTTTATAATATCTTTGGCTTGGGCTGTAGTAATACCAAGCTCGTCAGAAAGTTTTCGACTGCCCATACCATAAAGGAGTCCAAAGTTTATAGATTTTGCAAAACCTCTTTTGGCTTTGGCATCTTCTTCTCCAAAGAGTTTGGTTGCCGTAGCAAGGTGAATATCCAAACCTTGTTCAAATGCCTCCAAAAGTGCTTTGTCTTGTGAAAAATGTGCAAGAAGTCTAAGTTCTATTTGCGAATAATCTATACTCACAAGTTTATAACCCTCTCTAGCCACAAAAGCCTCTCGTACACTTCGTCCCAAAGCTGAACGAACGGGAATATTTTGTAAGTTTGGATCTCGTGAACTAAGCCGTCCTGTAGCTGTTCCCGTTTGTAAAAATGATGTATAAATACGGCTACTACTATCATCTATAGCCAATTTTAAAAGAGGTTTGATATAGGTTGAGAGTATCTTTTGATTCTCTCTATAGCGTAATATTTTTGGGATTATAGGATGGGCATCAACCAAAGAACTTAATACAGACTCATTTGTACTATATCCTGTTTTGGTTTTTTTAGCACCTTTTAGACCAAGAGTATCAAAAAGTATAGCTCCTAATTGCTGTGGTGATTTGATATTAAATTCACTTCCTGCTAGGGTATATATATCTTTTGTTAGGCTTTCTAATGTTAGGCTAAGTTCATGATTGAGTCTGTTTAATCTGCTTTGGTCAACTTTGATACCCAGTTTTTCCATACGAATTAAAACATTAATAAAAGGATACTCTACTTCTGTAGCTTCTATAAGAAGTTCTTTTTGAATATCTTTTGTTTGCTTAAAGTAAAGGAGTCGTGTCATCCATGCATCCTCACTTGCATAAAAAGAGGCTCTGTCTATCTCTACAGAAGAAAAGTCTTCTCCTTTCTTGACCATCTCTTTAAAGGGCTTCATTTCATATTTGAAATATTTTTGTGCAAGTGTATCAAGACCCACTTTACTCCCTGCATTAATAAGCCACGCTAAAAGCATAGTATCTGCATAAGGAGTAAAATCTTCAAAATTATATCTATGATAGAGTAAAGAGAGATCAAATTTAAGATTCTGCCCTACTAATTTATAACACATTAATCTTTTAATCGCTTCAAGAGCATCTGCTAAGGAAACCTGATCTCCTACACCTAAATAACGATGAGCAATAGGCACATAATAGGCTGTTGTTTCGTCCATACAAAAGCTAAAGCCCACCATATTAGCACTTTTTGTATCTAGCCCTGTAGTCTCTGTATCAAAGGCTATAAGAGTATCTGTTTGTATTGCATCTATTACGCTAGAGAGTTTTTCTTTGCTATTGAGTGTAATATTTTCAAATGTAAGCGTAGGAGGTGAGGGTATCTGTGAGCTAATAAATCCTACTTTAGCTTTGGCAAGGGCTTGTTTCATTTCAAACTGTTGAAACTCTTCAATCAAAGCAGTTAAATAATTTTTATCTTCAAATATATAACTCTCTAAATCACAATCTTTAAAGACATCATCTCTGAGTGTAACAAGTTCTCTTGATAAAAATACTGATTCTTTATATTCCAAAAGTAGCTTTTGAATGCGTGGAGTTCCTGCTAGACTTATATTTTCATAAATATTTTCTAGCGTTACAAATTGATTGATAAGTTTAGCAGCCCCTTTGACTCCTATACCTTTGACTCCAGGGATATTATCTGAAGCATCTCCGACAATAGCCTGAAAATTAGTAAAATCTTTTGGATGAACACCAAATTTTTCTCTACATGCTTCTTCGTTAATATCTTTTTTCTTTATACTATCTACAAGTACTACTCTGTTTTCATCATCAATAAGTTGATAAAGGTCTTTATCATGAGATACTATCCTCACTTGCATACCCTGTGCTTTGGCAATTTTTGTTACTGTGGTAATAATATCATCAGCCTCAAACCCATCCTTAGAAAGATTTGCAAAGCCCATCTGAGAAATCCATTCAATTGCAATAGGAAGTTGTTGGAGGAGTTCAGACGGTGGTGTATCACGATTGGCTTTATATTCAGGATAAATATCACTTCTAAATGTTTTGCCTTTACTATCAAGAGCAAATACTAAGTAATCTGTATTATGGTCACGATGTAGGGAATCGATAAGATTAATAAAACCTGTCAAAAGACCTGTGGGAAAGCCTTCTGAATTACGAAGAGGTGGAAGAGCAAAATAAGAGCGAAAAAAGAAACCAAAAGTATCTATAATGGTAATAGTTTTCAAACTGTTTTTAACTCCATCAACTCCTCCAAAAGAGCATCTATCTCTTCATCTTCAATTTCATCACGAGAGAGTTCATCGACTATAGCAAAGCAGTCTGTCCGCATTTCACGAAGCTCTTCAAGCTCATCTTTTTGTGTATTTGTAGCCTTTTTGGCTTTATCAATCTCTTCAAACATCTCATCAATAGCAGTTTCCAAATCAGGTATAACTTCTAATTCTAATAAATTTTTTAATTTCTCACTATTTTGCATCATAAATCCCTCTATTCTAAATTAAGAAGAACAATACCAAAGAGTTGCTTAAGGTGAGTGTAACTCTTTAATCACTCCTAGCAGAAATCCCAATGGTCTTTAGCCGTTGGGATGAATGCGTACAAGGTACTAACCTTGATTTTTGATGTAGTTCTGAATAGTTTCAGGACTTGCTTCACCTACTGAATATACAAAATATCCATCAATCCAAAAGGTATTTTCTTTCCAAAAATGTTGTTTCAGAAATGGTTTATACTTTTGCCAAAGATGATAAGTTGTGATAGATTTTAGTCTATTGACTATTGATGAAATAGATACTCTAGGAATATATTGTATCATCAGATGAATATGGTCTTTATCTGTTTCAATTTCTATGATATTAAAATCAGATTTCTTCTCTATATCGGAAATAACTATTTTTAGAAAATCGTCAAGCTCCCCATAGAGAAGCTTTTTTCTGTATTTGCATACAAATATTAAATGAATTTTGAGATTGTGCTTTGCCCTGTTTGTAGTTTGGTAGCCGTATAGTTTTCTATTGTTTTTCTTCATGTTGTATTCTCCTTGACATATTTATAAAAATAGTATACAATATTATAAATTATGTAAAAGGAGTCAAAATGCTAAAAGCTATGAAATACCGTATTTATCCAAATAAAAGACAGATACAACGCATAGAAAAGCATTTTGGTTCAACACGCTTTGTCTATAACTACTTTTTAGAGTATAGGCAAAAAGAGTATGCCAAAGGCAATAAAAAAGTAGGATACATAGTTACTCAGGCAGAGCTTACAAAACTCAAAAAGCTTGATGAATATGTTTGGCTTAATGAATGTGGAAGTCAAAGCTTACAAATGGCTCTTAGAGATTTAGACTCTGCTTATGGTAGGTTCTTCAAGAAGCAAGGTGGTTATCCGAAATTCAAGTCAAAAAAACATAAGACACAAAGCTTCACAGCTCCTCAAAATATAAAAGTAGCAAACAATAGAGTTTATTTTCCAAAATTTGTTAAAGATGGTATAAAAGTTAAACTTCACAGAGAAATACCAAAAGAAGCTATCCTTAAACAAGCGACTATTTCAAGACAAAATAATCAATATTTTATATCAATTCTAATAGACGATAATATCTCTATACCTAAGCCTACTAAAGCAAAAGATGCAGTGGGTTTAGATATGGGGATTACAGACCTCGTTATCACAAGTGATGGAAAAAAGTATGAGAATAAAAAATACTTTGTCAAATCACAAAACATATTAAAAAAACTACAAAGACGATTATCAAAAAAGAGAAAAGGAAGCAATAATAGACAAAAAGCCAAGCTAAAAGTACAAAGACTTCATACTAAAGTTAGTAACCAAAGAAAAGACTATCTTCACAAAATATCTAATGAGATAACCAATCAATACGATATTATAGTTTTGGAGACCCTTAATATTAGAGGCATGATAAAAAATAGACGATTAGCTAAAAGCATAGCAGATGTGGCATGGAGTGAATTTATGCGACAATTAGAGTATAAGGCTCAATGGAGAGGTAAAACAGTTCTAAAGATAGACCAATGGTTTCCATCAAGTCAAATATGCTCTAGCTGTGGAGCAAGTACGGGTAAAAAACCTCTCAATATAAGAAAGTTTGATTGTCTTCATTGTGGTAAAAAAGATATTGATAGAGATATAAATGCTAGTATCAACATAAAAAACTATGGCTTAGGTCAAGTAGACAACAGAAATACGGTAGGAACTATCGGAAGTTAAGCTTGTGGAGTGTCATAGAGTTTCTAACGCTTGTTAGAAATCACGGCATTATGAAACAAGAAGCCCAATGCTCTTTAGGCGTTGGGTAGTTCACTTAGAGTTCTTATAAAGTTTAAAATATATGCAGTCGTAGGGTGGATAAAATCCACCATAAAGCAATATCTTCTTATACCAATAGTTGGTTGGGTTGAGGGAGCTTAGCCTAACAACCCTATACTATTCTCTATACTCCCATCTATAAATCTAAAGAGTTCATCTTTGTCACTAATCGCTGTTAAGTATTCATCTCTGTGTTCATTTTGAATCAGAGGTGGCACTATATTGTTTTGTATGGCTTGATATGCCATTATCAATCTTCCTACTCTTCCATTATCATGCGATCTCCAACAGACTCATTTTGTTGCTCTCAAATCTATAGAGTAGATTTTCTATATCGTTAGATATTTTATTGGGAGCAGATAGTTTGATATCTACTCCTTTGATATACCGCTCATCAAATCTATATGCACCGATAGGTTTGGATACATAGTTAGGCGATACTTTTAGGGCATCCTCAAACATGATGGCATGTATGTCTTTGATAAAACTACTATCTATTATATTGTCTCTATTGGAAGCTTCACGAACTATGACATCATACGCTTTGGCAAAACCCAAAATAACCAGTTGTTCCCCAAGTGGTTTATGTCCAGCTGTATTGCCTAACTCTAGTAACTCCTTAGTCTCTCCAAATGAGAGTGTCGTCCCTTCCATAGCATTTGAGTGATGTGTGATTGAGATACGAAGTTCCCTAAATAGCTCTTCTCTTCTTTAAATTATACCATTTGCATTCGCGTAGGTCGGCAGTCCCATGACTCCGACAAATACTACAGATAAAGAAATATCCTACTTATGCCGATAATTGTCGGGTTGAGGGTAATCTGACCTACGCGATTTTTGTATTTTAGTATGAATGCTATAACTAATCCCATTACTGAAAAATAAATGACTATAATCATTGGTGCATATTTTAATTTTATTTTTTCCATATATTTTTTTAACCTAACGGTTGACTTGAACTATAAATTTTCGCTAGAAAATTCATTAGTTCCAAGTTTTTATTGTATATTTAGTGTGTATCGTTTATGTTAAATTTTTTTAATACAAATTCCATTTTATTTTTATATTCTTTTTTCCTTGATAATATTTTGTAGTTATTAATTGTTTTATTATAAAACTCATTAAAGGGAGGGTTTCCTGAAAAACTCTGAAGCCAACTAACAAAGCCTAAGATGCTTTCAAAATATTTTGCATCATTTTCAAGCCAATCTAAATGTAACTGTTCATTTATACTGTTGAAAATAGTCTCATCTTTCGGACTCAAACCATTTTCATATACATCTTCTATACTTTTAAGAATCTCTTTCTTATCTGTAGATTTTTTATTTTGTAGCTTATCTTTTTTACTGTCATAATAGCTTTTAAGTTCATCGTCTTCTTTTAAAGTTTTAATAATATCTTGTTTTAAAAAGCTATTTAATCGTTCAATAGAATTAATATTATTTTCAATATACTTTTTAACTATATTTAAATAGAATGTTTTATAGATATCTGTATGGCCTTTATCGGTTATATATAACAATTCTATATACCAACTTACTGTGCTCAAACTAAGAATTTTTAAAATATCAAATTCTGTAGTTTGTAATAAAGCGAAAAATTCTTTTGCAAATTTTATATCAGTATATTGCAAATCATATAGGTATTTAAAATATAGTGTTTCAACTTCCTGTTTATAATCTGACTCTTGTTGAGTTTGAGAATCTTTCTTTGTATGCTCTACGAACACATTTTGTACTTTACTGGTGTTAAATTGATGTCTAAATATTAGATTAAATAAGTCATCTTTATAATCTAAATATACTGTTTTTACATTATTAAAACCAAGCTCATTTAGTTTTATATTTTCTTTGACGATTAATCTAAATATATTAAAGATTAAACCAAGTTTGTAAGATTCTTCAATATTTTCATTTCTTAAAATATCTTGCACAACTTCAAGTTTAGTTAATAATCGTTTCATCAATCTTAAATTGAATTTTTTATTTTTATCTTTTAAATTATTAAATAGTGATGATATAAAGTCAAAATTTAAATAATCGTTATCGTTATTTTTTAAAATATTGATTAAATCATCAATCGTAGGCTCATAACGTAAAGTTATGTCAATAATCTTTTCCCCAAATTTTTCTAATATTTCATAGCTATTGTTTTGTGTAATAATATATCGTTCACTGGATGAATCATTAATTGCTATTTTATTCTTTTCGTAACCATAAATTAAATTTTCTAGCTCTTTTTGTTCTAAATCTTCTAAATAATCTTTGCTGTCTTTACTTTTTGTTGAAGTTCTTTTAATTATTTTTTGATGTTCTAATATATTTTGTTCTTTTAGTACTTCGTTGTTATTTATTAAGATTATCTTACAGTCGTATTGTTCTTTTAATTCAGAAATTAAGCCTAATATTTCTGAAATATTTAAATTTGGAGATATCCTTTCAAAGTCATCAAAACAGACTATGATATCTTTAAAATCACTTGGTTCAATTAAGGAAATAGCTGAAGACAAATCGACACCAAAAACTTTACTATTACCAACAATATTTTTTATCTGTTTAGAGATTTTTGCTCTATTCGAAATTTTTAAAATTATTTTTCTTTTTATATCATCTAAGGAATTAATTCCAAATAGAGAGATATACACATGTTTATCTTCTGAAGATTTAAATTTAATATTTTCATCCCAAACTTGTTGATTTTCTTCAATTTTCGATTTAATATAATTATTCCAGAAATGTGTTTTACCAATTCCCCAGTATCCTTGTAGACTGATTACTATAGAATTGTCTTTTTCAAATAAAAAAGAATCTAATTGTTTTTTTAGATATTCCACTTCTGTACTAATATATTTCATATTTTCCTCTTTAAAATAATTTTTGCCTTTAGTATACAACTATTTATTCAACCCCATGTTAGCCTAAATAACTTTAATTTGCTAATTAAGCGGACACAAAAAGTGTCTATTAATAATGTGTATTTAGACTAAAGTATTACGATTTGACATACTTTAGTCTATTTATCCATATTTAACCTTATAATCCTTAAAGTAAAAGTGTTCTTTTGACACTTTTATTGTCGTTATTGGAGCATGAGTGAGCAATAATTATTGAAATTCCATTAAAGGAGCATAGTTGAGCTTAAAATATAAGGAGTAGGTGATAGAGATATTATTTGAATCTAATGGTGGGATGCTCCCACCCTACATAAGACATGTAAAGATGGGAACAAATGTAGGTTGTAATAATTGGTGGGATGCTCCCACCCTACATTAAAATGGCAATCTATCTACCCTACCATCGCTTCTAACTCTTCTTTTGAAACTTTGTTGAAGTTAAGATATTTGTATATCTCATCTGTCATTTCTGGTTTGATTTTGTTAGCTACAATTTCAAGATATTCAGCTGCAGTTGGAAGTTCGCCTTTTAGGGCTACGACGGCTGCGAGTTCTGCTGAACCAAGATACACTTGTGAACCTTTTCCAAGTCTATTGTCAAAGTTTCTTGTACTTGTAGAGAATACCCATGCGTTTTGTGCAACGGCTGCTTGGTTACCCATACAGAGTGAACATCCTGGAATTTCTGTTCTAGCTCCTGCCATACCAAATATAGAATAATATCCCTCTTCTTGAAGAGTTTTTTCATCCATTTTTGTAGGAGGACAAATCCAGAGTTTATTGGCTACTGCACCTTCACCTCTAAGAATCTCTGCATGTGCTCTAAAGAGACCAATATTTGTCATACAAGAACCTACAAATACTTCGTCAATTTCTATTCTAAGACCTGCTTCTCTGATTTCTGTAAGAGTTTTTACATCATCTGGATCATTTGGACATGCCAAGATAGGTTCTTTGATTTGATCCATATCTATTTCGATAACACCTGCGTATTGTGCATCAGCATCAGCTTCTAATAATACTGGGTTTGCTATCCATGCTTTCATTTTGTCTGCTCTTCTTTGCAGAGTTGCTTTATCTTCGTATCCTTGTGCAATAAGTTCTTCGATAAGAACAATATTTGATTCTAGGTATTCGATGATCGGTTCTTTGTCAAGCTTAACAGTACACGCAGCAGCAGATCTTTCAGCAGATGCATCAGAGAGTTCAAATGCTTGTTCACATTTAAGTTGTTCAAGACCTTCAATTTCTAGTACACGACCAGCAAAGATATTTTTCTTACCTTTTTTCTCAACAGTCAAAAGACCATCTTTGATTGCTTGGTGAGGAATAGCATTGACCATATCTCTTAGAGTGATACCTGCTTGCATTTCACCTTTGAATCGTACAAGTACAGACTCAGGCATAGTAAGAGGCATCATACCCGTAACACCTGCAAACGCTACAAGTCCAGAACCTGCAGGGAATGAGATACCAATAGGGAATCTAGTATGTGAATCTCCACCTGTACCTACAGTATCAGGAAGACACATTCTATTGAGCCATGAGTGAATTACACCATCTCCTGGTCTAAGAATAAATCCTTTTCTTTCTGTCCAAAATTTTGGAAGTGTATGTTGGAGATTAATATCTGCTGGTTTTGGATATGCAGCTGTATGACAAAATGATTGAAGTACAAAATCAGAACCAAAGCTTAATGCTGCAAGTTCTTTGATTTCGTCTCTTGTCATAGGTCCTGTAGTATCTTGTGACCCTACAGTTGCAGCAACTGGCTCACAATATACACTTGGTTTTACACCTTCAATACCACAAGCTTTTCCTACCATTTTTTGAGCAAGTGTAAAGCCTTTGCCATCATCAGCAGGTTGATTTGGTGTCATAAATATATTACCAGCATCCATACCAAGAGCTTCTCTTGCTTTTACTGTCAATCCTTTACCAATGATAAGTGGAATACGACCACCAGCTCTCATTTCGTCTGGAAGTGTATTTGGTTCAATTGTAAATTTAGAAATAACTTTGCCATCTCTTTCAATAACACCATCAAAAGGCTTCACTGTGATTACATCACCAGTTTCTATGTTTCCAACAGGTGCTTGAATAGGGATACATCCACTATCTTCTGCTGTATTAAAGAAGATTGGGGCAATAATATCACCAATAACTATACCACCTGTTCTTTTACCTGGAATATTTGGAATATCTCTACCCATATGCCATTGTAATGAATTGATACCTGATTTTCTTGAAGAACCAGTACCTACAACATCACCTACATATACAAGTGGATTGCCTTTGGCTTTGAGTTCTTCCATAGTATCAAGTGGGTTATCCATTCTATTTATCAAAAATGAGTTAGCGTGAAGAGGAACATCAGCTCTTGTAAATGCTTCTGACGCTGGAGAAAGATCATCTGTATTTGTTTCACTAGGAATTTTGTACACTGTCACCGTAATCTCTTTTTCCATCTCTGGCTTGTTAGTAAACCATTCAGCATTTGCCCAAGATTCTACAATCTCTTTAGCAAGAGTATTTCCTTCGTCCATAAGTGTTTTCACATCATTAAATGAATCATACACAAGAAGTGTATTTTTGAGTTGTTCTGCTGCCTCTTGTGCTACTGCATCATCAAGCTTAAGTGCTTCTACAAGAGGCTTAACATTGAATCCACCTAGCATAGTTCCTAATATTTTACATGCTTCAACCGCTGAGATACTATCACAAGCAGAGTTGCCTTGGACTATATCATTTAAAAATGCTGCTTTTACATAGGCTGCATCATCAACACCAGCAGGTACTTTTTGGGTAAAAAGCTCCATAGCATACTCAGCATCTGTTACTGGACTTGCCTTTAATAATTCTACAAGCTCCGCTACTTGATCTGCTGTTAATGCTAATGGTGGTACACCTAATGTTGCTCGTTGCTCTGTGTGTGCTTTATATGCTTCTAATAGTCCCATAAAGTCTCCTCTGTTATTAAAGTAATTTGGTAACATTATAATAATAAAAATATAAATAGAAAGATGGTTTAATGCTTTTTAGGTAAAAAGAGTTTCCTTTAGTGTGTCGTATAGTTACAAAGCACTCCTTATACTCAAATCTACTCTGTAACAAAAATATCCATTTGAAAAAAATAAATAATATAACAGCAAGAAGTTGATACAATTAGTTAATGTTAGAAAGGTTGAAAATATGAGTGAAAATCCTAGTATCAAAAAAGATAGTTTTAGTATTCTAATGAAAACTCAAACTTTACTTGATATCACTGATAAGATACTTGATAATAAATATTTATTGCCTAATGAAAGTTGGATAGAGGATATATTTGAATGGGCTGATGAGAATAATATTCCTTTTCTCGAATGTAGCACTACACAATCTCAGCAAGAGAGTCAAAGTTACCATGGTTTTCCTAGAGATAAAGAAGTTCTTCTTCAAATTACTAAGCTAGATTTATCCCATATCCCACTCAAAACAATTACGCCACTTATAGGACATCTTACTAATCTAGTGGAATTAAACCTTTGTAATACAAGAATTTCTGAACTTCCTCCAGAAATTGGAAAATTAAAGCGACTGAATTCTTTGATACTTAGTGCTAATTCTTTGGTACAACTCCCTGTGGAGATTATAGAACTCAAAAATCTAAAAACTTTTGACTTAAGTCATAATAAGCTTACAAGACTACCTACAAAAATTTCAAATTTTAGTAAATTAACACATTTAAATTTAAATCATAATAAACTTACCAGACTTCCCTCAGCTATAGGATGTCTTAAAAATTTGGTAGTACTCAATCTCAAAGCTAATAACCTTACTCGACTTACTTCAAAAGTGGGAGAGTTAACACAACTACAAAGACTCGATTTGGGATCAAATCAACTTACACAGCTTCCTAGCCAGATAGGAAACTTGATGAATTTAACAGTATTGCATCTCAATAATGGAAATAGGCTTACTTGTTTACCTCGTGAGATAGGGTTTCTCTTTCGTCTTACCAAGCTTAATCTAGAAAATCATCGCCTGCATATTCTACCATCAGAAGTTGGAAATCTTACAAGTCTTACAGAGTTAAATCTTTGTAATAATTATATTGAAATATTACCAGAAGAGATAGGGCTGTTAGGACATTTAAAAGAACTTCATTTAGAAGGAAATCGCTTAACAAGTTTACCTATACAGATAGGAAAACTAACAAACTTAAAAGTATTAAATATTGGTGCTAATAATTTAACGCATCTTCCAGATGAGATATGTGAATTAATTAATCTTGAAGAGCTTGATATTAAAGGAAAGCGTCGTGAAAACCATACTATTTGGGGTAATTCATTGAGTAGTCTGCCTTATAATTTTGCTAAACTTACAAAACTTACAGAATTAAATTTTTGGAATAATGATTTTACACACTTTCCTTTAGAATTAACAGCATTACCTAATTTGAGTAAGCTTGGATTGGGTATTAATAATATTAAAACTCTTCCACCACAAATAGGAGAGATGTCTCAACTCAAAGAACTTTCAGTACAAGGAAATAATCTTATTACACTCCCTGTAGAAATAGGAAAACTCAAACAATTATTATGGCTTAATTTATGGCATAATAAAATAGCATCAATTCCTAAAGAGATACGGCATTTGAGTAAGCTAAAGTTATTAAATTTAGAAGATAATAGTTTGGGAAAACTACCTGTAGAGATAACATATTTACGAGAGCTAAGAGAACTTAATTTAAAAGATAATAATATCCGCTTTACGAGTGAAATCCAAATGTGGATGAAACATCTAAGAATTACTAGTTATCGTATTTATAAATAATCTAAGGTAGTAACTATGAAAGAGATAATAGAGTATTTAGAACTTATCAAAGATAGCATCGCACTCAAAGATGATAAACTCCTAGCAGAACAACTTGAAAGAATAAAAGAACTTGATATAAATAATGATGTTGTTCATATTGTCACACTGATTGATCGAAATAAATATAATTTAGGTTCAATTCTTATTGATAAGATTATACTTGATGAAAGAGAAATAGAAACACTTAGATCAGAACAAAAAACCTTAGATGATACACTTCACTTTCTTAATAAAGAAAAAAATGAACTCCTGCAAAAAATTGATATATTTAATAGTAGTTATTATAAAGAGTTAGGTTCTCTTGTCCAAGAGACACTCAAAGTAAAAAGAGTACTTTTTAAAATGCAGATAAATAATAGTAGAAGTGAAGATACTGATACTCTTGAATTATTATTAGCTGAGACAAATGATGACTATAGACAGTTTATTTATCTTCTAAAAGAAGAAGAATCAAAACAACCACCTGTATTAACCAAAGTGGAAAAACTTATTTTGAAAGATACCTATACAGAAGCTATGAAGCTTTGTCACCCAGATATGATAGTGCCATATTTAAGAAATAATGTAGAAGAGATATTTGATGAACTCAATAGTGCTTATATTACTCATGATCTAAAGAAAGTAAAAAAGATTAAAGCAAGAGTAACAAGTAGCAGTCATGGGAAAAATTCTTCAGAATATAAAAGAGTAAGTAAAGATGAATTTCATCAAAATATTATTGATATTAAAAAAAGAATAGGGCAGAAAAAGGTAGAAGTTGCCTATTTGTATCATAATGAAACCTATCAACGCATTCAAAAAGAGACGCAAGATGGGGATTACTTTGGTCGTACAAAAAAGCTCTTAGAGGTAGAGTTAGATTCACTTAATGAAAAACTTGAAATCCAAACAGATACAGAGTATGCATGGATGCAAGTTTTATGGAATTGGGCAGAACAAGAAAATATTGTAGATTTCCCCAAAAACAAAGAAGAACTTATGGAAATAGTATCACTTGATATTAGCCATAAAAATCTTGATGAGCTACCTGAAGAGATAGGTATGTTAAGCTCGCTAACTAATCTAAATGCATCACATAATCAACTTATAGATCTTCCCAAATCACTAACACACTTAAAAAAGCTTATATGTTTAAATTTAGAGCATAATAATATAAGAAAATTATCTAAAAATATAGGAAAGATCGTTAGCCTAGAGGTTCTGAACTTAGAGAATAATAGTTTAATTCGAGTACCAAACTCCATTTGTAACCTTGTGCATTTGACACAGTTAAAACTCTCACATAATAAACTCACAAAACTTCCAGAATCAATTAGTAATCTTGAAAATCTTAGAGGGTTATTTCTTAAAGGTAATAATTTGAGTAGTTAATTTTATTATTACTATTTTATATATTTATGATAAAATTCGGAAAATTTTACTAAGGAAATAATTTGTTCAATATCTCTAACTATAAAACAGACAATTTCAAAAATGACATTCTCTCAGGGCTTGTTGTTGCTGTTGCTCTTGTACCAGAGGCTATAGCCTTTGCATTTATTGTAGGTGTGAGTCCTATTGTAGGATTATATACAGCCTTTATTTTAGGTGCAGTTACTGCACTTATTGGTGGTAAACCAGGGATGATTAGTGGTGCTACTGGTGCTATTGCTGTTGTTTTGGTAGGTTTAGCTATAGAAGCTACTAGTATACTTGAAGCCCAAGGTTTAGCAGGTGATGCTTTGACTATAGGTGTCTTGCAATATATACTTTTGGCTACTATTATAGCTGGTTTTATACAGATAGCTTTTGGTTTGTTAAAACTTGGTAAATTTATTCGTCTTGTTCCTCTTCCTGCTATTTATGGTTTTGTAAATGGACTTGCTATTGTTATTGCTATGGCTCAATTTAAATTTTTTGATGGTCAAGGATGGCAGATGTATGCTGTTGTACTTGTGACTATGATGATTATGTTCTTTTTGCCAAAGTATACCAAAGCTGTACCTTCTGGTTTGGTTGCTATAGCATTGATGACATTGTTAGTATATATCACAAAAGCAGACACAAGTCTTATTGGGCAATTAGCTGATTTGAGTCAATTTAAAGGGCAACTTCCTAGTTTTCATATTCCTGATACTATACTTAGTTGGGACGCTATTGTTTTGGTATTACCTTTTGCTGTTATATCTGCTTTAGTTGGTCTTATTGAGTCATTGCTTACTCTTGCTGTACTAGACGAGATGAGTGGTACGCGTGGAAGTGGAAATAAAGAGTGTGTAGCACAAGGTGTTGGTAATATTACTTGTGGATGTTTTGGTGGTATGGCTGGGTGTGCGATGATTGGTCAATCTATCATTAACTACACTTCAGGAGGGCTAGGGCGACTTTCATCATTGGTGGCTGCTTTAGGGCTTATGGTGCTTGTAGTATCTTTGACTGATCTACTTAATATCATTCCTGTTGCTGTTCTTGTGGGTATTATGTTTATGGTGAGTGTTGGGACATTTGAGTGGAGTAGTTTTTCTCATTTGCGACATATGCCAAAAACAGATGCTTTTGTAATGGTTGCTGTAACTGTTATCACCGTTTTTGCTGATTTAGCTATTGCTGTTATTGCGGGTGTTATTATCTCTGCATTGGCTTTTGCTTGGAAACATGCACGAATCTATGCACGCACACATATAGAAGAAGATGGTACAAAAGTTTATGAATTAGATGGACCACTTTTCTTTGGTTCTGCGGTCTCTTTCCCTGATAACTTTGATATTCAAGATGACCCTCAAAAAGTTATTATAGATTTTAAAAATGCAAGAGTTATGGATTCATCAGGTGTAGAGGCTATAGATGCTCTAACCAAAAAATATGAAGATGAGGACAAAAATCTAACACTGCGTCATTTAAGTAAAGATTGTAAAATGATACTTAAACAAGCAGG
>JADGER010000043.1 GCA_016744315.1 Sulfurovaceae bacterium
TATTTCTTTTTGGGTGAGCATCCACTTGTAATAAGCAGTAGTATAATAAGAGAGAAGGAAAGAAGATATTTCATAATTTATTATCTCCTTATTATTCTTTAGATATGTTTAGAAAACTTGGTAAATATATCTTCTGTTACAGGAATAATAAGCATATCTCCTTGGCTTAAAAGTAATTTTTTTAGTGAATTAGCCACGATAAGCTCACCTATACTTACCTTATATTTACTAGCTATTTGTTCTATATTTTCACCTGAAATAACAATATGAGAAATAAAATGATTTTGATTTTCTTTGGCTAACTCTTTTTTGAGTAAATATGATGTATAAAAATCTATAACTTTAGCTGATGGAATATTCATCATATAATAAGGTAATACCACAGGTATACTTCCTTGCTTAAAGTGATGATTTATATTCAGTAACTCTTTGGGATCAATAGAAATACTCTTGGCTATAGATGCTATATTCTCTCCAGCTTCTACTTCTACTTGCACTATTTCGTCTCCATAGAGCATTGTTAGGTCTTCTTTTAGTTCTCCAAAACCCAAAGTAATATTTTCACCTATCATAGAGAGCAAAAGTATTTTATTAATATAAATCCGTGTCTCTTTGGGAATATATCCTTTTTGATTATCCATTAATATTTCAAGCCTATCACTTCCAGCTCTCTCTATAGCTTTTTGTAACCTTCCCTCACCACAATTATATGCCATCATTACCAAATACCACTTACCAAAATCTCCATATAATTTATGTAAATAACGCATAGCTGCATTTGTAGCAAGTATAGGGTCTAGCCTCTCATCAAAATTAGAATTTATATCTAATTTATACTGCTTTGCTGTAGCTTCCATAAACTGCCATAATCCTGTAGCTTGCTTGGGTGACAAGGCATCCGTCTGAAATCCTGACTCAACCATAGACAAATAAACAAAAAGATCTGAAAGTCCATCTTGGATAAGTAAACTTTTAAAAGTAGGTACAAGATAGCCTCCTCTTCTAACTGAATGTTGGTAAAAGTTTTTATATTTATTATGGTTTTGCTGTACAAAAGAGTTAAAATTACTATTATACACATACTCTTCATCAATATTAAATTCAGAAAATACATAAGAATAGCTAGGATACTTTTCCACTATATCTATTGAAAATGCCGAGACCGTAAGAATATAAATCAAAAAGACCCTTATCATGTGAAACTCCTCAAATTTTTAATGATATTATGCTATTATTATACAAATTATTTATGGAGAAACAGATGGATATTTCTAAAATTGGTCATGGCGACAATCCCGATGCAGTAAAGGCGATTATTGAGGTTCCACTCAATTCAGGTATCAAGTATGAGATAGATAAAGATTCAGGTGCTGTAGAAGTGGATAGAGTTCTTTATTCAGCTATGCATTATCCTGCAAACTATGGATTTGTTGCGAACACTCTTTCAGACGATGGAGATCCTGCTGACATTTTGGTACTTTGTGATTACCCACTTCAAGCGGGTTCTTATGTTAAATGTCGTTTAGTCGGTGTACTTATGACTGAAGACGAGAGTGGTGGAGATGAGAAGCTTATAGCCGTACCTACAGCTAAAATTGATCCTACTTATAAAGATATTAATGATTTAGGTGATGTACCTGCTCATACTCTTGATAGAATCAAAAACTTCTTTGAAACTTATAAGATGCTAGAACCAAATAAATGGGTAAAAGTATCAGGCTTCAAAGACAAAGCTGCCGCAACTGAAATTCTTGAAAAAGCAATCAAGAATTATAAAGCGTAAGTAACTACTATTTAGATAATCTTTGCAGATTATCTAAATATCTTCCCTAACATATTCATAGCACCATCTACACCACCCACTTTTTCAAGCATAGTCTCTACAATTGAATCTTCCCCTGTAGTCGCACTATCAATAACATTTGGCAGGGCATCAGCAATAGCACTTGTAGCACTCTCTGTACTTAAACCTAGTTGTGAAGCAAATTCAGCAATCTGTTCACTACTAAATAAATCTGTTATTTGATCTGAAGAAATAGCTTCATTTTCTCCTGATCCAAGCCAAGAGCCTACAACATCACTCAAACCATTACTTGAAAAATTTGAAACTAATGAGCCTAAATCCAATCCACCCTCTCCATTTGAAAGTAAATTTCCTAAAGCACTACTTAGATCATCCCCATCAAGTGAAGATGTCGAAGAGTCACTATTTTCTTGTATAAGTGATGCACCCATTTTTAAAATATCTGCTAATTCCATGTTATTCCTTTTATAATTTATAAGCCCATAATAAGATAATATTACTTAAATTAAACGAATAGAACTCTCTAATAATTCTATTTTCTTAGACTCTATTAATTGAGTTAATCCTCGTTTGTAGTCTTTTTTACTCAGAGCAAAGATTTTTTTAATTTCATTTGCATCACTTTTGTAGGTAAAGTCCATCTTTCCACCCCTCTCTTCTAAAAGTGATACTATTACTTTGCTTGCGTCATTTCTCTTAGCTTTTTTTCCAATAGACTGTAGGGATACATCTAGTTTTCCATCTTTACGAATAGTTTTAATATACCCTTTTTTATAATCACCTTTTTTAATATCTTCAAAAATTTCATTAGCAAAAAGCATAGCTTCATATAAATTATCAACAATTACTTTATAGCCCAAAGGCGTTTGGGCAAGTACCAACATATTTACTTCTTGTTTTAGCTCCAACTTTGAAAGATCACGAGAAAAATATTTACCAATTTTTTGTGTAGCATAAAGTCTATTTGTCTGCTCGTCAAGACAAATACGCAAAACATATTTTTTACCAATAGTAAAATGCTCTTTTTGTTGCGATAAAGGCACAAATAAATCTTTTGGTAAACCCCAATTAACAAATGCTCCATAAGATTTATAGTCTACTACCGTAAAGTATCCATAGCCTCCAAGAAGTGCATAAGGAAGTGTTGTAGATGCCACAGGTCTATCTTCGGAGTCTGTATAGATAAAAGCATCTACCAAGCCACCAATTGGCATATCAGCCTCTTCTACATAGGCATTAGGGAGTAAAACCTCTTCCCCATCTTTGGCTTCCAAAAAGAGTCCATAGTCTGTATCACGCATTACCTCAAGAGTATTTATCTCTCCCATATTAATAGTAAGATTTTTTATTTTTTCATTCATTATGCTATTCCATTTATATATTAATTTATATAAAATTATATCTAAATTAAGCACGATAGTGCGATTAACGCTCCTCTTACTATTTTTTAGCTAAAATAAATACTATTATAATCCACAAATTTGGAGTTAACTTATGGCAGTAGAAGAAGAATATGGTGCTAAAAATATTAAAGTTCTCAAAGGGCTAGAGGCAGTTAGAAAAAGACCAGGAATGTATATTGGTGACACCTCCACCAAAGGACTTCATCACCTTGTTTATGAGGTTATGGATAATTCTATAGATGAAGCTATGGCAGGTTTTTGTGATACTATCAAAGTCACACTTACCAAAAATGGATCTGCTATTGTTGAAGATAATGGGAGAGGTATCCCTGTGGCTGAACATCCTACAGAAAAACTCTCTGCTGCAACTGTTGTACTTACTGTACTTCATGCAGGTGGTAAGTTTGACCAAGATACTTATAAAGTCTCAGGTGGACTCCATGGTGTAGGGGTATCTGTAGTAAATGCTCTCTCAAAAGACCTTTATCTTACAATCTATCGTGAAAAAAATATCTATACACAACACTTTCAAGAGGGTAAGTATAATGAGCTATTAGCCGTTTCAGGTTCTACTCGTAAAACAGGTACAAAAATAGAATTTTGGCCTGATGAGACTATCTTTGTAGAAGGTGTAACTTTTCAAAAAGAGATTTTGACAAAACGCTTTAAAGAACTAGCTTACTTAAATCCAAAAATAAAAATTGAATTTAAAGATGAGAGAGATGGTACAAAAGAACTCTTTCATTTTGAGGGTGGGATTAAAGAATTTGTTGAAGATATGAATACTCAAGAAGTCATCTCACCTGCACAACTTTTCCAAGGAACTGCTACACACAAAGGTGATGATCCCAAAGACAATGCAACAATAGAGATAGATATTGCTCTTATGTATTGTAATGCTGATACAGAAAAATCTCTTTCATTTGTAAATAATATTAAAACTGCTGATGGTGGTACACACGAAGCTGGATTTAGAGCAGGATTGACTCGTTCAATGGCATCATATATAAGCAAAAATGCTAATGCAAAAGAGAGAAATACCAAAATTACAGGTGAAGACTGCAAAGAGGGACTTATTGCCATAGTCTCTGTGCGTGTTCCTGAACCACAATTTGAAGGTCAAACCAAAGGAAAACTAGGCTCTAGCTATGTTCGAGCCTTGGTTCATAAGTTCTTTTCTGAAAACTTCAATAAATATCTCGAAGAAAACCCAATAGAAGCAAAAGCTATTATGGGTCAAATACTCCTTGCCGCTCGTGGTAGAGATGCTGCCAAAAGAGCCAAAGACTTAGTCAAACGAAAAGATTCCATGAGCATAGGAACTTTACCAGGAAAATTAGCAGACTGTCAAAGTAAAGACCCTGCTCTTTCAGAGATTTATTTAGTAGAAGGGGATTCTGCTGGTGGTTCAGCCAAACAAGGAAGAGACCGAGTATTCCAAGCAATTTTACCACTCAAAGGTAAAATTCTTAATGTGGAAAAAGCAAGATTAGAAAAAATACTTAAATCAGATGAAATCAAAAATATGATTACAGCTATGGGTTGTGGTATTGGTGATGAGTTTAATGAAGATAAATTGCGTTACCATAAAATTATAATTATGACCGATGCAGATATTGACGGAAGCCATATCCAAACTCTTCTTATGACTTTTTTCTTTAGATTTTTGCAACCTGTAATAGAAAAAGGTTATCTCTATCTAGCACAGCCTCCTCTATATAGATATAAAAAAGGTAAAAATGAAACTTACCTCAAAGATGATAAAGCTCTCAATGATTTTTTAATAGAGCATGGTATTGTGGCGATAGAGAGTCAAACTATGGGGGATAGAGACCTTATAGAACTCTTTAAACTTGTAGCATACTACCAAATGACTCTTAATGAGATAGAAAAGCGATTTGCATTACCTGAGGTACTTCGGTATATTGTTGAAAATCCTGATATAGTAGGAACTACTAATCAGCAACTTGCAACTATTCTCAAAGAAAAAATTAGTACACTCGGATATAATATATTAAGTCAGACTATTAACGAAGAAACTATTCACCTCTTTGTACAAACTAATGATGGCTTAGAAGAGTTAATAATTGATGATATATTCTTTACAAATCCACACTATATAGAAGCACAGTATATATATAAAAATATTCAAGAACATATTACAGATGAATTTAAAGATAAGGATGTATTAGAACTCCTTGTAGATATAGAAAAAACTGCTAAAAAAGGTGCCTATATCCAACGCTACAAAGGTCTAGGAGAGATGAACCCAGAGCAACTATGGGAGACGACAATGAATCCTGAAGATAGACGACTTCTAAAAGTTATTATTGATGATGAGCAAAAAGCCAGTGATACCTTTACACTCTTTATGGGTGATGAAGTAGAACCTCGTAGAGAGTATATAGAACAGCATGCCAAAGATGTGCAGCATTTGGATGTATAAATGTTAGCATCTGCACGAGAAGAGAGAGAACGAAGATTTAAGCTAGCTCTTCGTGCTGGTATTCCTTTGATACTAATATTTTCTTTACTATTTTATACCTCTTTTTCCAAAGATGGCTTTGCTAAACTCACATTAGATATATCTATATTAATGGCTGGTCTGGTCTTTATTACTATCTACTTTATCTATTTTTTACTAGAACTAGATGTTAAAGAGACACTCTTAGACCGTACTACTGATGGCTTTAATCAAGAAGCTTTTATTAAAAAAATCCAACAATACAAACCAAAAACAATAGCTTTATTATCTATTAATAACCTAACTACAATTAACGATAATTATGGAATAAGTGCCACCAATGACCTTCTCCATACCCTTATATTAAAACTCAATCACCATACCAAAAGACATGGTACAGAGAATTCTTGGATAGGAAGAAATTTTGGTGCAGAGTTTTTGATTGCTGTAGATAATAGTAGCCAAGAGATTCAAGAAATACTCCAAAAATTTATAGATGAGACAACAACAATCAATACTATAGAAGTAGATTATCGTTTTGCTGTTATCTCTAATCTTGGAAATGATCCAGAAAAGACTATAGCACAACTAAGAGATCAAATAAAGGTACAAGAGTTTAAAAAAGAAGATAGTAAACCTTTGGTACAAGATGCCTCAGAACTTTCTCAACTAGAAACTTCTATCTTGCACGCTCTTAATAATAAAGCTTTTAACTTTTATTATAGACCTCTTTTAAATGTAAAAAGCCAAGAGATAGACTCCTATGAAATATCTGTAAAGCTTCGTTCTAATTTAGGCAAAGAGATATTACCTCGTGATTATCTTCCTATTATCAACCGTTTAGGTCTTGGTCGTACTTATGATCGTATTATATTAGAAAATACTGTCCAGACAGCTCTTTTAACTGATAATAATATATCATTTAGCTTTAATCTTTCTCCTTTTTCTCTAAGAGATAGAGATTTTTTAGAAGCATCTTTTAAGCTTATAGAAGAGAAAAATATTAATGCAAGTAGACTTATCTTTGAAATTTATGAGCGGAAAACACACCATGACTTAAGTAAATATCTTAAAACTCTTTCCAAGATTAGAGCAAGAGGTATTAGAATTTGTATAGATAATTTTGGATCATCTAATTCATCTATGGAATATTTACGACATTTTAAATTTGATATAGTACAGTTTGATAGAGATTTTGTATCAAGAATTAATGACAAAAATAGTCTCTCAATCCTTAAATCACTTATCCAAATGTCCCAAGAGTTAGGTATAACAAGTGTGGCTAAATGGGTTGACAAAGAACATCAAAAAGAGATACTTACAAATCTTGGCATAGACTATATGCAAGGTTTTGGTATAGCAAGACAACTAACAGAACAACAACTTATACAAAAATACAATTAAATAAAGGAAATATATGAAATATGGTGAAAAAGAGATACAAGAGTTTAATATAGCTGATAAGCAACACTACTGGGCAAATGAGCATCAAAAAAATTATGTTATAAATATTGAATTACCAGAGTTTATGTGTATGTGTCCAAGATCAGGATACCCAGACTTTGCTACAATAAAAATAGCCTATACACCCTCAGACAAAGTAATAGAACTCAAAGCCATCAAACTCTATATCAATAGCTTTAAAGATAGATATGTATCTCATGAAAATACAGCTAACGAGATATATGATACCCTTTATAAAAACCTACAACCAAAATGGATGAACCTCATCGCAGACTTTAACCCAAGAGGCAATGTACATACAGTTATAGAAATAGACAGTAGCAAAAACTAATCAGTAGGGTGGGTAAAACCCACCAAAATAAGGTGTATTAAAACTTACTAGCATCTTTGACTATCATATCTATCTTTTTTTTCTTCTTTTCTTTATATTCGCTATCTGAATAAGTTAAATCTGTATAAGTTAGATGAATCCCAACCATACCACTTTTAAGACTTAATAATGTATCTTTATCAGGATGCCACTCTTTAAACCTAGATGTAAGATTCTCTCCCAAAGATGCACCGAATGCTACTGTACCTGAATTATATTTTTTATTCAGTACTGATATAATAGTCTCTTTAAGTTCTTGACTTGGATTCCATCTTATTTTCAATTTATACAACTCATTACTCTTGGCTGTAAAATACAAATCTATTCTAGCTTTTTTATTAAAGATAATATCGTAATAGTGAAAAGTACGATATTTTTCTTTATTTTTTAATGCACTCCATTTAAAACCATTTGGAATTAGCATATAACTATCCACACATAATGGAACATTATTATCCTGAGCCCAATAAAGTATCTTTTGAAATGAATAACCTGATTCAAGTTCATCAAAAGTAAAAGCAGATAAATTACTAATCAAGACTATAGATATAATTATATTTCTAAAAAATTTCATGTAAATCCTTTGTTTATCTTTTTCTAAAATTATACCTTAAACCGAATAATAAGTCGCATTCCGATGATGCACCACCAATGCTGTTGTACTTTGTTCTGGGTGTATTTGGAAGGTTTCGCTTAATTCTATTCCGAACTCTTCAGGCTTTAATAAATCAAATATTATTCTGCTTTGTTCTAGGTCGGGACATGCAGGATAACCGAATGAATATCTTGAACCTTGGTATCTGCTCATTCTTACATCTCTTAGAGTGTGTCCTTCATCTTCACTTGCGATTCCTAAATCTAATCTAATTTGTTTATGGGCTACTTCTGCTAGGGCTTCGGCTAACTCTACACTAAAGCCATGTACCATATTGTATTCCAAATATTTACCTGCGTCATAAAGTTCTTTTTCATAGGCAGAGAACTTACTCCCTGCACTTACACAAGTTAGAGCTATTACATCATCTCTATCATGATGAAAGAAGTCACTTAATGCTCTATGTGGTTTTCGTCCTTGTCTTGGGAAGTTAAATCTATATTTTGAGTTGGCTTTAACCTTATCAAACTCTTCTCTATTTGCATTTTCATCTATATTCCAACCATTCTCTTCGTCAAATAGTAGCAAATCTTGATCATCACTTCTACATGGGTAATATCCATATATAATAGTTGGTTCAAATAAATCTTTTTCTATAAACTCTTTTTGAAGTCTTTCGTATGCTGGATATACTGTTTCATCAAGTAGTTTTTGATACGCCTCTTTAGTCATTCCTTTACTTTTATATCCCCAATGCATTTTTGTTACAGTTTTTTTATTTACCCAACTAAAAACCATATTCAAATCTAAATCTTCTTTTTGTAATACTCTTCTTCCCCAAAATGGAGGTGTTGGTACTAGTTGAAGTTCTGGCATTTTGATCTCTTCAAATGCTGGGATTATTATCTCTTTTTTAACAAAAGTTTCACGCTCTACCATATCCCCTGCTAATCTAAAATCTAATCCTACACTTGGGTCTTCATTGTATTTTTCTATTCTACTCATAGCTATTACACCATCAAAAGCATCACGACAATAAAATATAGCACCTTTATATATAGGACGACAGAACTCATCTACAAAACTTCTTGTTAATGCAGCTCCACCCAAAAGAACAGGAATATCCATACCCATCTCTGCCATAGCTTCTAGGTTATCTTTCATAACTGCTGTTGATTTTACAAGTAGCCCACTCATTCCTATGGCTTGAACTTGGTTTTCTCTATGAGCTTCTAAATATGTTTCTAAATCTGTTTTAATACCCACATTGATAACTTTAAATCCATTATTTGATAATATAATATCTACTAGATTCTTACCAACATCATGAACATCACCTCTTACTGTTCCTATAACTAAAGTTGTTTCCGTCTCTTTTTCTTGTTTTGTTAGATATGGATTCAAATAATCTACAGTCGTTTTCATAGTCTCTGCACTCTGTAATACAAATGGTAATTGCATCTGTCCACTTCCAAATAACTCACCCACTACTTTCATAGCATCAATAAGTATCTCATTTACTATTTTATCTGGATTGATATTTTTTCGTGCTTCTTCAACAAGAGGTATCATTCGCTCTTTGTCTCCATCAAGTAGAAGCTTAGATATTTTCTCCTCTTCACTCATAGCTTCATACGCCTCATCTGCTCCATCATCTTCTATAGTCTTATCACTAAAATGTTCTATAAATTTAAAAAGAGATTGATCATCAGGAGAAAATAGTAACTCTTCACATATCGCTCTATCTTCTTCGTTCATTTTTGCTAATGGTACAATATGTTTTACATTTATAATTACAGAGGTCATTCCAGCCTCTAGGCAATGGTGCAAAAATACCGAATTCAAAAATCTTCTGGAATTTATATCTAATCCAAATGATATATTACTAAGTCCCAAGGTTGACCCAACTTCAGGGTGTCTTTTATGTAATTCTCTAATGGCTTCAAGAGTTTGAATAGCAGCATCTCTATACTCTACATCACCAGAACCAACTGTAAATGTGAGCATATCAAATATAAGATTTCTAGGGTCTATTCCATGACGATTTACGCATAAATCATATATTCTCTCTGCTTGTGCTACTTTATCTTCTGTAGTTTTTGCCATTCCTACCTCATCAATAGTTAAACAAACAAGAGCTGTTCCATATTTTTTGGCTAAAGAACATATAGCATCTAACTTATCCTCTCCATCTTCTAGGTTTACAGAATTAATAATAGGTTTTCCACCTATACACTTAAGTCCTGCTTCCATTGTATTAACTCTTGTAGCATCAGGCATTAATGGTAATGGAATTTTTTGATTATAAAGCTCCATAACAGCACTCATATCCGTAGCCCCATCTCGTCCTGCAAACTCTACATTTACATCAAGACAATGTGCTCCATCTCGTACTTGTGCTTGACCAACTGTTAAAGTTCCTTCATAATCTCCTGCAATAATAAGCTCTCTAAATGCTTTTGAACCTGTGGCATTACTTCTTTCACCGATTAAAAGTGGAGCTGGTTCTTGATATAGCTCTGTTGAGTTAAAAAGTGAAGCTATTGATGGAGCTACATCACCTGTTGGCTCTTTGGGTTTTATATCTTTAACTGCTTTTTTTAGTGCATTTATATGTTGAGGAGTTGTACCACAACAACCACCTAAAAAACTAACTCCATCAAACTGTGTAAACTCTAATTGTTTTGCTGTAAACTCATCTGGTCCCATTGGATAATATGTATACCCTCCTCTATTTTGTGGCATTCCTGCATTAGAGTGAACTGATATTGGGAATTTACATAATTCGCTAAGTGTTTTTAGATGTTTTTTAACTTGGTCTGGACCTGTTCCACAATTAAATCCTAAAGATAATATATCAAATGGCTCTAAGATAGTCACAATAGTTGAGGCATCTGTACCTATAAGCATAGAACCACTTAATTCAATAGTTACTGATACCATAATAGGTATATCTATATTTCTCTCTTTAGATGCATCATTACAAGCATGAATGGCTGATTTTATCTGTAGTGGATCTTGACAAGTTTCTAATAAAAATATATCACATCCACCATCAATAAGCCCCTCGGCTACTATCTTATATCCCTTATACATCTCATCATAATGAATATGCCCTAAAGATGGTAGTTTTGTACCAGGTCCTATAGAACCTAATACAAATCGTGGCTCATCAACTGTACTATGTTCTATACAAACTTGTTTTACAAGCTCTGCACCTTTTTTTGTTAATTCATAAGCTCTATCACCCATTTGATACTCATCTAATACCCAAGGCATAGTTCCAAATGTATTAGTTTTAATAAGATCAGCACCTGCTAAAGCATATCTATTATGTATTTGACGAATAAGATCAGGAGCTGTAGCATTTAAGAGTTCATTACATCCCTCTTGATCTACATACTTATCATCTAACCACGCAGTAGAAGGAATATCAAGTGATTGGATTTGTGTACCCATAGCTCCGTCTATTACGAGTGTTCGATTTGTTAATAGTTGTTTAATAGTTTGTGTTATAGACATGATAAATCCTTTGGATAATATAGGTTATTTTAGATGTAATTGTAGCAAAGTCTCTCATGAATGTGGTTTAAAATATTCTCTTCAGTAAACCAATAAAATATTATCTTATAATATAAAAAGAATAACTAAAAGGTATACCATGGGAAGAACTATAAAGAATTTAATAACAGGAAAAACAATACAAATACCTGATCCTTTAGAGACAGAGGTTGAGTATGATGGTAAGGTAATGATAACTGAAACAGATACAGCAGGTATTATCACTTATGCAAATCGTAAGTTTTTGGAACTTACAGGATATAGTAAAGAAGATACTATAGGCTCTCCACACAATATCAATCGCCATCCTGATATGCCAAAAGCTGCATTTCAAGATATGTGGAGAACATTAAAATCAGGTCAAACTTGGGAAGGTATTGTAAAAAATCTTAACCAAGATGGTCGTTATTATACGGTAACAGTATGGGCAAAACCAAAGCTAGATGAAAAAGGTAATATTATAGGATATATTGCAGGTAGAAAGATACCTGATGAAGGAATAATGCAAAGTACTTTAAATAAATATAAAAAGATGAAAGAAGAAGAGTAGTAAAAAGCTAAGGGAGAGTTTCCCTTATCCTTTATACTAATGTTTCTTTTGCTTTTTGAAGTGCTTCTATAACTGCGTCAATATTTGCTTTTGGAAGATGTACTTTCCAATCAGGTTCTTCTGATTTAGATTGTAAAGAAATAGCAATACTCACTACACTTTCACTATTTTTACCATAAGGTTTTTCTATAGTTCCAATAGAAATTTTTCCATCGTTTGTACCACTTAATACCATCTCATCAATAGCTGTAACTGTTCCACTCATAATTCGTCCTTAATTTTAAATTTAATCGCTTATTATAGCACTATTTTTTTCTTTTTCCTAGTGCAGAAAGCTTTGCTTGTATTCGTAACCATAACTTATGATCTATAGCAGGAAATCCTGCATAAGTTTTATTACCTTCAAGAGATTTGGTTACCCCACCTTTGGCAGCGATAGTAGCAAAGTCACCTATCGTAAGATGTCCTGCTGTACCACTTTTACCACCCATAACAACATTTCTACCTAATATAGTAGAACCTGATAATCCTACTTGTGATGCCATAAGGCTATGTTCACCAATAATACAATTATGTGCAATTTGAATAAGATTATCGAGTTTTGTTCCTTCTTTAATGATAGTTGCCCCAAATACTGCCCGATCTATTGCACAATTTGCACCTATCTCTACACTATCTTCTACAATTGCTATACCATTTTGATGGATTTTAATATGCTTACCCTCACGAGTATGCGCAAAACCATAGCCATCACTTCCTATCACTGTACCACTATGAATAATACATTCAGAACCTATTTGTGTATGATGATAAAGCGTTACATTTGGGTGTAAAAGTGTATCTGAACCTATGCTTACATTATCTCCAAGATAACATCCTGCTAAAATAATGACATTATCTCCAAGCGTCACATTTTTACCAAAACGAACTCTTTTATCTATATCACAACCCTCACCCATAGCAGGATGTCCTCCTTTGCTCTCTAGTTTATGAGCAAAGAGCTTAGAAGCAATAGCTAGTTTAAGATAGGGTTCATCAGTAATTAAGGCTATAGTTGATTTGGGTAAATGCTTGGCATACTGTTCTTCTATCAAAACTGCTGCGGCTTTTGTATAGGGAAGTTGATCTAAATATTTTGCTGAGTTAAAAAAACTTAACTCTGTTTCATCTGCTTGCGAGAGAGTATGAATACCAGTAATCTCTTTTTCTTGACCTTGATATGTTAGATTAATTGTTTGTGTAATTTGTTGGAGGGTATAAGACATTAGAATTCCTTATTACATTGACATTGAATTGTAAGGTGGGAGAATCCCACCATATTTGATTTATAATTATATAGAAATATCTATCTCTCTATAGCCACAACACCACCACGAACAACCTCAGTAGGTTTATATCGTTGTGTAGCTTCAATAAAATGCATAATTCGTTCTGGTTCGTCAGCTGCCATAGCAATAACCATATCTAAACCAACATTAACTATACCACCATTATATGCTGCACAGAGTGCTTGAATATCACTCAAGTTTGCACCTATTGGAAATTTTACTAAAACCATCTCTTTTTCAACCATCTCTTCATGTTCTATAACTTTAAGAGTTGGAATAAGCTTATTAAGCTGTTTAGTGATTTGTTCAATTACTCTTTGACTCCCATTGGTAACAATGGTAATATGAGACATCTCAGAGCCAGGTACGGGGGCTACTGTGAGTGAATCAATATTATATCCTCGACCTGCAAATAGACCAGAAACTCGCGCTAGCACAGAACTTTCATTCATAACAATCGCAGATATTACTCTTCTTACTTTTTGCATTACTACTCCTTGTGATCTAATAACATATTATATAACGCACCACCAGATGGTACCATTGGAAGTACATTTTCTAGTCGGCTAACAGTAACATTCATAAAACAAACTTTATCTTTAGCAATAGCATCTTTGAGTGCTATATCAAATTCTTCTTTTGTTGAGACATCATAACCAATGCCATGACAAGCCTCTGCTAAAGCTTTATAGTTTGGCTGATAAGTTAAATCTGTTTCAGAATATCTTTTATCATAAAAGAATGTTTGCCACTGTCTTACCATTCCTAGATAGTGGTTATTCAAAATAATATTAATAACTGGTATTTTGTACTCTGACGCGGTTACAAGTTCTTGCATATTCATCAAAATAGATCCATCACCAGTAATATTAATAACTGTTTTCTCTGGACATCCTCTTTTTGCTCCTATAGCTGCTGGAAAACCAAAGCCCATAGTTCCTAATCCACCAGAGTTAATCCATTGGCGAGGTCTATCAAATGGATAGTGTTGAGCAGCCCACATTTGGTGCTGACCAACATCAGATGTAATAATAGCATCTTCACCAACTAACTCTCCAACTCTTTCTATAACCCATTGAGGCATAAGTACCTCATCACTATCTTTATAAGATTGAGGATGAAGATTATCATAACGAGTTAATACCTCTCTCCAAGCTTCATAACGACTTATATCAACATCATCAAGATGTGCCAATAGTTTTTTCAAAACTATTGTAATATCTCCAACAATTGGATAATCTACATCAACAAGTTTGGCAATATTCGCAGGGTCAATATCAACATGAATAATATCTGCATATTTTGCAAACTCACTCAGTTTTCCAGTAACTCTATCATCAAATCTAGCACCCAAAGAGATAACTAAATCTGTTTCAGACATTGCCATATTAGACGAATAGTTCCCATGCATTCCAAGCATACCTAAAAGAAGTGGGTTCTCTGCTCCCATAACTCCTCTAGCCATCAAAGTCTCAACCGCAGGTATTTGGCATAAGTGAGCTAACTCTCTTACAAGATCTGCTGCTTCACTTAAAACAACACCACCACCAACATAAAGAAGTGGTTTTTTTGCCTTTTTAATTGCTTCAGCTGCTTTTTTGATCTGGCGATCATTCCCTTTGTAATTTGGCTTATATGTTGGGATATGCACCTCTGTAGGATACACAAAATCTCCAAACTCAGCCGTAATATCTTTGGGAATATCCACAAGCACAGGACCAGGGCGACCTGATGCAGCTATATGAAATGCCTCTTTCATAATACGAGGAAGATCTTCTATACTACTGACCAAATAATTATGTTTAGTACATGGTCGAGAGATACCTACAGCATCCACTTCTTGAAATCCATCTGTACCTATTAATGATAATGGTACCTGACCAGAAATCACAACCATAGGAATAGAATCCATGTGAGCAGTAGCTAATCCAGTAATAGCATTAGTAAACCCTGGTCCACTTGTGACCATGGCTACACCAACTTTACCTGTAGCTCTTGCATATCCATCTGCTGCGTGAACAGAAGCTTGTTCGTGACGATTAAGAATATGTTCAAAACCATCTTGTTTATATATTTCATCATAGACA
>JADGER010000044.1 GCA_016744315.1 Sulfurovaceae bacterium
CTTTTACTTTGCGTAAAAGAGCAGGGAAATGATCTTCAACTTTGTTTGCACCCATACGAACTATTAGGTTTAATCTTCCCTCTTCATTATTTGGATTCAATGCGTCAATAAGTTCAATTAACTCATCTTCTTTCATACTTGGTCCAACTTTACAACCAATAGGGTTATGAATACCACGGAAAAACTCTACATGTGCTTGGTCTAATTTACGCGTTCTATCACCAATCCAAAGCATATGAGCAGAACAGTCATACCAATCATTTGTAATACTATCTTTGCGAGTTAATGCCTCTTCATAGTTAAGTAAAAGTGCCTCATGAGAAGTATACAGTGTTGTTTGATGCAATTGAGGTGTATTATCTGTATTAATACCACAAGATTTAATAAACTTCATAGATCTTCCGATTTTGTCACTCAACTCTTCATACTTAAGACCTAGAGGATTATTTTTGATAAAATCAAGATTCCATCTATGGACTTCATTAAGATCAGCCAAACCACCACGAGAGAATGCACGAACAAGATTCAATGTCGCTGCTGATTGATTATAGGCTTGAATAAGTTTCAGAGGATCAGGAAGACGACTTGCTTCATTAAATGCTACATCATTAACAATATCTCCACGATAGCTAGGAAGATCAATTCCATTGAGAGTTTCTAAATCACTTGAACGAGGTTTTGCAAACTGTCCAGCGAGTCGCCCTATCTTTACTACAGGTTTTTCACCTGAGAATGTCATAACAACTGCCATTTGAAGCATAAGTTTAAAAAGGCTCTGAATATTTTGTGCATTAAATGCATTAAAACTCTCAGCACAATCTCCACCCTGAAGTAAAAATGCTTCACCTCGCCCTACGCGTGCAAGATCTGCTTTGAGGTTTCGTGCTTCACCTGCAAAAATTAAAGGCGGATAGCTTGCTAATGTTTCCTCAACCTTTTTTAATAACGCTTGGTCTTGATATGTTGGTTGTTGCTTAATTGGAAAATCTCTCCAGCTATTTGGACTCCAGCTCATTGTCTATCCTTAAAATAAATTTGATGATTATACCTAAAAAAGGGATATTTTCAGTGACTATTAAATTTTATTTTTATTTTTTAGCCACGAATGTTACAAAATTTGCCCATTGAAAGAGTGTATTTACCTCTTTAAAGCCTGCATCTTTGCACATTTGTATATTTTCTTCAATAGTAAAAGGTATTAATACATTTTCTAACGCTTCTCTTTTTTGGGCTATCTCATACTCACTATAGCCCTGCTCTTTTTTATGTTCATAATAAATATCAATACAATTTTTATCTAACTTTTTATCTCTAAAAACAACTTTTTCAGAGAAGATAAAGACTCCATCATCACAAATGCCTTTAGAGATATTTTTTACTAAATTTGTGCGTTGTATAGGACGAATAAATTGTAGTGTATAGTTGGCAACAACTATCTCTTCGTGAGAATAATCATACTCTAACATATCTGCATAAGTGAGTTCTATCTTTGCCCCAAAAGCATGGCATTTCTGCTCTGCTCTTTTGAGCATTGCAGGGGAATTATCAATCCCTTTCAAAGACATGTTAGTATCCATTTTACTATGTAAGTCTAGTAAAAATTTTGCCGTAGAAGAACCTAAGTCAAGTACTTTTTTATTATCTTCTTGTTGTGTTAATATTAATGATATGATAAGTTTTTGTACCTCATGATAAAAAGGTATAGAACGGGATAACATATCATCAAAAACAGAAGCAACAGACTCGTCAAATTCAAACTGCTTTGAGATTGGCTGACTAAACAGTTTATCTTTCATTATTGGCTAATTACTTCTCTACAAGCTCTATTTATCAAGTATACTTGTAGCTATAAAATTAAACTCATAATGATTACTAGGATATTTTTCTAATCCTGCATTAACAAATGCCTCTTTAGTTATATTCCCTTCCCAAAGATTATAAGTTGATTCTTTAAACCATTGTCTATTATCATTAGGTACTTTTAAATCCATTCTTGTATATTTTGGATTACTTTTGACATCTTTACCTACTTGCTTCATCACAAGACTATACGCATCTGATTTCTCTTGATCACTCAAAGATGCTTTTGTATTTTTTCTTATCTCAGTAGCTGTCAGTTTTGGAGGAGTTGGTGCTACTTCTACATTTTGAGAGCTATTTACACAGCCAGTTAGACTCAATCCGATAACAACCAATAGAGCTGTTACTAATGTTTTTCGTTTCATTGTAAACATAAAAATTCCTTGAAATTGTGTTAAATTACCATAAGTATAACATAGGAGAGTATAAAACTTCTTGATAGAGTTACTTTAATGAAAGCTCCTATTGGTTAAAATATAAACTTATATAAATTAAAGGATTAGAATGAAAATATTTAAAAGTACTCTTGTATTTTTGATGGTATTGGGGCTTAGTAGTCTACTTCAGGCAAAAACAGCACAAATTATTGATTCACAAGCAAATGCTTCACTTGTAAACTTTAGTAAAGAAGTTCAAGGTTCACAAAACTTTTTGGATAAAAATGCAAAAGGATATTTAGTTTTTCCTGAGGTTTTAAAAGCTGGCGTTGGTATTGGTGGAGAGTATGGCGAAGGTGTTTTACGCGTTGATGGTAAAAGTGTTCAGTATTATAGCACTGCTTCTGCATCTATAGGATTACAATTTGGTGTACAAAGTAAATCTATTGTAGTAGCATTCTTAACAGACAAAGCATTAGCTGATTTCCAAAAAGGTAATGGATGGAAAGTAGGTGTTGATGGATCTGTAGCATTGGTTGAATGGGGAACAGGCAAAGATATTAGTAATACTACTTTTTCTCAACCCGTTATCGGTTTTATCTATGGAAACAAAGGTTTAATGTATAATTTAACTATCGAAGGTAGTAAATTTACAAAAATCGTTAGATAATCACTTATTAAATCGCTCTTTATAGCTACACCGTTGGCATAACTCCTCGGTGGCTATACCATTTTTGAACCCATCAATAATCTTTTTTGTAACACTTTTTTCTAATATTTCATCCAAACTCTCTTCTTCAAGCTTTCCTAACTCTATAATTGCATTACTATCCAAACAACAAGGCACAACTTTTCCATCAACCAAGATAGCAATATGTGAGCTTAACCCTTGACATGTTCCATCACCATACAAAGGATTATCTAAAGAAGGCCACTCAAAATAGTTATCAAAGTGCAGTAATATTTTATTTGCTATACGAATACTTTTAGGACGATTTTTATAAACTTCTTCTAAAGTTATTTCCAAAGGAAAATAGTCTGCTATATATTTAAAAAGAGTACTATTAAACTCCTTTTCACTCATACCCTCATCTAAGTTCCAAAGCCTTAAATTAATAAACAGATGTGCATCTTGTGCTAGTTTTTCTTGACAAAGCTTTATTATAGGCAAAAGATATTGATCCAAACTCAGCATAGTATCATTTTTATTATAACTATTTAAAGAGATATTAATCTGCTTTACCGCTGGATGAAAAAGTGTTTGTGTAGAGTGTTTTTTGAGATAATATCCACTTGTAGTAAGCAATGCTTTCATATTATGCTTTTGAAGAATATCAAGATAAGGAGTTAATTTATTTATTCTCAAAGGATCACCCATCACATGGCAAGCAATTTCTCTTGTATACTTTTTTGCTTGTATAACAATGGATTCAAAAAAAGATAAAGAGATCTGTTGAGGCACAACAGTACTACTTGGACAAAAAGAACATTGTAGTCCACACTCATTTGTTAGTTCAATATAAATACGATGAAATTTCATATTTTAAAGAGACTCTTCTGTCATACACTCAGAGAGGTCATCAATATTTTGACTCCTACGAATACAAGGCATTTGTCGTTTCATTGCCCATATTTTCTCTTCAATATCTTGAAGTCGTTGCTCTTTTGCCTCTTTCATCCAAAATTCTATTTTACATTTTTTTTCTATCTCTCCACTAATATTCTCTTTAATCTTGACTACTTTATCCAAACAAATATTTGCCTCTTCTACATTTTCAGCATTTTCTAGGCAAACCCTTGCCTCTTGCATTTCACGAAGAAGCTCAGGAAGAAGCTCTTTTTGCTTGTTAAATAATTCTGTTGTTAGTTTTTGGGCAACTATATTATCTTGTTCTTCAGTCTCTTCTGTCAGCTCACCTTCTTCTACTATGCTATCATCCACAATAACCTGTGCAGTAAGCATATCTGCTTGTGTAGTAAGTCCAACATTCTCTTTCAATAAAAAACCTTTTGATTCATTTTCCAAAAAAGTAGGTAATGTAAAATGATCATCTGTTACATTCTTATCAAAATCTATAGCTGTAGCTATCTTAAAGATATTAATATCCAAAAGATTTAATTCTTCTTTTAAAACAATACCTTTGTACAAACATTGCTTTTTCCCTCGATACTGCCACTCTTGACAAGGATAACCTAGTATTGTCGAATGCCCTACTCTCTTAGCTTTTTTTGTAAACTCATCTGAGAGATTTGTACCATCTTTTAATGCTTTTTCTATAATTGGATCAACCCGTTTTTCTATCTGCTTTTTCTCAAAATTAACCTCAGAAATAGTAGCATAATCATCAAGTTTTAGTGTTTTGAGTATCTTAGTACTTTTGGCTACACCTGTTGAAATCTCTTTATATCTCTCTTTATAAAGAGTAATCGCACCCCACTCTCTAAATACTAAGCTTGCATGACCTTTAATCTCAAAATGACTATTTTTTGTAATATTACCTTCTCCTTGAATCATATAATGAATCAAAGCTGATGGTTGATTGTACGCTTTATAAAAACTGTCACTTTGTATAGTTGTTATACTTAATAATAACAATAAAATCATAACAGAGTAGTTAGGTTTTTGCATAATTAATCCTTATCTAATGTTTTTCATAAAGTATATATTCTACCCAATTATCATAAAATACAATAATAATTCTTCCAAAAAATTTTAATTAAGAGGAATTTAATTTTTTTTACTTGTAAGGAAGGTATAGTTGAGTGACATTTGTCTATTTTTTAGTATAACTAGATATAATCACACCTATTTTATATAAGGGATTTTTATGTTTTTTTTCACAAGTAGATGTCCTTTATGTAAACAAAAAGGTCAAAAAGTTAATTCTGAGACTATGCTCCATCATGTAAAAGATATTAGCAAAATAAGTGATGCTACTTACTTTTATTGTGATACGCCTTCTTGTGATATTGTCTACTTTAACAATACAGAAATATTTAATACCTCCATGCTCAACAAAGAAATTGGACTCAAAGATTCATCAAGCCAACAGGCTTTGGTATGTTACTGTTATAATTATGCCAAATCATCTTTGGATACTATAGGTTTAAGCCAGAAAATTGAGATTCGTATGAATAATTATGGGAGCAGATGTGATACACGACACCCAGCAGGAGAATGTTGTTTACCACAAATCAAACAAATTGTACATCAAAAACTTAAAGCTGTAGAAGAGAGAAAAAAATCTATTAAAAATGATATGCTACGAGTAAAAAAGAGACAAGCCTTAGAGAACTAAATAATTCTCTAAAACTTACGAGCCATCTCTCGTGAGAAATATCTACAATAGAACAAAGATTAACATAGTTTTTAGCACTATCTACTTTGCATCCTATCTCATCTATACCTACTATATAACTAAGCTCTAGTTGATTAGTTATATTCTCTATTTCTGTAGATGAGAGCTTGGAACTTCTCTTTTAGGTGTTATACTCATATCAGAAGATGAAGCTTTACTTAAGTTTGTTGAGTCTTTTTTTGGTTTTTCTTGTACTAAGTTATCTGTTAAGTTTTCTACATATTTGAGTAGTTCTTCGTGTGTGAGATCTTTTAATTCTTCTTTTCTCTTCACTAATAAATTGAGTTTTATAGTTGGTTTATTCAAGATTTTACTGAAAAAATAATCAAGAATTAGAAGCCAACCAACTTCTAGAGATATTGAGTGCTTCGCTTTGGCTAGATGCTCGCCCTACAAGAGACCAACCTGCATACGATACATAGGTATCTTTGTTGTATGAGTCCCATTTGACATCATATTTTTTCCCATTTGATGGTGAGCTTACGCTTCCTATAACTTGTGCTGACATTTGTAAATCCTTTTTGATAAATAGTATACTACGATATTGCTTACAGTTTTTTAGGTATCTGTCATACTAGAGCTAAATTTAGGTATAAGTATAGCTATCAAAAATAGTGGTGATAGGAGTACCAAAACTATGGGTATAAAGAGAAAAGAGCTTGTTCTATATCGTATGCGGTCTTGGCTACCATCTACAAAACGCACGATAGCTTGGCGGATACTCTCTACTAACTGACTCAACCAATCCAAAGGGATGAGAAAGATAAAGAGTATCCCAAGAACTATCAAAACCATACTGTAGTAGATAGCTACTATGGCGGCTATGGGTTTGATGAGTAGTGGTGCGTTTTTGATATAGACAAAGAGTCTATGGAGTGTATTCCATATAATGTTATTGAGTCTCTTGAAAGCTCCTGCTCCACTAATAATCTGCTTGACTTCATCTGCTCCTGCGTTGACTAAAGCGTCACTAGACACCTTGGGTATGATGAGTGATATGATAAAGAGTGGTGAGAGTACTACCACGATGATAGGTCTGAAGAGAAAAGAGAGCAGAGAGTCATCTACCCTCCAGCTATGGTGTTCCATAGCATCTATGATGCTTTGACGCATACTATCGGTAAAGTTCCCTAGATAGTCTAGCACTATAAACAGTCCAAAGATGATGCCTACAGGGAGCAGTATGATATTGAATCCTATAGCCAATATAAAGGCAAATGGTTTCATCAATATAGAAGAGTTGCCTACAAAATAAAATACATTTTTGGCAGCTTGGAAATAGGATTGGGAGAGACTTGCAAATACACCGTTCACTAGACGACCTTTTTAGTCATATTTTGATGGGTTTATTTTAGCATTTATAACTGAATGTTTGATACAAGATTATTGTGATAAAATGAAGATAATTTAACAAAGTGAGCTAATTATGCAACGATATTTGAGTCTGTTTTTGGTTTTAGTGTTTTGGGTGAGTTTGGTGGGGGCAGATACAGTAGAGATAACATATAACAATGATACTTACGAGCTAGATAGAAAAATATATGAGGGGACAAAGATATCTCATCCACAACTTATTGATAAAATAGTATCATCATTAAGTATGGATTATAAGGAGAAAAATTATTGGCTAACTATCTTGTCGGTAATGACACAAGAGCAAATTAATGAACTTAAAGATATATTAAATATAGAGATTAATAAATTTGAGGTTATAGTAAAAAAGTATGCTAGCAACAGAGAGATCAAGGATGCGGAAAAAAAATATCATTCCAAAATAGTAGTAAAAATTAAAACGCAAAAAGATATAATAGATGGATATAGTCGAGAAAAGTGGTCAGAAAATGATAGGATAATATTCAATAAAGGCATGAGTGCTTATAAAAAAGGTAACTATCAGGCTTCTTTAGAGTTTTTCTTGGAGTCTGCAACCATTAGAAAAAAAACATTAGGTAAAGAGCATACCGATACTGCCATAAGCTACAACAATATCGCTTTACTCTATAATAAAATGGGAGACTATCCAAAAGCTCTCAGTTACCATCATAAGGCATTGGTTATCAAAGAAAAAGTAGTAGGTAAAGAGCATCTAGGTACTGCCACAAGCTATAACGGTATTGGCTCACTCTATGATACACTTGGAGACTACATAAAAGCTCTCATCTACTATAAAAAATCATTGTCTATCAGAGAAAAAATATTAGGCAAAGAGCATACCTCCACTGCCACAAGCTACAGCAATATCGGCGAACTCTATCACGACATTGGAGAGCACAAAAAATCTCTCAGTTATCATCAAAAAGCATTAGCTATCTATGAAAAAGTATTAGGAGAAGAGCATACAAATACTGCTGCAAGCTATAATAATATTGGCGGACTCTACATATCAATGGGAGACTACCCAAAATCTCTTAGCTATCTTCAAAAAGCATTAGCTATCTATGAAAAAGTATTAGGAAAAGAGCATACAGATACTGCTGCAAGCTATAATAATATTGGCTTACTTTATGAGCTAATGAGAGACTACCCAAAATCTCTAAGCTACTATCAACAAACATTGGTTATTATAAAAAAAGTATTGGGTAAGGAGCACATCTATACTGCTACAAGCTATAATAATATCGGCGGACTCTACAAATCAATGGGAGACTACTCAAAATCTCTTAGCTATCTTCAAAAAGCATTAGCTATTAATAAAAAAGTTTTAGGCAAAGAGCATCCAAATACCGCAACAAGTTACAGTAATATTGGCATGCTTTATGAATCAATGAAAGAGTACCAAAAAGCCTACCTCTACGCCAAAAAATCCTTTGATATCTTCCTCATCAACAGAGATAAAAACTTCCAAATCCTCAATAGTAGTCAAAAAGAACTCTACTTGAAAGCAAACAGTCACCAAGTCCCCCTCCTCCTCTCCACAGCCCATCTCTACAAAGAACACAACGCCACCAAGCCCAAACAAATAGAAATAGCTCAACAAACCCTAAACGCGTGGTTAAACTACAAAGGCTCCATATTTGACTCTGAAAACGCCATCACCACCCTCTACGAAACCACCAAAGACAGCAAACTAAAAGAGCAGATAGATAAACTCCGAACAGCTCAGAGATACTATGCCAAACTCCAACAAAATGCAAGTAAAGAAAAGAACTATAAAGAAAAGATAAAAACCACAACAGAAGAGATAGAAGAGCTCACACAAGATATAGCATCCAAGGCACAATCATTTAGAGAAGCAGAGGGACTAAAAGATATCAAATACCAAGATATATCCTCAACACTAGCAGATGAACAACTCTATATAGACTACGCTAAAGCAGGAAAGTACTACTATATCTTTACACTAGACAAAAAAGAAAATATCACCTTCACACAGATAGATAGCAACGATACTAAAGAGATAGATAGCCTAGTAGAACTCTTTAGGGCAGATATACAAACTATGCTCAAAGGATTAGGTAAACTTACCCCACAAAAACTACAAGCCCTCAACCAAAACTCCAAAGAGACACTAGCTAAACTCCATACCCTACTCATCACTAAACCACTCTCACAAAACATCAAAGAGAAAACCAATCTACTCATCTCTCCTGATGGAGCATTGAGACTATTGCCGTTTGAAGCTCTCTATGATAGCACAACCCAAAAGTACTTGATAGAAGAGAGTGATATAGAGTATATACCATCAGGCAAAGAGAGAGTACGACTCACACGATACAATAACAAAACAAAAGATACAAAACGCAATAGCAAACTCGTACTCTTTACAGACCCACACTACGATGATGCTACCAAAGCCAAACTAGCACAATGGCAAAAGAGATCCACAGGGGAGAATCAATCTATCCATAATAATGAACTAGAGTCAGCACTCTATGGACTTCCTCTCTTTGATAGGCTTAGAGATACACGAAAAGAGGCACAATTTATCTCCGAACTCTTTGGGGCAGAACATATTATTAGCTACAGAGCTAGAAAGTCTAGTGAGGAGAATTTGCTAAAAACCAAACACCCAAAGATACTACACCTCTCTACTCACGGCTTCTTCCTCAACAACCCAAAGATACTCAACCCTATGCTCAAATCAGGACTAGTCTTTGCAGGAGCAAATATAGCAAGAAAAAGGTACCACAATACAGATGGCATAGTCACAGCACTCAAACTATCAGGTATGAAACTAAAGAATACTGACCTAGTAGTCCTCTCAGCTTGTCAGACAGGAGTAGTAGATAGCAACTCCACAGAGAGTGTCTCAGGACTCTCCAAAGCTTTTATCCAAGCAGGAGCTAAAAGCGTACTCTCTACACTCTGGTCAGTAGCCAATAAAGAGAGTACCACACTCATAGAGGATTTTTACAAACAGATAGCCGACAAAGAGTCATATTCCGTAGCCCTCAAAAGAGCCAAACTCAAGATGATAACCCAAGGTAAGCACCCATTTTTTTGGGGTGGGTTTGTTTTGGTGGGGGAGTAATCTAAGTCCTATATGTTAAAATAAATAAAAAATTTATACTAAAAAGGTGAGAGAGTTGATACATATCAAAGACAAAGCATTATGGATCAAATACGCCAAACAGTCCTTAATAGAGTCATCTATTGCTCTTTTGCTATTTTGGATTCTCTATGCAGGTCACAAGATAGAGTTCGTCAGAAGTATAGCAGGAGATACAGCGTTTTCTTATATGAACTCTCTACGCTTTGCCTCTATCAAGACCACTGACAAATGGGATACACCTGTAGTTCTCTACAAAGTAGACAAAGGCTATTTCCAAGATGCCAAACTCCTTGATGAATACAACAACACTACCTACGGCAATCTCTTTCCTAGGAGTAAAATAGCTGGGTTCATCGAAAAACTAGATAATCAATCAGCATCCAAAGAGCCTTTGGCATTTTTTATTGATTTTGATATGAGTGATGGAAGTGCCTCTTATGACAATAACTCCACAGCAAATCATATATCAGCAGATGATATGGTACTGCTCAAACGATTGGCTATGGAGAGGTCTTATGCTATCCTCATACCCAAAAACACTCCCAACAACTTCATAGAGTCTTATGCCACAAACCATCACAATGCTATCTCCACAGGCTTGAAACGAAATATATCAAAAAACAAGATTATCTTTGTGGGTGTGGACTTTTTGGGTTCTGATACTATCATCTATAGATACAACCCTATGACCAAATACAATAACAGTGACCAAACCTACTACAATGTAGCACTTGTAGGGTGGCAACTTCGCAAATACAACGGTGAGCTAAACACTACAGAGCTAGATGAGATATATAACCCTGATATATTTCTCGACAAAGCAGAAGTCCAAAAAGGTGGTGCAGCACTCTTTAGGAGTAATATACTCTACAAAGATGTTGTGCTAGAAGATGAGGGCAGACTCAAAGAGCTTCACTCCAACTGGAATAATCTTAAATATATATCAGCTCTTAAGTTACTCAAAGAGAGTGAACTTGATATTAGCAATAATACTATAGTTATGATTGGTATAGATTATCAAAAGAGAGATATACACAACTCAACACTGGGAAAGATGCAATCAGGTGCAATGATACATGCTCAATCACTCAAAACAGTTCTATTTTTAGATGGAAAGCTAGAGCATTTTAATCTATTTTTGGGATTTATTATTATTTTTATTGTATTTTTTACTGTGACAATACTGGTGCGATACTATCTTAACAGCTATCCTGAATGGGTTAAATTTATCATAGAGTTGATTATACTAACTCTTATACTCTTTGGTATATCTATGACTATTTTACTGCTATACCATCAATGGTTCAATTGGTTTATGCCTATTGTTATATTTTATATCTATGATACTGTCATTATCGCTAGAGAGTACTTCGCCAAAAAACAAACACAAGGAGAGACAAAATGATCAAACATATACAATTAGCCTGCTTACTTAGCCTAACCCTACTCTATGCCGACCTACGATTTGAGGTGATAGGAAGTGACCTCAATATATCAATAGATGACTCTGATGAGTACAGTGTTACAATGGGTTGGAGTAATGTTGTAGAGTGCCAACAACCCATAGAGGTACTCGCTGGTAGTGGAGAACTCATCATTACAAACAACAACAAGCCCATAAAAAGGCTAAAAAAAGGAGATGAGGCTTTTATCATCCCTGCTCACAAATGCCAAAGCTCCTTTAAAAAACTAAGTAGCAGTATCTTCAAAAGCATCAAAACTTTCATCAATACCAATGAAACTGCTAGCAGTGGTATATCCAAAGGAGTAGGAGATATGGCTCCGATAGTACACAATATCACGATAAGCAAAAAAGAAGAACGCATAATGCTCTATAGTGGCAAGTGGGGATATGCCAACTATAGGTTGGATATACTCAGAGCTGATAAAGTCATAAAAAAGATGGAGTTTGATGATAAGAATGCAAGTTTCACTTATTTTGTCTTGCCTGTTAATGAATTGAAAAAAAATGATAGGTATCAAGTTTATAGTTGTGTAGAGAACAACTCAACTACTAAGTGTCCGAATGGTGAGGAGTTGAGTGCAGGTGGGGTGATAACTATAGAGTAGGCTTGGCATTGCCAAACGCTTTATGGGATATACAGATGATTATAAAGGTCGCAAATTCTTTTAACTGCATGTATTTACTTTGGCGTTTGGTAGTACCAAACCTACCCGATTGTACAGTTTCTGTAGGTGTGGCTATGTCTACATACGCACAGAGAAGAGGTCGTGACCATCCTAGATATATCAAAAACTATAAACCAAAAGGCTCCATAATGAAAAGACTAATAGCCCTACTACTTAGCTGGACGCTCCTAATATCACTATCAAGTGCAGAGAGTAAAACTCCCTCAAACATCTCCCTACAGCTAGACACCCAAGGACACACAGCCATGATAAATGATGTCATAGCGACCAAATCAAGTGACATCATCACAGCAAGTGATGATAAAACTATCAGAGTATGGAGTAGTGTCACAGGCAAAGAGAAAAGAAAGATACTAGGGGAAATAGGAATAGGTATCGAGGGAAGTATAGCAGCAATTGCTTTAAGTCCCAATGAGAAGTTTTTGGCTAGTGCAGTAGTAGGATATTTTGATAGTTATCATATCCGAATCTACAATTACTCCACAGGCACTCTTCTAAAAGTTTTAAAATCCGAGGATAGAGTCAGAGACCTCTCTTTTAGCAAAGATAACAAATATTTAATATCAGGTTCAATATATAGAACTGCTAGAATATGGTCTACTCAAGAATTTGAACTTAGTTATACTATAGATTTTGGTTTTTCAGATTGGCTTAAATTAGGTTATATTAGAGAAGCAAGGATACTAACAAAAAATAAAAAACATTTCGCCATAATTGTAACTGCTAGAGGCATAATTCTCTCCGATATAGAAAAAGTAAAAGTAATCAGAACCCTTGATGAAGATGATTGGTGCATCGAAAAAGATGATGACTTTAATTCTTTAGCAGTTTCCAAGAAGTACATAGCAGTTAGTGGATATCCAAATAAGATAAAAATCTACAACCATTCTCTAAACTACATTCAAACAATTACTTCAGAAAACAACCCAATAGGATTAGCATATTCTGCTGATGGGAGATTTTTGATAGCAGGAAAAAACTCCGATTCCGATTATGGCTTTGTGAACATTTATAATGTAAATGAAAATTACAAAAAAACAACAAGCTTTAAAAAACACAAAGATTCAACCTATGCAGTAAGCTTTTTAAATAACAAAACAGCCATCTCCGCAGGAGGACATAACAATGAAATCTACATTTGGGATATAGAGAGTGCAAAAGTAAAAACAAAAATAGAGGGAGCAGGAGCAGGAGTATTGAGTGTGGGAGTCAAAGGGGAGAGTGTAGGATGGGGTAATGAGTTAAATTATAGAAATGATAATAATAGAGGTTCACTCCAAAAAATATTAAACCTAAAAACAATGAATATTGACTCTAATAAATCAAAACTAAAAAGTATGAAAAGAGTAGCAACAAAAAAAGGTAGCTACTCTGTAACACATCCTATTGAATATAATGATAGACTATTCATAATGCAAAATGGGCAAGTTACTAGATCAGTAGGCCGTTATGATAACGATCACAATTGCTACAGCTTCTACAAAAACTACATCATATCAGGGGGAACAAGATTAATAAATATTTACAATTTAGATGACAAAAAGATTGCAGAACTAGTAGGACACACAGGAGTGGTATCAAGTATTGCACTAGATGGAGATAGACTCGTGAGTGGGAGTAGTGATCAGATTATCAGAGTGTGGGATTTGAGTCAAGTAAAAAATGTAGAAGGAAAAGCAAAAAAATTAGCATCACAACTAAATATCTTTGTGAGTAAAACCAACCAACACATAGCTTGGACAAACGAAGGTTACTTCACAGCCTCAGAGAATGCCACACAGTATCTCTACTTCCATATCAACCAAGGCTCAGAAAAAGAAGCCAAAGCCATCCCTATGAAGCGTCTCTACGACCACTTCTTCCGCCCCGACCTAATCCAACTCAAACTCAGTGGAGATGAAGAAGCCTACCAAAAAGCTATCAAAGGAATGAGCTACCAAAAAGCCCTCAGTAATCCACCACCTAAAGTAAACCTACTCAAAGCGAACGAGCAGAGTATAGTAAAAGCCGACTTCAAATATAGTGACATCAGTACCACTCAACCAAAAGCCAAACTCACCTTTGATATAAAAGATGAAAAAGGTGGTATAGGACTCATCAGAGTATACCAAGAAGGTAAACTCATCCAAACCATAGGAGAGGGTAAAGACAATAGAAAAGTAGCAGATGTATATAACACTACAGTAGAAAACAAACTAGACAGTGAACTAAAAGTCAGACAAGAGAAGATAAGACTAGCTTCTAAAGGGAATGGTGATAGTATATCCGAGGAACAACCCAAACAACAAAACACAACAAATACCAACAGTATCAACCAGGAAGGAAATCAAACTATAGAAGCCACCCTCCAATCAGGTGACAACCAGCTATGTGTAGAGGCATTTAACAAAACAAATACCGTAACCTCCTATAGAGAGTGTGTCACTATACACGCCAATATCCCCAAAGAAAAACCAAAACTCTATGGTCTAGTCGTAGGTGTCAATAGATTTACACAGCACCCTGTAAGTAACCTCAGATACTCTCAAAAAGATGCAAAAGATATCAAAAAGATTATAGAAAAACAAAACAGTGGTATCTATGAGAGTATAGAGATAGAGCAACTCTTAGGCAAAAAAGTATCACAAAAGAATATACTAGACAGACTCAAAGCTATCAAAGAGAAAGCCTCTATAGATGATACCATCATCTTCTATATCTCTACACACGGCACAGTACCAGACAACAAAGATAACAATGTATCAAATAGAGAACTCTATCTCTATGCACAAAATGGAAATAGTTCCAATCCATTCATATCCTTTCAAAACCTCTTCAAAGCTATCCAATCCATCCCATCACTCAAACAGATCATGATAGTAGATGCCTGTCAATCAGGACAAGCCTCTGATATGGTATCAAGTATCTATGACTCCAGAGCATCAGTACTAGCCAAAAGTGCAGGGATACATCTACTACTAGCCACCACCAAAGGAACATCTGCATTTGAATCCCAAGACCCAAAGATAAAAAACGGAGTATTTACACATCAGATACTCACAGCCCTCAAAGCCAAAGAGACAGACAGCAACAAAGACAACAGCATATCCATCATAGAACTCTCAGAGAGACTCAAAGCCCAAGCACACAAAACAGAAGCACAGTATCCTATCATTCGCAATGTGGGTGGGGATGTGGGGGTGATGGGGGTGGAGTGATGAGATACAAAGTAAGTACCTACCTAAAATTAATTTCATAAGTTTTATCAACACCATAAGATTTAAGAACCCGATGAACATAATTTTCTAAAGCATCTGTAGAAGCATAG
>JADGER010000045.1 GCA_016744315.1 Sulfurovaceae bacterium
AGTATATTTTTTATTATTTTCATCTTCTATTTCCTAATCTTTAAATTTTCATAAATATTATATCTAAATATATAATTCAAATAGTACTATCATAAAAAATAGCACAATTTTTACCTCTATTTTTTGCCTTATACATAGCACTATCAGCATTTTTCATAACTTCTTGAGCACTTATTCCACCTTTTGGAATAATAGCAACACCCAAACTTGCACCAACATAACTTATATTACCATCAATTTCTAGTGGTTCATTTATACTTTTTATTATTCTATCAATCAAATGAAGCAAATCTTTTTTATATAATTCATACTCTTTTTCTTGAGCGTGAAGAAGAAGCACAAATTCATCACCACCCACTCTACCAACCTCATCACATATTCTAATAGACTCTTTAAGCCTTTTGGCTACAATCTGTAACACTATATCCCCATGATCATGTCCAAGAGAATCATTAATAATCTTAAATCCATCAAGATCAAGAAATATCAATGCTGAATTTGTTTGGTTTTTAATAGATTCTCTTATCTCTTTTTCTAATTTCAAAGAAATACTTCTACGATTAGCAACACCTGTAAGTGTATCAAAGTATGCTAATTGTGTAATCTCTTCTTCTTTTATTTTTCTATCTGTAATATCTTTATCTATACCTCGATACCCCATAAATTTTCCATTCATAGAGAAAAATGCTGTACCACTTGTAAGCAAAACTACTCGTTGTCCATTTTTGTGGAGATTGATATTTTCTATATTAATAATAGATGTATGATTTTTAAAAAGAGAAAAAAACATTTTTCCCATTTTTACCTTCTCATGTTCTTCCATTAAATCCATTGGAGTTTTTCCTAATATCTCTTTGGCCCTATATCCCAATATTTTTTCTACTTGATCATTAGAATAGGTATAAAATCCATCTTTATCAACCTCCCAAACCCAATCTTTAGTATTTTCAACAAGATGTTTAAATCGTTCATCACTTATTTTTAATAATTCATTCTTCTTATACTCATAAAATTTTAATATATAAAATAAAATTATAGTTACCATAAATATAGAAAGAAGTGTTATATAAGTAACATGTTTAAACGGAGCTATATGTAAGCTATACGGCTGTTTGATAACCAATCCCCATGAGCTATTTTCAATGGGTGTATATGCTGAAAATACCTTGTTTTTATTATAATCATACTCTATAGCCACACCACTCAGACCCTCTAACGCTCTTTTCATAGGGACTGCCAATTGTTCGCTAGATAATGGTACTGATTTTGGTTTACTTTCTGAGGAAAAAGCAATAAAATCTATCATACCTGCACTCTTTTTTGCTACAAGGTACTCAAATTTAATTTTATCAATAGTTTTAAAATTTTGAAAAGCTATTTTTATCTGCTGAAGTGTTGCTTCTTGGGGGATATAAGAAGCATCTCCAAAAGGATGTTCTTTTTCGTAGATAGTCATACTAGATATTATTTTAGAAAGAGTAATAACCTTTTCTAACATAAAATCTTTTTTTTCTGAAGATGCCTGTTCAAATAGATACATAGACCCCATAAGTAAAACTATAATTATTGGCATAACAATCTTTATAAATAAAAATACCAAATTACGCTCAGAACTCTGCATTGTAGCCTCCAAAATTTACTATACTATCTTTCTTTTTAATATAGACTTATACTCCGCATCAAATTTCATCAATCTCTAGCGTGATACTTCCTATTTTTGCCCCTTGGTCTAAGCACTCTATTTTATATTTTCCTTTTTCAAGATAACGATAAATAGCTTGGCTAGATACTCCACGAATAGGTACTTGATTATTAATCATCCATATTATTGAGCTATTTGTCTCAAAAGAGTAACACTCTAATTTTGTTTTTTTAAACTCTTTTGGTAATAATTTATTTTGTATCTGCTTTGTACCATTGAGAGGACTTGTAATAAGAGGATTATAGGATTTCCATAAAGGGTAACAACTATGAGATGAGAGTTCTTTTGTCTCTTTGATATACCCTTTATCCAAAAGTGTTGCTAATACTTCTGCACGCATAAGCTGGCATGGCGGTGAAAGCGTAACTCCTTTGATTGTATCATCTAGTACAAACTTTTTACATGTACCTATAACTATAGTATCTTGACAAATTTTTGTCGATATAATACCTTTGGGCTTAGAAAACCATTGTTGGGGTTTTAGCAATTTAAAAATATCCAAAAGTGTGGGAGATGAGGCTTTGAGTCCTGTAAGTTGCTCCTCTTTTTTTTGTTCTTTTGTCAGAATCTTACCTTTTTTACCACTAAAATTTCCATACCATACTGCTACAGTATATTCAGGTGTATATCCAATGGCTAACATATCTATAGCATTTGCAGATGTACCTGTTTTAAATGCAACTTTAGGCATATTTTCAAGATATTCCCAAGAGCTACTAAAAGAGTCTCTAGGCACATCCACTAAAATTTTACTAATCAGATATGCTGACTCTTTAGCTAAGATTCTTTTAGCTTTTTTTGGAGTTTGAGACAATAAATAAGATGCATTTTGATACTCTCCACCATTGGCAAGAGAGGCAAAAAGTTGGGCTAATTCTTTGAGTGTGATTCCACAGCCACCCAAAACCAAAGAACTCCCATAATATGACTTAGAATGAGAAATAGAAGCTATTTTAGCTTGGCTAAGTACACTATAAAGAGAGCTATCTTCCAATAATATATCCAGTTCAACAGCAGGAATATTTAACGAAAGTTGCAAAGCTTCTTTTGCTGTTACCTCACCCAAAAACTCTTCATTATAATTGAGAGGTTTATATCCATTTACAAACAAAGATATATCATACACCTTTTTAAGTGGAGTAATAAATCCTTTTTCTAGGGCTTTAGCATATACAAAAGGCTTCAAAGTTGATCCAGGGCTAATAAGTGCTTCTAGCCCATCAACTTCTCCGAAATATTTTTTGTCATTAAAATCTTGTGAACCAATATAAGAGAGAATTTGCATAGTTTTATTATCAATTACTAGAGCCATAGCATTATGTATATCTAAGCTTTTAAGAGTTTTAATATTTTTTTTGAGGAGAGTTTCAATGGATTTTTGCAGTGTTAAATCAATAGTTGTTAGCACCCTTCCCCCAGCGTTAAACTTAGCACTAAGATGTGGAGCTTTATTGGGCAGAGTATGGCGATATGCCTTAATAGACTCATCTATGGCTCTGATATATTTATCCTTAGAAATAGCAGAATTTTTATAAAGGCTTGTGATGACTTTATTTTTAAGTTGCTTCACTCGCTTTTTATTTTTGGGTCTATTAGAATTTGGATTCTTGGGGATAGAAACAAGATAAGCTATTTGAGCCAAAGACAAAGAATCTATAGGAGTATCAAAATATGCAAAAGATGCCGAAGCAAAACCCTCAATATTACCACCATAAGGAGTATTATTAAGATATATCTCTAAAATTTCATCTTTAGAATAATGGTACTCTAACTGCAAAGCCATAAAAATTTCTATAAGTTTATTTTTGACGGTTCTTCTTTTTCGGTGCATCATTCGTGCTACTTGCATAGTTAGCGTAGAAGCTCCTATGGTTCGTTGATTATTGAGGTTAAAAAGCACTGCTCTAGCTAAAGAAAAAGGATTAATGCCAAAATGGGAATAAAAGTATTGGTCTTCATAGGAAAGAAGTGTTTTTTTAATATCCTCACTTATTAATGCTCTTTGTATAGGTATTCTCAAAAACCCATCTTCACTTAAATGTAAACGCATAAGCGTACCATGTCGATCATAGATAAGTGTAGATTCTGGTTTGTAGAGCCTTTTTTTATCTAAGGGATAGAGTATATCCATAGATAAAAATAGTAAAAAGAGGATTAAAAAAGCTATTAGGAACTTAGAAATTCTTAGCACAGTAATTTAGATAAGACTTAACTCTATCTTCCCTCTCTCCTTATCTATATGAAGCACTTCTATACGAGGAAGATATTGATTAATCCAAAGAACTTCTAGAGGATGAGATATACGCTTGTTACTTATCTTGGAGATATGAACCATCCCATCATTTTTGAGTCCTATATCAATAAAAGCTCCAAAATCTGCAATATTTCGTACAACTCCAGAGACAAAACTCCCTTCATTTATCATACTTATATCTACCATTCCTTCTTTAAAAGGTATAGCAGGAAGTTCATCTCTAGGGTCAAAGCCTGGCTTTTGAAGCTCTTTAATAATATCTTTGAGTGTTTCTTCTCCTACCTGTAGCTCTAAAGAGAGACTTTTTGTATCTACAGTATTCAAATCTAATCCATACAGCCTAGAAGCAACACTATAACTTTCTGGATGTATTCCACTATTATCTAAACTTTTTTTAGCATCTTTGATACGAATAAACCCTGCGGATTGTTCATATACTTTGGCTCCAATACCTTTGACTTTACGCAATTGATCTTTACTTGTAAAATTACCATGGCTTTGTCTATACTCTATAATATTTTGTGCTAGTTTTGGGCTAATCCCTGCGATATGAGCCAAAAGCGACAAAGATGCAGAGTTAATATCCACACCTACACTATTAACTATATCTTCAGTTACATCACTCAATTTTTTGGCAAGATTTTTTTGGTGTACATCATGCTGATACTGTCCTATCCCCAAAGATTTTGGATCTATTTTAACAAGTGTTGCCATAGGGTCTCGAAGTCTTTGAGCAATAGAAATAGCCCCTCTAATAGTTACATCTAGCTGAGGATACTCTTCCATCGCTATTGCAGAAGCTGAATATACAGAAGCACCTGCTTCAGAGACTACTGTATAACTTAGTCTTATTGATTCTTGTGCATTGAGCTTGGCAAAAAAGGCTTGTGTCTCTTGTGAACCTGTACCATTACCAATAGCAACTCCTCTAATATTATATTTTTTAGCTAGTGCCAAAACTACAGATTTAGAACCTTCATAATCATTTTTTGGTTGTGTAGGATAAATTACAGCATGGTCGAGATAATTTCCTTGTTCGTCTATTACCGCTAGCTTACATCCTGTACGAAAAGCAGGGTCAACTCCTAAAAGTACTCTTTTACTTACAGGAGCTGTCATCAAAAGTTGATGCAAGTTTTTGCCAAATACTTCTATAGCACCCTCATCAGAACGCTCTTTAAGCTGAGCATGCACATCTCTTTGGATAGAAGGGAGTAATAATCTTTTGAGTCCATCACGATACGCATCAAAAAGAAGTGTTTTAGAACTTAACGCTCTTTTGGGAATATGATACTCTTTGATAGCTGACTCAATGCGTACAATATCTATAGCAATGTTCACAGACAACTCTTTAGCCCCCACTCCACGCATAATTGCTAAATAACGATGCGATGGAATAAAAGATACTCTTTGGGCTTTGCCTACAAGATTTCTAAATGCACCCTCTTCTTGAAAATTCTTTGTCTTTTTGACCTCTAAAACTCCAAACTTCATCATACTATTTCGCAATGTTTCTCTTTGACGCGGTAATTGTGCATACTCTTGGGCTAGAATATCTTGCGAACCTTTAATAGCATCTTCTAAAGAAGTTACTTTAGTATTGAGAAATCTTTTTGCTTCTAAGCGAAACTGCTCTATTGTAAGTCGTCCTTGACTCAAAGTTTTAGCCAAAGGAGCCAAACCCAAAGCTATAGCAGTCATAGCCCTAGAGCTTTTGTTCTCTTTAAATGGACGGTAAATATCTTCCAAAAGAGTCATTGTATCAGCTTTTTGAATACTCTGCTGTATCTCTTTGGTCAATCTATCTTTTTGGGATATAAGCCGAGTTATTTCCTCTTTTCTTTGCAATAACCTTTTACTTGCAAGATAAAACTTTTCAAAATCACGAAGCCTCTGATCGTCAGCACTTCCTGTCATCTCTTTACGGTATCTCGCAATAAAAGGGATAGTTGCTCCCTCTTCTAAAAGAGAGAGAATATTACTAATCTCCCCAGCAGTAAAATCTGTTTTTTGCAGAAGAAGTTGCGAAAGTGTTTGCATTACAATACATGCTTATGTGTTACAATAATTCCATCTTCATCAGCCAAAAGGTGATCTCCACTGCAAAAAGTAACCCCACCAAATTCTAATTTCAAATCTCTTTGACCTGATTGTTTTATATGGCTCTTTCTTGCACAAGTTCCCAAAGCCCAAAGCCCCACAGGAATAGTTTTGGTAATTTTAGTATCACGAACAAATCCATTGATAAGAATACCTTTCCAGTTATTTTCTAATGCAAATCGCATCAAATTCTCACCTACTACTGCATAAAAAGCCTTATCTACATCAACAACAGCAATACGCCCTTTACCATCTTCTTTGAGCATAGTAATCAGGTCTGAATTTTCTTCATTAAGTTTAATTGTAGCAATAGTCCCTTGGACTTTTTCTACACCTCCAAACGATTTATAATCATGGCTCAAAACTTGAATATCATCACGATGTTCATCACATATATCTGCTGTAAAAAATGGCATTAATCACTCCTAGTGGGTATTTTATATTTTAGTATTACTTTTCATTCTCATCACATTTATCCATTACTTCTAGCCAATCTCTACTAAAATATTTTTCTATAACATGATTTTTGTGTGGAACTTTACATTGAGAACAGTCATTATGAATTGCTGTTTCATTCTCAAAAAGTCGGTGGTTTTTGGATTCTATACTACAATGGCTATAACAGGTTTTTTCACCTATTTTTTGTGTACTATTATCGTTGAAACGAAAGTGCATACAGGAACAAAGATAACAATTAAGCTTTGGTATATCATGGCATTTTTTATCTTTGGGATAAAGAGGGCAAAAATCTGGATGCTTTACCTTCATATTATCAAAGTCAAAATACTCTATAAGCTCTGTATCGCTCAAATGCTCTAAAGTACTGACTATATCCGCATGCTTTTTGGCATGCTTTTCAAACCAATCTTTATACGCCATGGTTTTGTATATCTTTGGGTGCAGGGCGAAGCTCTTCTTTGCCTATTTCTTCCAAGAAAGTAGTCGCATACGAGCCTTTTGGAAGATAGAATTTAATGGTTAATTGTCTCTGTGATTCTTCATATTGAGTAGATACATCTTCTGGCCAAATCCATGCAAATCTACGGTCTCCTTTGAGAGAGCTAAGCTCTGAATCATCATACGGCTCTTCTAAATAATAGGCATCATTTTGTGATCGTGCAGAATGTGAGCCACAAATAAGCCCTGTTGGAGCTATTTTTCCTTCTGAGAAAAGTTTAGAACTAGGAAGCATATCTTTGACTAAAGAGGTTTTACCATACGGATAAGGCATCATCAAGTCACCCATAAAAAGCTTAAAGAATTGTGGCTCTTGTGAGAGTATAGTTTCTAGCTCTTTAGGGTAGCCTAACTTTTTGAAATTAGCAGAAATATTAATCCGCTCAGAGAGCCAACTATTAAAAAGATGCCCTTGATACGAAGCTACAAGAAGCTTTTCTTTAGCACCTTTGAGCTTTTTGCCACTATGAGCAATATCTTTTCCTTGGAGATAACTGCGATTATCTTCTCCAAATCTTTGATACCCAAAATAATTAGGAATCCCATATTGAGCCATCTCTTTGGATACTTTAGCTATTTCTTTTGCTCCCTGAGCAGTAACATTATTAAGTATAATAGAAAATTTATTTCCCTTAAGATGTCCTATTTTCAAAGATGCTTTATTATAACTTTGTTCTAAGATTTCAATCTTATCTGTTGTAATATATTTTAAACTTTTTTGAGATGATTTAGGAATAGAAATATACTGAATAGTTGTAGCATTCTTATCTTTAAGACCTGCATATCCTATCTCTCGTTCAGTTAAACCTGTGGCTTTGGAGATAACATGGATTAATTTCCATGTACTCATATCTTGCTTTTTGATTTTTAATATTAGGTTAGAGCCTGTGTTTGTAAAAGGAAAAAGAGGAATCTCTTCAACAATAAAACGATCAACAGTCTGCTCGAAATTAAAAGGTATTGGTTTGTGGTTATAGGCATAATTTTTCATACGCGAAGTATATCCTAATTATTTTATGATTTCAATCTATCGTTATAATATTGACTATCTCAATACCATCACAACCTTTTTTAAATCGCTTATATTTTTTTGCATCTTCTTCTGCTAACTCTACTATATCTGCAAAATCATTTTTACTTACCACAAGTTCAAAGTTCTCTTTTTGAGTTTTGAAGATTATAGAAGCCTTTTCTTGAGCTAGAAGTTCTATATTTCTAATTCCTTTGCTAAATTCACTTTTAAGGAGTTTTGCTATCTTTTCATTATTTAATATCTCTTCTAGGCTCACCTCTTTGTTTGTGTCACCACTGCATAGTATGGTATATGTTACTTGTATCATTCCTTCCATTTCCTTACTCCTTATTTTTTCATATCATAAGTATAATAATTTTATAATATAGATGCTAAAAAACTTTCAAATTGTCATGATATTAGGCTAATTCTTACCTTTATTAATATAAATAAATATTTCGACGAGACTCTTTGGCTATAATAATTATATAGTAGATTCTTAAAGGTATAAAATATGAGATGGTATAACAGTATTAAAATAAAATTGATTGGTTTCTTTCTTATCGTTAGTATTGTATTTCTTGGAACCATGCTAAGTGTGCTTAATATACTAAAAGAGGACTCCTTGCATAATAATGCCTCAAAAGAGGTAAGTTTGGCTACAATTGAGATACTCAATAATCTAAAAAATCAGAAATATCGATTGGAAGAAATTGTACTTGCCTTAGCTTCTGTAAGCCAAAATATAAAAAGTACTAAAAATGGAAATCAGATAGTTCAAAATATTTTAAAAGCCAATAATAGCGGTCTTGTAACAAGTGGGGGGGTTTGGTTTGAACCTTATACTATAGATAATAATAAAAGCCAATACAACTACTTTTTTGACCGAAAATCAGACCATGAATTTACTTTGATTGAAGATTATAATAAAAAAAGTTCTCTTAGCTATCATAAATCAGAATTTTATTTGGTGGGGAAACATCTCCAAAGAGGTAAAACTTACTGGACAAAAGTATATAATGACCCTGTAACAAAAGTGCGTATGATAACTGTGGTATCTCCTATATATAGAAATAAAAATTTTATAGGTGTTGCAACTCTTGATGTACGAATCAAAGATCATAGTTCAAAAATATTTAATGCCTTTAAATTCCCTAAAAGGTATTTAATGATGATTGATAGAGAAGGTACTTTTATCATTAAATCTACTCTTTTAGCAAACTATATGAAGAAAGAAAAACTCTTTGATCCCAAATGTGATGAATTATCAAAAGAGTTCAAAGTACTAGAACCACTTTTTAAAAAATGTGATTTATTAGAAGATTATAATAAAAGTATTGCAAAAATTTTACAAAAAGAGAGTCCAGAAATATCAATCCAAGAGAGTAAAAGAGTAGCTACTATTCTATCTCAAAACCACAAGAATATAAAAAAAGATATAGAAGAAAATATCTATTTTATTGATTATGATCCTATACTCAAACAAGAGAGTATAGTAGCTATTTTTCATTTTCCTTTAACACATTGGAAAGTTATTATTGGTATTCCAAAAGAGCAAGTATTAGGTGAGAGTAATGCTATGTATAATAAGATTATAGATGCCTCCATCTATCTTACACTTCTAGCAACACTTATTGGATATTTTTTATTAAGAAATCTTTTTGTAGATCCTATAGAAAATATTAATAAACAGCTCTATAGCAATAGTCTACGAAAAGGCAAATCTTCTAAATTACTAAAGTGTAATGATAAAGGTGAAATTGGTGCATTAGTTATTAGTCTTAATGCCAGAACCAATGCCCTGCGACTCTCACAAGATAGAGAAGAGTTAGAGATAAAAAAACGCGTTGACAACGAAGAGTTATTAGAACAACAGTCTAAGATGGCTGCTATGGGTGGAATGATGGATTCAGTTGCACACCAATGGAAACAGCCACTTAATGCTTTGAGTATGTATAGTGAAATTATCAAAAGTGATTTTGAAGATGGGGATGTAGACAAAGTATATATTGCAGAGTTTCGCGATAATATCCAACTTCAAATCAAACATATGGTCACAACACTTGATGAATTTCGTACTTTTTTCCGCCCCAACAAAGAAGAAGAGCATTTTGAACTTTTGGATGCAATCAATTCTGTACTCTTCTTGACCAAAGATGAATTTATGAAAAACTCTATTACTATAGAGATTCTTCAAAGTGATACTATAGATGTTTTTGGTTTCAAAAATGAGTTTAAACATCTAGTTTTAAATATAATTAATAACTCTAAAGATGCTTTTAATGAGAAACAAACACAAAAACGACTTATCTCTATCTCTCTTATTAGCCAAGATAATAAACCTAGACTAGAAATAAAAGATAATGCTGGAGGTATTCCTTTGAATGTATTAGATACTCTTTTTGAAGCAAATGTTACAACCAAAGCCAAAGGAAAAGGAACAGGAATTGGTCTGTTTATGAGTATGCAAATAGCCCATAAACATGGAGCAAAACTCTCTGTTCATAACGAAGAGAGTGGTGCATGTTTTGTAATTGAATTTAATGTACTAGCAAAAGCAAAAAAACGAGCTAATATAGTTTAGCTCGTTACCTCTTTTATATCTGCAATTTCTCTAAAACTACGATAAATAGAAGCTATCATATTTTGTCTATTAGTTCTAATATTTTCTTCTTCCACATTGACCATTACATCATCAAAATAGGTATCTAATACCTCTTTGAGAGAAAAGAGTCCTTCTAGGTTACTTTTGTAATCTTTGTACTCTTTTTTGATAACCTCTTGATAGCTACTATAAAGTTTCTTTTCTGCTTCACCCTCAAAAAGTGCTGTATCTATGGCTAGACTTGTTGTTAAATCTATATCCTTAGAAATATTTGCAACTCTTTTAAATGTTGAAAACTGCTCTTTAAATATCTCTGTAGCAGTAATTGCGTCAAGGGCTTGTACTTTTTTGACTATATTATTAATATCTCTTTCTCCTGTAGCCAAAACAGCCACAATCACTGATGGATTTGCATCTATAGATTTTTTAATCCGTTCAATAATAAAATCTGTAAGCAAAACTCTCTCAAAATCACTATACTCATCTGCTATTAATCCTATTACCTCATCAATCTCAAACGAAAGATTATACTCTGTAACAATACGCACAATTCCATTCACGGCTCGTCTTAATGCAAAAGGATCTTTAGATCCTGTAGGAATCTTACCTATACTAAAGAGTCCTAGAAGTGTGTCAAGTTTAATAGAAATAGCCACAATAGAAGAGAATATAGAGTTTGGTAACTCTGCACCCTCACCTACTGGCATATACTGCTCTTTGATAGCATTATAAACTAATGGGTCTTCGCCTAAGGACTTAGCATAATAATATCCCATCAGTCCCTGAAGTTCTGTAAACTCATATACCATTTCACTTGTAAGGTCTGCTTTGGCTAATTTGACTGCTTTATCCATAAGTAGTTCTAAAACTGCACTCTCTTTACCTGTTTCTGCTTGGACTTGTGAAATATAGCGAGTCAAAAGACGCATAGCAATATTAGATTCACGATGAATTTTGTCTTTGAGTGAACCTAAACCATCCATAAATTGTATCTTTTCTAAGCCATCAATTTTCAACCCTCTTTTGAGGTCATTGTAATAAAAGAACATACCATCTGCAAGTCTAGGCTTTAGGACTCTCTCATTTCCTGCAATAATCTTACTATAATCATCAGTAACACCATTACTTACTACAATAAATTTATGTGTTAATTTCCCTGACTCAAAAACAGCAAAATAGCGTTGATGTTCTTTCATAGATGTAATAATAACTTCTGGAGGAAGCTCTAAGAAACTCTTGTCAAAACTACCAAGAAGTGCCTCTGGATTTTCGGTGATTGCTACAATCTCTGCTAACAGTCCTCTATCTCTTTCTATTGTTATGCCATGTTCAGATTCAAGTGCGTCAAACTGAGCCAAAATTCTTTGTTCTCTCTCTTTGGCTCTTAGCATTACTTTACCATTATTTACTATCTCTTCATACTCAGCAATAGACGGCACTTCCACAGGGTTAAGACTTACCATTCTATGCACAAAAGTATATGATGAGCTTTTCACACCAAATAACTCTATGGGTATAATCTCATCTCCTAGACGCACTTGCAACCATCGGATAGGACGGATAAACTCTTCACTTCTATCACCCCAACGCATCATCTTCCCAAAATTCATAGAAGCTATCCACTTCTGTATCATCTTGGAAAGTAGCGTACTTGTATCACTCCCTACTTTCTCTTCTTTATAATAAAGAACTTCTCTATTGCCTTTTGTAGCTCTGGATAACGCATCAAAACTCACAGCACATTTTCGTGCAAAACCTTCAGCTGCTTTGGTAGGCACACCATCTTTGATAGCCACTCCAGCAGGAGGTCCAAAAAGTTCTATAGTACTATCATCTTGTTTTGTGGGCATACTATTATGCAAAAGCACCAATCGTCTAGGTGTATAGATAAACTCAAACGAACTAGAAAGCTGATGCTCTTTGAGGATAGCTCCCCAAGATGCTTCAATATTTTTTAGAATTTTCAGTAGTGGCAAGGCAGGAAGTTCTTCGACTCCTATCTCTATAAGCAATGGCTGTGTCATAGGTAATATTCCTCTATTTGATATAGCGTGATTTTATCTAATAGTTGGTAAATGAGGGATTAAGTTTTACTTTTCTCTATTTTAGCACATCCCAATCTCCTAAAAACTAAAATTAAATATAGTAGCCATATACAAGGATGAAAGATATGACTACTATGTAAATTTACATCTGTTTACCAATACCTTTGGTTAGATTGAGCATAAATGCCAATCCTTTTCTTGTATCTTCATCTTTTAGTAATTTCAACATACCAAAAAGACTTGGGACTTCGTTTTTTGCACTCTCTCTTTTTGCATATCTTACAGCATTTTCTGTTACAAATCCTGCACTTGCGATATTGTCTATAGAGTGAACCATTTTTTCAACTATTGGAGTTGTAGTCATCTCTATTTGGTCAGATGTAACAGCAAGTAAATCGATTAAGTTATCAAGTCTTCCTGTTTGTACTAACATTGTCATTTTATCTTCAAGCTCTTGCATTGCTGCAGTTTTTTTTACTTTTACTTCTTCACTCATAATAATCCTCCTATAACATACCGCGTGCGGCAGCCCAATATAAACTTTTGTTAAAACCTAAACGCACAAAACTACCTAGTTTACTACACGGTGTTGGTTTCACATCTTCTTCATAATCATACCATAGTGGCATACCACACTGTAGTCCCATCTGTGCGATGGCAATTACTTTTCCATCATAAGACTCTGTTGGATAACCATAACGAAGTTCACCAGCGATATTGGCTATAAGTACATCTACTTGATTATGAATAGTACCACCAGCCTTTGAAACTGATAAATCTACAGTATCACCTAAAGTATAAACATTGTCTAAACCTTTTACTTTAAGTGTCTTTCTATCAGTTGGTAACCAACCCTCGTTATCAAGTGCTTGAGATAATCCAGATGTACGGATAACTTCAGCAGCGATAAATGGTGGTGTGGACATCAAAATATCAAACTCCATCTCTTCACCCTCTTGCGAATATGCTATCTTTTTATCAGGGTCAACTTTGGAGAGTGTAAAACTTGTTTTGTATTTTACATTTATACTATCAAAGATACTTGGAAGCACTTCTGATGTTGGTGCTTGTAAAAACAGTCCATTTTCTACAGCTTGTGATTTTGTGGGATATGAATATACTATCTCTACATCATCACGCACACCTTTTTCTACCAAGAAGTCATGTAACATCATCGTTGTCTCAACTGGTGCGATACCACATTGGTGAGGAATATCTGGTGTTTTAGGAAAATTTACAGTGACTAAAACTCTTCCTTTTTTAAGCTTTTCAAATTTTCTAGCAATTTTTTTGGCACCTTCATAACTATAGAACCAGTCTCCACCCTCTTTGAGTCCAGGGATTCGCTCAGGTGCAACTTCACATCCTGTGGCTAATACAAGAAAGTCATAGTTATATATCTCTCCACTAGCTCCTTTTACGAAGTTTTCTTTACTATTTATCTCTACGGCTTTATCAACTTTGAAAGCGACTTCTAACATAAGCAGTGAGCGTTGATCACGGATAAACTCATGACCTGCAGCCTTGTGAAACGCAACATACATAGCACCAGGACGATAAACATGGATTTTTGAGTCTGAAATCATAGTGATTTCTATCTCTCCGCGGTCAATTTCTGGCATAAGTTTGTTTACAAGGTTATTAGCTGTCATGGTTCCAGCGGTACCACCACCAACTATAAGGATTTTCTTCTTCATATAGCACTCCTTTATTTTGTATAGAGTGATAGTAGCAAAAGTTTAAAAGGTATTAATAAGTGATTGATAAGGTTTTTATAAGATTCTCAAGAGATATTGAGACGGTATCCCAAGCCTTTGAGGTTTTCGATAAGTGAAGAGTAGAGTTTTTTTCGTAGACCGACTATAACCATACGCATAGCATCATCACTGATGGGATCATCATACAAATTCTGCTCTATCATATCTAAACTGACAACCCCATATCTATTTTTGAGAAGCAGTTCGAGAAGTAGTAACTCCTTTTTGGTCAGTTTAATCGCTTGAAGTTCTCTATACACCATCTTTTTTTGCATATCATAATGGAGTCCCTTTCCTAGATTAGAGATTGTTGGTATACTCATAGATTCTGGCATATGTGATGCTAGGGCTACGAGCAGTTCATCTATATCTATAGGTTTTTTGAGATATAGGTGTACCCCTGATTCAACAGCACGATTTAAGTAGGGTTGAGAGTTAAATGCTGTCATAACTACACGAAGTGTATGAGGTGAAATCATAGATATTTTATGTAAAAAACTCAGACCATCTACTTCTGGCATCTGAATATCAGCAATGATAATATCTGTGGGCCTCTTCGTAAATATCTCTAATGCATCCATTGCATTTGTACTGCTATAGACCTCTTTAAAGTATATTTTGAGAACACGCACAAGCCATTTGAGAGTACTTGGGTCATCTTCTGCAACCAATACCGTATGTGTAGATAAACGCGTATGTATAGCTTCCATCTTACTCTCTCGCTTTAGATTTTAATTGGATACAAAATTTTGTACCATTATCGCAGTTTTGCACACTTAACTG
>JADGER010000219.1 GCA_016744315.1 Sulfurovaceae bacterium
AGCGTTTGCTTCGTTTTGCTCTTGATTCTCTCCAGTATCTTTTTTTGAGGACAACTCGTTCAAAAATCTTTTTAATATGTTTCCAATTTGTACTTTTTCTATCTCTCCTAAGTTGCTGTGTAAGATAGCGTGTCTCAGATAGGTCTTCTACAATATTTATATATCTTTTTCTTTTATTATAGAGTCTACTAACAGAGTTAAGACCATGGTCTAATATAGACTCTAGCCATTTATTAAATATATTTGAGAGTTTAACAAGCCAAGCTTTAGGATCTACACCAATATAAGTGAGTATTGTATTAAAAAAGTTTAGAATATTTCCGATAAGATAGACCAAAGTATCTATAAGCATTAAAATTTTTTGTCCAATCTTATATCTTGCCAAGGTATCCAAAAGTAGATTTAGCATAAATACTTGAAATATAAAACTTATAAAATTAAAACTTGTTACAAGAAGATTCCAAAAGAGTGTTATAAGTGGTAAAAAAATTGCATACATAAATTTTTGGATAGCAGTACCCAAAACTTTTGTCCAAAAAAAGTAAACCATAGGAATAGAGAGTAGCATACTTCCAAAGGCTTTTAGTTTTTTGGCAAGGGTTGACTCTTTGATCTCATCAAATTTTTTTTTCAGTACGAGTGTAAGATTTTTTTTGTATCGATTAACAGAGTGTTCTGTAAAAAATCGAGAGAGAATATCTATAATATGTCTTTTAGTGAGCATACCCGCAGTAGCTATAAGTATAGCTTTTTTGCCACCTGCTTTGATAATGGCGTGTGTAAGTGTTTTGGCTCCTGCTACTTTGGCACCAAGTCCAAATTTTAAAAAGAGAATACCAAGTGTCTCCCACCATCCAAAAAAGTAAAGTAAAAAAAATAAAAATAGGAGTGATATAAGCATAGTAATGCCTATAATATGTTTATGTAGCCAAGCCTTGAGAGTAATAAAAGAGTGTGATACTCTTTTATTCGTTTCCTGTGTCACCATCTCCGTCTCCCTCATCACCGATACCTGATTCAGTAGAGTTGACTCCTCTAATACCATGCATAGCAGATCTAATTTGTGACCAAGTTCCACCTAAAAACAAGATAATAAATATAGAAAATTGAGTAAGCTCTATAGTCATGTCCCATCCAATAGTATTAAACCATTTCAAAAAAGTAATAGGTATTGCAAAAATAAGTGCTAATCCTACGATACCAATGGTATTAAGTGTACCAGCACTTAAAGAGAGCATATAAAATGCAATACTTACCAAAAGTACTCCACTAAATGGATAGATAGCATCTGCTGGTACTTTGACAGAGAGTAGCATGAGACCTAATATTGAAGCTGAAAGCCCAAGTAAGATTAAAATCTTTTTGGCTGTATTTGCAACCCCTTTTATATAGTATGTTTTTGCTATAAAATAGGTGACTGCCGTGAGTATAACAATAGCTATATTTTCCACTTTTTGAACCATGTTTTCTAATGCAATAACCTCTTTAAACCAAAATTCAAATAGATATACAGAGATAAGTGATAGTGCTAAGTTAATACCTATCATGCCCCAGTTTTTATTATTGCCTTTTACAGGTGTTTCTTTTTTCATTTTACTGCTCCTTAATATTTTGAGATTTATTTTTGATATGGTTATTTACACAATCAAAAAACTTTTTATAGAGTTGCTGTTTTTGATCTTCGAGAAGAGAAGATGTGCTTATTTCTAGTCGAACTGCTTCACATTCTGGTGATAAAATATCATCATGTTCAAATGCTTTCTTTAGAAGTATAATAGTCTGAGTAAACCTATTTTTAAAAGCAAGAATATATGCCTTTACTGTCTCTGATATATTATGTATTTTGACATAAGATTGTGATCTTTTGAACCAGTTGAGTGTAGCTATTACTATATCATAACGGCGTTTAAACCATGGTATTGCCATAAGTTGTGCTTCACCCACATGCAAGACAAAATGTACAGGGATAAAAAAGAGTACTTTAAAAAGGTATAACCCAATACCTATCCAAATATGCCCTGAGACAAAAGCAGCTAATGCAAAAATACCAATAAGTTCCATAAAAATAAAGGGTGCTCCAAAAAGAGCTAAAACTACCCAGTTTGGCATAGTCTTTATTTTGACTTCTGCATAATGAGCTATGCGTGATTTCTCTAAGGATTTTGTAATCCCTTTAAAGCCTAGTTCCCAAAATATCTCTAAAAAAATTACAATAAAAGCAGAGAGTGTAAAAAAGAGTATTCTTGCAAATATATTATTAAGCTGTAACTCTATTTTTTTGTTTTCACTCCAATGCTCTTTTGTGCTATAGAGTTTGTTCTCATATTTTAATAAAAACCACTCACCAAAGCTTTTGATTTTTAGTCCAATTTTTTGCCATACTATTTTGGTATAAGGTATATACTCACCAATAAATAGGATAAGAACAGGCACCATTATCCAAGGATTAGTAAGTAATGCTACTAAATGATCCATCTATTTTCCTTATAAAATTAATATTTTTAATAAAATATTATACCAAAATATTTTACTTTATACTCTTGTGAAGAAGTCTACTTTTTTGTTAAATTTGATATAATATCTGTAAATTATTGGAGTGATAGTATATGAAAAATCTTATCTGTATAAATACATATAATAGTGCTGAGTTAGTTAAATCATTTATATGGGATTATATAGAGTTTGCTAAATCTAATGAAGAGTATGATTTTGTAGTGAGTCTTGATGGAAGTGACAGCGATACTCTTGCATATTGTCAAGCTCATAATGTTCCACTTGTCTATTCTGAATCGAATGAAGGTGTGGGTATTTCCAAAAATAGAATTATAGAATCTTTTGGTGATTATGATTACTATTTTTTTATAGAAGATGATATAGAGCTTCTTAATCCTGAGGTATTTGATATTCATATCAAACTTTCACAGGCTCTTAATATTCATCATTTTTCACTTTTTGAAGCAAGACGAATTAGAAATAAGCAAGGAGTTATAGAGCATAACGGTTATCATATTATCCAAGCTATGTATGGTGGTGCTCCTTTTAACTTTTTTAGTAAAAAAGGTCTTGATATAGTAGGGGGCTTTCATACAAAATTTGCTGAATATAAACGCTTTGGACATACAGAGCATACTTATCGTTTTGTAACTAATGGTTTAAGTACCCATCCATTTTTAATTATCCAAGAACTTCTTGATGGCTATTTTAGATGGAATGACCCTATATCACGAATTAAAATATCTGTAGAAGTATCTGAAAATAGACTT